>CAZBOX010000014.1:0-47603 GCA_964493595.1 uncultured Candidatus Obscuribacterales bacterium | reverse complement strand
TAGGTAGGCTCTTGGGAATTCTGGAAGAATTGGAGCTGCCCAAGCACCATATGGTTTTTTCACCTGGAGCACCTTCCGAGGCCATCTATTTTATAGAGAAGGGACGGGTTCGCCTGACCAGGCTCTCGCCGGAAGGAAAAACGGTTATTTTGGCGCTTTTGGGCCCTGGTGACCTCATTGGTGAGGCATCTTGGGAATCAGGCGAGCATGACAGTTATGCGGAAACTCTTGAAGAGTCGCGTATTTATCAAATCAGCCGAGAGGCTTTCCAGAACTTTATCCGTGAGAATCCGGAATTTGGTTTGAGGCTTATTCAGATTATCGGCGGAAGGCTGAAACAGGCACAGGCTCGGATTGAGGACCTTGTATTCAGGCAAGTACCCAGTCGAGTCGCCCGCTTGCTGGTCACGCTTGCCGAGTCCCACGGCAAGGTCACTCCCAACGGCATTCGCGTAGAGTTTCCTCTTACTCACCAGGAAATCGCTGATTTGGTGGGGTCGTCAAGAGTAACTGTTACTCAGATACTCAATAAGTTCCGCTCCAGCCATTGGATTGACATCGAATCCAAGCGCGTGACTATTCACAATCTTGACGCCCTGGAAGAAATGGTCCGGCAACCCTGAAGAGACGGGCTATAATGGGCATTCATGTGCCCGTAGCTCAGCTGGATAGAGCGTCGGTCTCCGAAGCCGAAGGCCTTGGGTTCGAATCCCAACGGGCACGAATTTTCATCGCTGGATAAGTGTTTCAGAAGGCGCACCTGATATGGTGCGCAACATTGCAGTTGTTTCGTTGAGAAATGACTAGTCCACTATTTCAATAGTTTTTAGCGGATCGAAGTCTTTTCGCCAGACCGTGGATTTGAAAATCTCCACTGCTGTGTCCATGTGCTCGGGAAAGCTGTCTTTAGGAGCAGTGAAGTAGAGGATGTAGATTACGCGCCCATCTCCATTTACGTCAATGCAATATTCGATCGTTTTTGAGCCGAGATCGGCGTTTTCAAACTCGAACATTACACTTTTCATTCCGTTGAACTCGGTAGACTGCAGACCAAGGCAGTATTTCTCGCTGCTTGGAACCGGATGTGGTGCGGCCAGAAAAATCAGATCCTGAAGTTTTGAGGTTTTCGATCGTATGCCGCTTTCCGCCATCGGCTGCTTTGCCTGGCTGCTGGAGGCCCTCATGGAGACATCATGATCGAACAAATTCTGTTGTCGCTGCCGCGCCTCGTATTCTTCCAGCACCTCGCCTGAAAAGAAAATTCCGACTGCTACTTTGGAGTCCGGCTTCGAAAGCGTGATCGAGATCTGACGTGGCATCTGCGGATGCACAGACTTCGACCACATGCTTGCTGTCCAGTCTCTAGGAGCTGTGATGCTGGCAACAGCACCGTCCGTCCTCAGCACTCCGTCTTTGAGGACAAGTTCCCTTGTTGTTCCTTGGCTATTGTCCAGGAGTGCCATCGAATTTCTCCTCCAAGAGAATTTCAAAGAGTTTTTTGAAATCCAGATCTTCTTCTCTCTTGCCCCCGCTGTTGAAGATGCTGCATTTATCTCCTGCTTGATTATACAGTCCCAGTATGATGTGTCCTCCTCCATTGCTACCAGGAGAGCGTTTTTCTGTATCAATTGCGATGGCTGTGGCGCCTCTTCTGGATTGAGCCCGAGTCTTTATGATTTGCTGAAGCTGCTCGGGACTCTCTACGAATGTTTGGCTCCGGCTCATACTTTCAATTATGGCTGGGTTCGCATTTGCGGGCGCCGGGCCGATAAGGACAAATCCCTGGTCGAAATGACCTTGCCCGGCTGTCTGGTTGAACATATCCTCAATGTGCTCACTGCCGATAAAGGGGCTAGTCGTCAGCACGCTTCCTTCTTTTTCCGGATGCAAATTCTTGAACGGCAGCCATGCGCCGTCTTTTCTGTAGCACAATCGGCTCTCCTCATCAGTTCCGAGGAATGCTATTTCGCCGGGAGCATATTTTCTGAGGAAAGCCCCTTTTGTCTCTGGTGGTGCGATAAACACGCCATCAGCATTTTCGACGATATTCAGCTGTCTTTCTATTCTTTGCCAATGTGCATTGACGAGAGCTGTCTGCATGATTTTTTCTGTTGGACGCCAGCTCAGTTGGCGATGTAAATCTAAATCTAGATGGGTATCGTTCTGGCTTTGCCAGTATCGACTAGTTTGTCTGTCATCGATAAAGGCGCCGAATTCAGAAGGTCTGAAGCTGGTGCCGTCGGCGGTAGTCCAGCGATCATATTTTGCCGCTTCCTTTTGCATTTGCGCATAGCGGTAGGGCAGATTGAAAGCAAGCTGTTTTTGCACGACTGTTGCATTACAGGTATTGTTGTCTCCCTGATGAATCATCTCCGGATGAGCCAGCTCATATAAGGTTTGCTGACCTAGAAATTTCAGGTCTTCACTGTTTGGTACCTTGGAAAAGTCAATGTCCAAGCCATTTTCACGCGGCTTAAAGAAATGGGCGACTTCGCGCAAAGTCTTTGCAGTTTCTTTTGGATCACTAATTCTGCTTTCCAGAACTTTTGTATGTTTGATTACTCGAACGAAATTCTCTTTCGGCAAAGATTTCGCCGACTCGAAAAGATCTCTTTTCGCCAGCTGCAAGTTGGCGTGTTCGATAGTTTTTCCAATAACTTTTCCGGCAGCTCGTAATTCGATGTATTTGATTAGAGCGGCAGCCAGGTCGGAACTGGACTTGATTCCTAACTCGTCGATCCTCAACTTGTCCGGCTCGAGAATGGCTTCTTTTGTCAGTTCGCCGCCGGTCTCCAGCGTTGATGTTTCGCCAGCCTTAAAGACCTCGTTTCGAATCTTCTGTTGCAGACTGGCTGATATTCTCTTGCTTGTTTCTTCTCTTATGAGCCCTACGAGAGTCTCTACTTCTTTGGGATCCGCGCCTTCCTTAACGAGCGCCTTTGCCAATTTGTGCACTTCATGCTCAAACTCTTTTGAGCCGAAGGCGCAGTGGGTGAGAGACATCTCCGACAGTCCTTTGAACATTATCTCTCGGGCGTCTTGCCTGATAAGCGATATTGTCTTGGCTGTGCCGATTCGCTCGCAAACAGCATCAGTTGTGGCTGCGGCTACTTTTGCATCCAGTTTTACCAACTTGCTCAGCGGGACAATTTTGTCGGCAAATCCAAAGGAGATATCCATAAAGCCGCCGCCGGCGATCTTGAGCGACTGCGATTCATCGAAGTCGCCTCCCATCATCGCGCGCGTCATCTCGAGCTTTACTCCTGCGCCGACGACTCCAGCCGAAGTAAGGATGGCAGCTGTTGCCGGCGGGTCGGCAATCGACAGGGCTACGCCCATCAGCATTGTCGTTGCTGATGCGACAGCTTCTGCAGTTTCACGCTTGGTTGCCACGAAGTTGGCACGGGCAACGAAATAATTTTCCAGAGCTCCATCGAGCTCCTCTCTCGTTTTTGGATCTAATCTGGCAATTGCTTCTTTATTTTCGGCGTATACCTTGGCGAGCCTGGCGTGAGCGTCGAGAGCTCCAGCCATTATGAATGAATCCGCCGCGCCGTCTTTTCTGGTCAGTTCCTTCTGCAGAGAGATGATATTTTGCCCCATCGGCACGGGTGCATATATTTCTACCAGTCTGCGCCTGTCTGCACCGTTTGCAATATGAAGAAGGTCGGCATTCATTGTCGAATGATATTTGAGATACTCGCTTTCAAGTTTGGCTCGCTCTTTCGGCTTTAAGCGCTCCAATCTTTCAATAGTATTGTTCAGTGGTTCGTCAAAGCCGACGACCGCAGCCCTGATACGCAATACCTCCGGTATGTCTCCGGCATTTTTCAGCTCGAAGATTTCACGTGCCAGTTCGGCTTGCTCTTTCGACTTGAACAACTCGTTCTGCATATACTGGGCTGCAGGGGTCTTGCCCATCAGCGTTTGCACTTCTTGTTTGGAGAGATTCGTTAGAGTCTCAAGAGAAACTTTTGATTCTTTGAATAGGGCAACTTTCAAATCCAGCGGCAAGCGTCCGTCGTTGAACGTCTTTGCAATGTACTCTTCGTATTGACCCTCGTAAATCTGTTGTCCATCCTGGTCATATCTGGGACCTCTGCCTGTTTCGTCGCAGAATCGTTTGATGATTTGCTGAAATGACTGGCGCAACTCATTCTGCTCGGATGTCTTTGGATTTCTAAGAGTTTCCCTGTCTAAACTTGCTATCGCTGCTTCTAATTTGCTTGCACGTTTTGAACTTGAAACATCTTGAAGATTCGAAAGCAATGCCTCGTTTATCGAATCAGTAACTTCGCTTCCGCGGATGATTTGCTGGAGCCGGCGTTTTGCCACCAGGAGTTCATCGCCTTGCAAATGTGATTCGATCAATTTGTCGATCGATGTTGGATCTTTCTTATACGCGTTCTTTTCTGCGACTGTCAGCTGCAAAATACGCTCCAGCTTCACCAATCGGCAGCTTTTTTGACTGGCGATATTCCATGATTCATGAGGAGTTTCTTCGCGAAAGAAATCTTCAACAGAGCGCTTGCCCAATTCTTTGGACTTTTCATAATTCAGGTTGTCTTTTGCTTTATCGCCTACTTTCGCTCTGAGCATTTGCATTATTTGCGCGCGCTCTTCATCACTCAGAAATGTTTTCAAATCATCTTCCAGTCTGGCGAGGTGACTTGGATTTTCTCTTAGCGATCGCCAATTTTCTTGCGATATGTTCTCAACGACCTTTTTCATACCGCTCAGGTCGTTGCTCTGAAAGTTCCCGAAGAATCCGTCACCATGAAGCTTGCGTAGCGGCGCGTAAATTTCCGGAGTGCCCGTCATTTTCGCTTTGAGCAAGTCATATTGAGTTTTGTCGTAAACTGTCGCTGCCTTCAGCGCTTGATCGACAGTTCGAAAGTAGTCGATCAGTGCTTTTTCTTCTTCGCCCGGATCTTTCAGCTTGGCTAAAGCCTGTCCCTTCGTGTAAGCGGCTCGGTCTGCCGGATCAGCGAACTCCACAAGGCGCTCGACTTCTTCCTTATTCGCCCCTATCCATCCGTACCAGCTGGTGTTTTTGCGCAAGCCTGTTGCGAGAGACTCCTTTCCATTGGCGATCAGGTCTGATACCACTTCTGCTTGCAGCGAATATTTTCTGAGAACATCTATCGCTTCTTTTGATCGGGAAAAGTCCTGCCTGGCCTCTGGCGAAGCGTGAGTCATTGTGTCTTTGAATAAGTCGAAATTGTTGTGGTCTACTGCCAAACGGACCAGATTTGCTACGGACTCAGTCTCTTTTGACCAGGAAGGATTTTCGAGCATTATTTTCAAGGCTGCTCTTGTTTCCGCGCTAACTTCAGGGGCTTTCGTCAGTTGACTGTAGAGTGAGCTGTGATTTCTTTCCAATTCTGCTATCGCCAAAGCCGGCATCATTGAAACGGTTTGGCGCATGGCTCGCTCGACGTTGTTCGCCTGCGGGTCGCGAACGCCTATGCCTGCGAGCATTTCTTCTGCCCCGACCGCTGCGTAGATAAAATTCTTTTGCTTCAGCTCTTTCAATTTGACCAGGTCGTTTTGCAAGTCACCAGCCCAGTCTGTGACGTCCTTCCTGCGCTGGAACATTGCTTCGATTTCTTGAACATCGGCCGGATGTTCAATTCCCCGCCATCTCAGTTCGCTGAAAAAGTCCTTTTGCCCTTCACTCTCGCTGGCGAATGCTTCTGCTGCATTTTGCCGTTTTTCAACAGGCATCCCATCGAGAATTTCTTTCAATTGTTTGAAGTCGACGTGTTCGCCGAAAGGTAGCCCAAACAAGCCGGGAGGGTGCAGCGCCTTTTCCAATAGATGCACATTGGTAACTGTCTCTTCGTCGAAGCTTTTCACGCTGCCGACAATAAGCGTCGTCTTTTCGATGCCGGATGCTCTCTTTTCGCGCAATTCTTTCAACTCGGGCGCCAGTTGTTCTGCAATGGACTCTCGCAGCGCTTGCTCTGCGGATTTCTTCTGCTCCGGCGCCATGACTGATTCTTTTAGCCCTTTGAGCATGGTCATGGCGTGCTCGACAAAGCCCAAGGTTTTGCCCTGCTTGCGCTCCTCCTCACGCAGAGCCTTGAGCTCCTGGGTGATTACTTTCGGAACATCGCCTGTGAAGCGAATCATGTCACGCCCCTTTAAAAGCATTGCTTCCAGCTGCTTGTCGTGCTTGCTGTGGGGGATGTGTTGTAGGTCTTTCAGATCGGCTATGTCCCGATGAAAGTGCATCTGAGCGCTATTGGCCAGCCGTCGAATCAGCTCTTTGCGCTCTTTCTCGTCTGTGACCTTGTTTAACTTGTTCAGCCCGTCAACCAGGTCTCTGGCGATAGGGTCGGTTTTGGCGCGCTCGAGCAGTTCTTCCAGCCGCATGGGCCGACGCCCCTCATTGCTCTCAGCATTTTGCTTTCGTGCCTCCTGAACTTCCGAAGACGCGGCGGCACGAGGGTTTTTCTCTCCACCCTCGCTCGGTCGTTTGCCCTGTCTGTCAAGGTCTTCGTCCACGGCAGACCCGCTGATTTACCCTTCCTTGATATACCCAATTTGGCTGTCGGCACGCCCCGTTTAATCTCCTGGACCGCTGTCGCAGAGGCTAGCTTCTGGGGGGCAGGGAAAACCCCAGTTCCCCTTCATCCGAAGAGCCGGTGTTTATTTGTTGGGAGAACGTTAAAATCAGCGCACTCGTTTCAAACTTTTCGGTGCGCGATATGGTTGTTCTGCATATCCATCCTGCTTCTAATTTGTCCGCAATCGCCAATAATCACTATGAGGCGCTGCGAATTGTTGTGGTTCGGAAAAATTCTTGTGAGGGGGATGTATCATCGGCGATACCAGTCGAGCAGTTGCCACCATTGATTCGACGCGTTGTAAAGTCGCATATAGAGCGGTTCTTGACTGAGATAGATTTTGCAATTCGTGACGCAAAATCACCACCGAAATTGCAAGACTCATTCGCACCCCCCGAATTTACCTACTAGATTCTGCTCGCCGTTTCTGGCAACATACTAGGTGGTGTAATGGCTGAATATATACACCGTATATGGTGCGGGTGGCAGAGGCAAGAAAGTCTTTCAAATGGCAAGAAGACAGAGTTCAGCAGCAAGCAAGCAGAATGACGGCATGACCACTCTTCTCACCGGAGAAGAAGCAGACGATTTTTTTGCCGGTACGCTTGAGCAACAACAGTTCGAAAGTGACTTCGCCGATGGTGGCGCAGCGACAGAACCGATTGATGGGGAAGTTGCTGCCGAGCCCAGAGAAGTCGAAGAAGATTCGGTGCGCATTTACTTGCGAGAGATTGCTCGGCATAAATTACTGACCGGTCGCGAAGAGATCGAATTAGCCAGAAGAATCAAGGCGGGCGACGCTGTTGCCAAACGCAAATTGATTCAATCCAATCTGCGGCTGGTTGTCAGTATTGCCAAGCGATATCGCCACCATGGACTGGGTCTTCAGGACCTTGTCCAAGAAGGCAGCCTGGGTCTTATGCGCGCTGTAGAAAAGTTTGACCCCGAGCGCGGCAATAAGTTTTCAACATATGCAACCTGGTGGATTCGTCAGGCGGTAACTCGTGCTATTGCTAACAAAGCGCGCACGATCCGCGTGCCTGTTCACATGAATGAAGTTCTTAACAAGCTGCGCAAATCCAATACTGCGCTTTGCCAGGAATTGGGGCGCGTGCCTACGCCTGACGAATTATCCGAAGCGTCGGGGGTCAGCCGCGAGAAGGTCCTTCTTGCTTATGATTCATCGCGCAGTCCATTATCTCTTGACTCGGCTTGCGGCGACGACTCCGACGCTACGCTGGCCGATGTAATCCAGGACGAAACAGCCCTGGCTCCGGATGAGGCGACAGCTGCAAACCTAATGGTCACACATGTTTTGGACTGTTTGGTCTGCCTTAATACCGAGGAGCGCGAACTTCTTTCTTTCCGCTATGGTCTGACGGGCCGGACCCCCATGAGCCTTGAAGAAAGCGGCAGGAATATGGGTTTGACAAAAGAACAGGCGAGAAATCTGGAAGTCCGAGCGCTTAATAAATTGCGCCGCGGCGTCAACTCGAACATGCGAGAATATCTGAGGTAATAGGCAGCCAGCTGCCGGACCTGTGATCCACGAGCTCCGCTAGTAAGCGGGCGGCGTTTCACTCGCGCATCCTCGACGCATGACGAATATAGAAGTATTCACCGGCCCATACCGTACTGGCAAGAGCGTCAAGCTCCTGGAGCGTTTGCTCGACTATTTGGAAACCAATCGCCCGGGCGAGGCGTTATTGGTTGTACCCTCGCAGAGATATAGAAAGCTCATTACCGAGCGCATGCTTGCTCTTGTGAAAAAACGGCAGGCTGATGGTGCTGCCGAGCACAGAGATTTTCCAGGCGTCTTCGGCTTGAAGATTCTTTCCTTTTATAGACTGCTTGAAGAAATTCTGCGCAAACTGGGCGTTTCTTTTCGATTGATGCCTGAGCGCGTGCGACCAGTTTTGCTCCAGCAGATTTTGCTCAGCATGAAAGCTGAAGGTGCTCTAAAAGCAATAGATCCGATTGTTGAATTCAACGGAACCTCCCAACAAATTATCGAGCTTATAGATGAATTCGAGCGCGCCGCTTTGTCACCGACGGATGTGATCTCGAGGCTGGAAAATAATGTGGACAGCGGCTCGAAGTATATGGAATTGGCGCGAATTTATGAGCGCTATTGGCTGGAGCTCGAGCGTCTCGGGTATGTCGACCAGCGCATCGTTTCTTTTAAGCTGCGCGAAAAACTTACGTCTGAAAAGGATCTTGAATTGAATCTGGGCTTTCTTGCCGTCGACGGATTCGACAGATTCAATCCGCTGCAATTGCAAGCCGTTGATCTCCTGGCGCCTTACTGCAAAAAAGTTGAAGTGCTATTCGACTATCTGCGCCCGGATGAAGACCCTAATAACGACTATTTGTGGAAAGACGATAGCTTCAGAGATCTTGAGAATATACTTGCAGGCAAATTGCTCCTCCATTCGTCAGTGCTACCTGCCGTTCCCGTAGATGCACCGGATATCCCAGTCCTGAAGCCGAAGAAGCGCCGCCAGGGAGCCGGTGACAATGCTCTGCAACTTTCGCTTTTCGCGATGGCTGATTCGCTGTTTATCAAAGCTCCCGGTGATGTGCCAAGCTCCGCCGGCCGAAAGCAGCGTACATATACTGTCGAAAAGTTTCGTGCCATGGATCGATATTTCGAGATGGACTTCATCGCCTCCAAGATCAAGCAGCGTCTTGTATCTGACGGCATAGAACCATCCGATATGTTGGTGGTGATTCGTGATTTGAAGCAGTATCGAACTGCAGTACGCAGTGCATTTGAAGGCGCAGGTATTCCCCACTATCTGGATGAATCAATCGAACTTTTGTCGCTGCCGCTCGCTCAGTGGTACCAGCAACTCTTGACTCTTTCCATTGAGGATTATCCCAGGGCGGCAACTATCAAGTTTTTGCGCAGTCCGTTTACCAGACTGGAAGCATTCGGTTTGAGCCGGGAAGATGTTGAGCTCTTGGACAAGAAGTCGGCTAATGATTTTGCAGTCGTTGCCGGTCGGGACCAGTGGGAAGACTGTGCGCGTTTGATTGGAACTGTTTCGATAAAGACTGCTCTGGGCAAGTTCTTCGACATCACTACTCCTCCATCGCAAACGCTACCTCATGAGCAATGGGTCGCCTGGGTCGAAGACGCCTTTGAGGAGATTTTTATGGCTCCGCGACCTGATGAGAGAGATGACGAAATTCCACTTAATCGCTGGCAGAGAGAGACGACGCTCTCTGTAGTGCGACAGTCACTCGCTCTTTTGATCAAGGAGTCGATGATTATCGTCGGCCAGACTTTTACATATAAGGACTTTGCCCGAAAGCTCGTACATATGTTCGAGCAATCCACTTTCCGCAGTCCGGGAGAGGGCTTGAACCAAGTTCGAATCTGCAGCGCTGAGCTGGCACCTAATAAGACATTTTCCGATATTTATCTTGCAGGTTTGGTCGAAGGCGAATTTCCTCGACGTGTATCGCGCTCTGGTTTTGCCAGTCCGGAAGAAATTAAGAAGTGGAAATTCTTTGGTGTGGATTTGCACAATCCGCGCCATCATGCGGGGTTCGAATCTGCGCTGTTCAATTCGTTGCTTGAACGCTCCCGCGAGCGCATCGTTATCACATGTCCAACCACAGATATCGTAGACGGCGAGGAGTTGATACCGTCGTTTCTTTTGACCGGCGGCAAAGAGGAGGGGGTTCGCTCGCTAAATGTAGTCGAGCCTTTTGCCAGCGCGACATATCAACCCGTTTCGGTAAGAGATCATGTGGCAAACAGATTGTGGCGCAATCAGCAAGAAGCAATGCTGGCGATGACCCATCCTGATGTCGCGTCTTATTCCGAAAAAATATCTGCACCGATCGCTATGCTCAAAGCCAGAGAAAGCGGTGCTTCGCGCTTGGTCTATAACGGCTGGCTGACAGACCTCGTTGCCAGTGGTTCGTTGAAGGTCAACATGCCGAAGGACTGGAGCCCCTCTCGTCTTAATGACTACGGAAAATGTCCATTCAAATTTTGGACGAACCATGTGTTGAAAGTCGAGCCGCATGAAGAGCCTACCAATGAGATTCTAGTCACGATATTGGGCGAGGCGTATCACAAAGCGCTCGAGTTGTTCTATATAGATTTGAAAGAACGCGGCAAGACACTGATTGAGCTGGAAGAGGACGAAATCAGGCGTCTTCTGGAGAGTGCAACCAAGAGCGCAATTATTTCTATGAACGCCCAGCATCAGGTCAAACGCGGAGAATTCGCGCAATACGAAGATCAAGAAATAGCGTTTCGTCTGGTCCGTTTTGTTCTCGAGGAAAAACGCAGGGCTGTGAAAGAGCAAGGGCGTTTTGTACCTACGCTTTTTGAACATGGTTTTGGTACTTCCAGGACAGGAGAACCTCAGTCTCCGCCTTTGATAGTGAAATCCGGCGGCAAAGAAGTAAAAATCATAGGGGTGATAGACAGAATTGATTTAGCGGCCGAAATGACAGCCAGCGGACATCCGAAAGTTCGTGTTATTGACTACAAATCAGGTTCGACCCCGATTTCGGAAAGGGATGCATTGGAAGGTCGCAACTTGCAAATGCCGATTTACGCTCTTGCTGTTTCGCAATCGATTTTGCCGGGAGCGGAAGTAGAAGTCGGGCAATTTCTCAGCGTATCTCAAGCGAGCACCCTTGGCTCTCTAGAGTTCATTAAAAAGCCAAAGAAAGCGAAAGACGGAGAGCCAATTGTCGAAGAAGTTCAGTCCGAAAGTCTGCTTGAAAAATCCAAGAGATACATTGTTGAGTATGTCGACCAAATCAGAAATGGAGATTTTGAAGTCAGACCAAACGGAGAAGTTTCCTGTCGCGGCTGCCAGCATTCGATGATTTGTAGAATTACTGAATGTAGTGCTGCCGCAGAAGAGGAAAGTGAGTCATGAGGCGCGGGCAATGTCACAACTGACAGAACAGCAGAGAGAAGCTGTCTATAGCATAGACAAGAATGTGCTGGTATCGGCAGGAGCCGGCTCGGGCAAAACTCACGTTCTGGTAGAGCGCTATATCGAAGTGCTGCGCAGCAACCCTGATTTGACAATTGCCGATATTGTCGCCGTAACTTTCACCAAGAAAGCGGCCAGCGAAATGAGAACCAGATTGAAGGCGCGATTTCAGGCGCTGAAAGACCAGTCTCAGGGTGAAGAGAGTCAGCGCTGGCTGCTCTGTGTCGCCGATATCGATGGTGCGCGGATTGGAACGATTCATAGTCTTTGCGACAGTATTCTCAAGGCTTTTCCTGTAGAAGGTGGAGTCGATCCGAAATTTGAGGTCCTCGATGACATCGAGCGTGCGGAATTGAGCGAGGACGCTATCAATGAAGCATTGCGGCACGCCATTTCAACGCGCAGCGAAGAGCACGATTTACTTGACCTTTTCAGTATCGATGAAGTTAAGAGCTGGTTGCTGGATATTCTGAATTCGTCTCTTCAGTTTGCTGAAGTCATCGACAAAATGGGCGATACCAGTGACGATGCCATGAAAGACCGGTTTGAGAAACTTTTGCTCTGGGCGCGTAAACGCGCGATTTGTCAGATAGTGTCTGATGCCAACTGGAGTACCGCGCTTGCCCATGTAGTCGAAAATCCGTGGAATGAAGGCAGTGAACTCGAGATAATCCGCCGAGCATATGCGTCATTGGCCGAAGGAATCGATCGTGCATCTCTGGAGCCTGTTATCACTGAAGGACTGTGGTCTTACGTTTACGGACTTTATGACCATCCTTCGCCTGGTAATAAAGGCGGTAAGGATGCCATGGAATTGCGCCACCGCATGAAGGAGCTGAAAGGTGCTGTCGAGAAAGCAGTCAAAAAAGTTCCCACCGGTTTGAAGGAATCAGATACTGAAGCCTTCCATCTGATTCGCGCGTTTATTTCTCTTGCCAAGCGCACAATCGAAATATATGAGCGCAAGAAGAAGATTGTGCACAAATTGGACTACGACGATTTGATTCATTATACGTTTGATGCGCTGAATCAGCCGAATTCGCCTGCGCGACAGCACTTCAATGATTCTCTTCGTGCCATTCTCGTCGATGAATTTCAGGACACCAATGCCACCCAGGCTCGACTTGTTGCGTCACTGGCCGGTGAGAAGACAAGACTTTTCCTCATTGGTGACGACAAACAGTCGATATACAAGTTTCAGGGGGCGGATGTTTCCAATTTCAATGAGTGGAAAAACGCCCTGTGCGGTTCACCCAGCAGTGTAACCATAGATTTTTTGCAGGGAGAGAAGAATGTTATACCTCTGAATAAGTCTTTTCGCAGCCATCCTGATCTGGTTAACGGTGTTAATGCGATTTTTGCAGAATTGCTGGATCCTGGTGCCGACCCACAAATCTACAGAGCCTCTTTTGAGAGTTTGGATGCGCACCGCGAGCGTGTTGTTGATACCGAAAGGACCGAAGTTCTGTTTTTCGATTCTTCGTCGACGGAAAATGCCGAGCAGAAGAAGTCATTTGAGACGGAATTGATCTGCCAGTGGATTGAGGAGAAAGTGCGGCTGCAAATGCCGATTCAGCTTAAAGATGGTTCTGCCTCGCGTCCGGCTAAATTCGGTGATTTTGCTATTCTGGTACAGAAGAACGATCATTTCGCGCCTCTGGAAGAAGCGCTGACCCGCCATGCAATACCGTTTGTAACTCTAGGCGGAAAGAGCTTCTTGATGCGTCAGGAAGTTTTCGACATCGAAAATCTTCTTCGCTTCCTCGATAACGAATTTGACAGCCATTCACTTTTGGGCGCTCTTCGCTCTCCGCTCTTCTCCATAACCGACGATATCATCCATCAGTTGGTGACTGATGCCGGCAATCCGCGCAACCCCCACTTATGGGAGATGTTATGCCAAGTTTCAGACGAAAAGCGCCCTGGCTTTGAGGTCTGTCGGCAGGCCGTGGCTCATTTGCGCAAGCTCAAAGAGAGTGCACAACTGCGACCTCTCGGAGAACTCATTCGCGAAATTCTCAGCTTGACTGATTATGACACTGTCCTTCTATCTTCGAAAAATGGACGTCAGCGCTCCAGAAATGTATGGAAGCTCGTTCAGCTTGCAACAGGCAATGAGAGTTTGTCGCCTGGAGAATTCGCGCGCCGCTTGTCTTTGATGCGCGAACACAGAGTTAAGCAAGCTGACGCGCCATTGCAAACCGATGACGTTGTGAAATTGATGACTATACATGCGTCCAAGGGGCTTGAATTTCCTGTTGTAATTTTGCCTTTTCTCTCTTCCAAAATCGATCCGCGCCATAAGAAATTACTTTTTCACAAACAGTATGGAATCGCGCTCAACACTGATCGCAGCGTTTCCGCCAGCAGAGAGAAAGATCAAAACACCCCGTCGTGGTTCCAGCTTGCAAAGCTCGTTGACAATGATATGGAAGCGGAAGAGAAAAAGCGCCTGCTCTATGTCGCCATGACGCGGCCCAGAGATCACCTTGCCCTCTTTATAGATGCTCAGCAAAGTCGTTTCAACTCTTTTTCCACATGGTTATTCGATCATGTCGTCCCTTCAGATTACGCTGGAGAGGAGCGAATTTCTTTCGACCTTGGACCCAACAGCAAAGTGGCAATTCGCAGATATGAGCCAGTTGCAAAATTGCCGGCTGAGGTGGCGTCACTGTCTTTGATCGAAGAGTTGGATGAAGCGAAAAAACTGCTCCGTCTCGATCTCATCGAACCTATTCTCGACTCTGATGCGGTTTTGCGCGCGCCCACCAGCCGCAGAATTACGCCTGGAAAAGATGGTGTTCGCCTGGAGGCGACGCTCGTTGGTACTTATTTCCACTCCTTGATGGAACACATGCTAACTCGTCTAGAGAAGCCTCAGTCTTGGCTCCTTGAAGAAGTCGCGCTGGCTCAGGGCGACTGGGCGAGCCATCCGGAAGTCGTGTCCCACCTTGTCAGGCAAGGCGAGCGATGGATGGAGAAATTTTGCGACAGCGATCTTTTTCTGCTCATGAAAAATGCCCGCCGCCGATTGCACGAAATTCCATACTTCAGCTATGTTGACGAAGGCCTGGAAGACAAACGTCCCGACTTGCTCATTGAGGATAAGGATGGTGAATGGCATCTGGTCGACTATAAGATCGACAGTTTTCCCATCTCCGAAATCGATGCTCAAGCCGCAGAGCACTTGCCTCAGATGCTTGGATACGTTCGAGATTTGCGCTCGATTACTGGCATAAACTGTACTGCGCACCTCTTTTTTGCTAATCATGGTGTGCTGCATAAATTGAAAGCGGAAGTGCTTTCGACGTGAGCTAGCAGTACGGCTTACCGCTAAAAGCTATTTCAATCCTTTATATAGGACGGAAAGAATTTGCTCCAACAATTTTTCTCTGTTTTCGCCGATGCGTTCAACCACCATTAATGGATGGTGAAAATCTATCGTTGCGGTGCCCAGCATTTTTGCAATCGCCGCCGCATTGCCTTTCATCGAACCCTCATCAATGGCGCGTTGCGCAAGATTCGTAAGTTGGGTTTCCATGAGAGAGAGATGGGCTTTGACAAAGTCCTTATCCATCTGAGCACAAGAATTAAAGGCACGGTAGATTTCCGGGTCATTCTGGACCTTCTCTTTCTTGGCGCGATGCAGAACGAGAAACCACTTAGTGATTCGATCCTGGGTGCTCTTTATAGATTTGTCTTCGCAGACTTCGGTGAGCTTGCGGTCGAGATCGTAAATGAAGCGCTCGCTCACCGCGTCAAAAAGTGCAGCTTTGTCAGCGAAATGACTGTAGAGGGCTGCATGGGTTATACCTAGATCTTTCGCGATGTCACTTAAGCGAACCTTTTCATAGCCAAACTTGCGCATTCGAGCAACTGTGTAGTCGATCGCTTGCTCTCGTAGCTGCTGCGGACTTAATCCGGTCTTTGGCATGAATTCCCCCAATTCATATTCTTACATATTCTGGACTTTGTAAGTTGACCGTGATAAGCTTACAAATAACAAAATATGTAAGTTGAAAGGTTCCGGGTGGCCAGGTCGCGCAGCCGTGGTTTTCGCTGTCCGGAAGTCTTTGACAAGGCAAGACAAGGAGCCAAACAATGAAACTCGAAGGAAACACCATACTAATAACCGGCGGTACCAGCGGAATTGGTCGCGGTTTGGCTGAGGCTTTTCACAAGCTAGGCAATAAAGTGATTATTGCCGGACGAAGGCAGAATCTCATTGACCAAATCACAGCAGCAAACCCGGGCATGGAAGGCTTGCAGTTGGATGTACAAGACGCAGCGGCAGTGTCGAAATTCACTGAAAATGTCGCGAAGAAGTACCCGCAATTGAATGTCTTGATCAACAACGCCGGCATAGCTAAGTTTGAGAGCTGGAGCGACGATAAGGTCGACCTCAACACAGTTAGGGCGATCATTCAGACCAACATCACCAGCGTAATCCAATTAACTGCAGAGTTGCTTCCGCTTCTGAGAAAGCAAAAGAATGCCACCATGATTACAACAACTTCGGGCCTGGCATTCGTACCGCTCACCGCTGCACCTACATACAGCGCGAGCAAAGCATTTCTGCATTCATGGCTCCAATCGGTTCGCTCTCAACTCAATGGTGCAGTTGAAGTTCTCGAACTGGCGCCGCCCTATGTTGCAACTGAGCTCGGCGGACAAGCCCAAGCCGAAGATCCAAGAGCAATGCCGCTGGACGAATACATCGCCGAAGTGATATCGATCCTGAAAAGTAATGACACTGCTGATGGTGAAATCTTGGTTGAGCGCGTCAAAAGCTTCAAGCAGGCTGTGACCAATGAGAAGTACGGGCCAACATTCGAGTTGGTGAATTCGATGTTCGAAAACGAATAATAATACTCGGCTCAGTTCGAATCTCGTCATCCTGGTGTTGCCAACGTGCTAGATCGCATTTGGCAATACCGGGATGTCGACTTAATTCTGGATCTCGTCCTTGCCGAGATTGGTTTTGAGAAGGAACTCAAAGTGCTTTCGTTTACTTGTAGATATCAAGCTTTCGCACTTCTCGATTGCGCTCATGCATTGCTCAAATTGTTCGTTGGACAATTTCTCTTTGTAATTGAGTTTCCAATTTTCAATGAAGCAATCTAGATAGTCCTGTAAATCAGCTCGCGCAGATGCCTTTGCCAGGAGTAAATACTCCAGGCTCTTCCATGTGCCGAGATTTGATATCGCACTCAAAATAGCTCGCGTTTTAGTGCCAGGGCCATCTGGTGAATACAAATTCCAAAGTTGTTCGCTACTGAGTAATCCTCTTTCGCCGCGCAGATATTTCACCGCAACTCGATTGCAATATCCGCTTTTATCGGAAAGTGCTCTCAGCGCAGTTTGCTCGTGATTCGACAATGGATCGCGCAGCAGAATTGAATAAGCCGCAGCTCTGGCCTTACGGTTCTGGTCGCTCAAAAATGGTTCTACGGCTTCTTTCGGAACTTCGGCATGCATCTCGATCAGTCCGAGCAAAGTCGAGTCGATCGGATAAACTTGACTGTTCAGATTTTCCAGATACAGAGGAATAATCTTGGACTTTTCCATATAGTGTTGCGCTAGTAAACGCACAGCCAGGCTCCTGTCAAAGAGACAGGACAAAAGCGTGTTTTCATAGCTATCCCATTTATTTTCGACTATCCAACGCAGGGTTTCTCGCCTGACCTGCGGCGAGCTATGCTTGAGAAAGCGCGGCAAGTAGTCTTGTATTTTCTCGGGCAATTTGCCCTTTAGCACCTGCTCTGCAGCAAAATTTTGTATGCGTGAATCTGGAAATGAGATGCCGTAATCAATCAGTTGGTCGTATTCGCTGGTTGGTCGTTTCGGTGCATCAACAGCAAGCTTGTATGCGTAGAACCAGATTGCTCTTTCTGACGTTGTGGAGAAGATGCCTGGAAGATCGCTGCGTGTCAGAGTCTCCGCAATCAGCGCCTCGATATTCGTTCTTAAACTGCCGAATTCGTGGCGCCTTGTTCCCCAAAGCCATTTAAACAGAGCGGTATTTTCAGCCAGGTAAGGCGCGTACTGCTTGTTAGCGCGTTTTTCCAGTGCTTCTGTAGCGAGCACATGAATGTTGCCAACCCAATCGTTAGCCGCAATGATAATGAAAGGCAGCTCCTGTCCGTCAAATCTGTGAATCAGCTCTTTCAGCGCGTTCTCTCGGATGTAGCCATTCTTGTTGAATGTAAGCATGCCTAACGCTTTGGCAGGAGTGTCCATCTCCGCTCCCTGGAAATGCGCTTCAATATCGACACCTTGCCGGCGCATCTCGTATCCAATTGCGGGCAACGCACTGCAGGGAATATCTATAAGCAACGCTTCGATTGTTTTCCAGGCTTGTCTGCGCACTCTTCCGTCGGGGTGAGCGGCAAGTTGTGTAACTGCGTAAACCAGCGCAGAAACACCTGTTTTGGCAATTTTTTGTAGCGCGTCGATTAGTTCATGTGGCGAAATCTTCGATCTGCGATGTACGTAAGCGTATATTGTTTCTTCGCACGCAGCGAGTTCATTCTCTGAAGTACCATACGATTGATTTGGAACTTCTGCGTTGTTCTTTTGATTAAACTTGCTCAGAAACTTCTTAAAGCTGTCCACAATCTTCCGCACCTGCTTCAAACCAATGACCGTATCATCTTTGAATCTGAAGCTGCAAAATCATTATGGCTCAAGTTTTTGAGGGTATATCATCGCGTCGCGCAGAATATCGCTGATAGAGCGAGGTCCTTTGTTTTGAAGGTCTCGCTTGCCGGACCCTTCTTTCTCATTCTCTCTCTTAAATCTAAAGCCAGGATCTAATTCTTCGGGGCTTTTTCTTCTGGGTACTTGACCCTCTCCTGGCCATTGCATTGAGCGAGGACCGATTTTGTCACTGGGATCTCGTCCAATTATTATCGCGCCATCTTTGATAATGACAGGCGGCAACTTGGAGCTGTTCTCCTGCGGCATCGATGGTAAGTCATTAATTCCAGACCGTCGCACTATTCCATCGCCAATACCATTTGCGATGCTCTCAGAAATGGTTTTTCCCAAGATAGCCCCAGCCACCGCTCCATCGTAAGCGCCCTTTCCTGCTGCCGCTGCGCCTTCAGCTGCAGCTTTGCCGGCCGATGAAGCTGCTCCGCTCGCTAATGCGTTACCTATGATCGAACCAGCGATCGCCCCTCTTGCGATTGCACTGCTCAAGCTGGAATCATTTGTTGTTTCGCTGGTTTTGCCTTTTGCGCTGTTCAGGATGCTTGCTGCTTCGTTGCCTGCGTTCAGCATGATATCGAATGCTTGGTTGAATAGGTTCCTATCCAGATCAGACGTTTTTCCGGCGTTGTTTTTTACTTCCGCTGATCCGACGGAATTTTCAAGTTGTTTATTGCTCACGGTGCATCTCCCTGGCGTGCGACTGCGCTCGTGTGTGAAGGGGAGATATGCGTGTGTATTCACCAGCGAGGCTATTTAGACTCGGGAAATATTAAATCTGCTGCCAGGGGTGGAAAGTGTGTCTGTTTGAGCCTTTTGCAGGTGAAAAACTAAGTGATGAGGCCTTCTGCTCTATTCCAGTAATGACTAATCTACTTTAAGTCTATATCCGACTCCAGGCTCTGTGATCAAGTACTTTGGCTGGGCTGGGTTCTTCTCCAATTTTCGGCGCAACTGTGCCATGTATACCCGCAAGTAATGAGTTTCACCGGAGTATTCCGCTCCCCATGCTTCGCGCAGCAAATGATTGTGAGTGACTACTCTGCCTGCGTATTTGATCAATGTCGAAAGCAATTTGTATTCGATCGGAGTAAGGTGCAGTTCCTCTCCTTTTCTTGTCACCTGCCGCTTCAGAAAATCAATTTCGACATCACCGAATTTGAACGTGGACTGCGTTTCACCACTGGAGTTTGTCATCGTTCGCCGCAATGCGACGCGTGCACGGGCCATCAGTTCCGCCACACCGAATGGCTTGGTCAAATAATCGTCAGCACCTGCATCCAGGGCTTCGACTTTGTCCTTTTCCTGTCCGCGCGCCGACAAAACGATAATTGGAATGGGAGTCCACTCTCTGAGTTGTTTTGTAACTTCAAGACCATCCATATCGGGTAATCCCAGATCTAGAATGACGATGTCCGGTTTTTCCGATGCAACTTTGAGCATTCCTTCCTGCCCGGATATCGCTTCCGAAAAGTCGTATCCCTGGCTTGTTAACGTCATCTTCAGAAACCGCCTGATGGGAGCTTCGTCTTCGATTACTAGCACTGCTATTTTAGACTTCGACATAATTGCCTCTTACGCTTCTTGCGCAATTGCTTGCTCCGGCTGTTTTTTCTGAATTGAATCTGTTTTGTCGACAGGCAGGGTAAACCAGAAGGTTGCTCCGCCTCCTCTTCTTTCTGAAACGCCGATTCTGCCTCCGTGCGCTTCGACGATACCGTGGCAAATTGCCAATCCAAGCCCTGCGCCACTCGCACTCGACTTGTTTTTTGCCCTGACGAATTTCTGGAAGATCTGAGTCTTCATTTCTTCCGGAATTCCAGGACCTCTATCGCTGACTTCGATACGGATGAAGTTGTCGTTATCGCGGCTGAGAGTTGCTGTAAAAAGCAGCGGCGATTCGGCAGGCGTGTATTTAAGCGCATTCTCCAGTAAGTTGATCAGTAATTGCTGTATCAAGACGGCGTCTCCGGAAATCATAGGCAGCTCTTCCGGAATTTCTGTTTCCACCGTGCGCGATTCCAGTTGTTCTTCGAAATAAGAAATTGCAGCACCGATAATTTCATCGACCGGTTGGGGTTCCTTCTTTATCTCCAGCGCGCCCGATTCTACCCTCGTCATGTCGAGAAGGTTGCCGACCAGCCTGTTGAGCCTTCTTGATTCATTGAAAATTTCCGTGGCGAGCTCTTTGCACTCCTTTAGATTTACTTCTGCTCCTGCCTCCATAATGCCGCTAGCGGCACCGGTTATGGTGGCAAGAGGTGTGCGCAGGTCATGCGAGATGGAGCTCAAAAGTGAATTACGAAGCTGCTCAGACTTTACCTGTACTCTGGCTTGCTCGTTTTCTTCAGACAGCCGTATCCGCTCGCAGGCTGTATTTAGCTGTGTTATGAATGCTTCAAGAGTGCTCAGTCGCTCCGCATCGCAATCACCTAATGCATCCGGAAAGAAAACGATTCCCAGAGGATTGGACGCGGCATCAGTTCCTTTGAGAGCAACCGTTTTCGTTGATGGCGTTATTTTGAAATCTTCTTTTGATTCGTCTGCTATTGCTGTTTCCAGAAACGTACGGTCGGATTCTATCAGCGACTTGTTAGCACTAACGGTTTGAGCAAGAGTTTCGCCTGGATGAGCTACAAAGACCTCGACCCTTGTTTCAACCAGTTCGGCAATGTGTCTTTTTGATATGTCTGCCAGCGCCGGTAAATCTCGCCCTTCTGCCAGCTCGCGGCTGAATGAATAGAGCAGAGATGTCTGGCGTTCTTTTTTAGTAGCAAGTTCTGCTTGATCATGGGCTGTAGCTGTCAAATTGCTTATAACCAGCGCGGTCGTAAGCATGGCTACGAAAGTGAGCAGATACTGAGAATCGGAAACTGCGAAAGTAAGATAAGGCGGAATGCAGAAGAAGTCGAAAATGCAGACGCTCATTATCGAGGCTAAAATGGCTGGACCCTTACCGAAGCGTATAGCCACAACCACGACGGCAAGAAGGTATACCATCACCAGATTGGCTGCGGCAAAGTGGGCAAGCAGCAAGCGCGCAATTAGAGTGGCAGCGCCGACAATCAAGAGCGTGTAAAGGTACCGGAGTCGGTTTTCGTGATTCATATGGGCACCCGCGGCGGGTTCAATCCACCCGACATTCACGGTTCTAGCCTACCAGGATTCTTGGTCGGCGAGACGGTTCTCGCTCAATTTGTCTCAAGATTTCCCGCGTGAGAGGCGCCGTTTCACCCTCTCCAAAGAATACGAATTTGAATACATACCTGAGAGGGTTGCCTTCCGTCCAGCCGAAATAGGCATGCGGGAGAATACCGGTTTGGTCGCGCAGATGCAAAAGAAGAGCCGCTATGGCATTAGGAATTGCAGGGCTGGAACATCTTAGAACCCTTATTCCGTCCACATATTCGCCGCGTACCGTCAATCGGTCGCCTACGAAATCCGATGAGTCGCTCAGTTCGACCTCCAGAAAAATGAATTCCGCCTCTTCTTGAGTGAGCTTATGTATTTTGCGGGTTTCTTCTTCCTTTGTGACATATCCGAGACCGTTGGGTCGGTGAGCGAGCAGAGTTATGCAACCGGTGTTTTTTACGGTTTCCTCAATGAATTTCAGAGCTGCCGAATCTAGAGTCACTTCTCCGATGCGCAATTCGACCGATCTAATTCCTCTTGAGATGAAAGAAACGATTATTATTGCGCCGATGAAAAAGGAGGCGATGTGCAAGCCTTCAGGGCGCTCAATCATGTTCATCACGGAAGTGTAGATAAAGAGCAGTGTGATGAGAAAGAATGCTTTCGACTTCCACCTGAATTGTTGTCGAACGCTCAAGAAAACAGCGAACGCCGCCGATGTCATCAAAACAAGCACGCCGGTGGCGTATGCACCCGCTTGAGCATCGACATCCGCTCTAAAGATCAGCGTAACTGCAAAGGCAACTGCGCTAAAAAATAGCACCAGGGGACGAACTGCTTTTGCCCATTCGGGCGCCATGCCGTAACGCGGCAGATAGCGCGGAACTAAATTAAGAAGACCGGCCATGGCTGATGCACCGGCAAACCAGAGTATGAGTATCGAGCTTACGTCATAAACGGACCCGAAAGTGTGGCCCAGGTACAGGTGAGCCAGGTATGAGATTGCCCGACCGTTTGCTTCTCCGCCTTCCAGAAAGGCTTGTTGAGGGATAAGCAGAGTTGTCGCAACTGAGCTTACGAGCAGGAAGACACTCATAATCAGTGCTGCCGATACTAGAAGCTTGCGAGTGTTATTTATGCGCCCTTCGAGTTCTTCCGGCGTGCGTTCTTTGCCGCCTTTAACAAGCGGCATTACAGCAACGCCTGTTTCGAATCCAGACATGCCCAGAGCAAGTTTTGGAAAGAGCAATAAACTGACGCCGATCATCATCCACGGCGAGCCATGTTGTAAGAGTAATTTATCGTGCCATTGTGAAAACAACTGGGGCGCGCTAATCAGGTGCCTGAAGCTCTCGCCGAGAACAATTGCGTTCAAGAAAAGATATAGCGCCACTACTATCACAGAGACACCAATTGCTTCTCTGAAGCCGAGCAAGAATATTCCCCCCAAGACGCCAATCAAAATTGTTGTCACTCCGATGCGATCAAGCATCCAGGGTGGGCAAGATTTCAGAAGCGGGTTTTCTACGATGTGCGCTGTAGCGTCGGCTGCTGAGAGTGTGATGGTGATGATGAAGTCGGTGGCGGCGAAGCCGAGCAGCGTCAGGATCAAGCCTTTGCCCAGCCAACCGGGCAGGAGTTTTTCCAGCATGGCAATTGAACCCTGTCCATGCGGGCTCGATTTTGCAACCATGCGATACACGGGCAGAGCCCCCACGAGTGTCACGGCTACAAGCACCAGCGTGGCAAGCGGCGACAACAATCCTGCTGCTAAAAACGCTATCCCTGGTTGATATCCCAGGGTGGAAAAGTAGTCGACTCCGGTCAAACACATCACTTTCCACCAACTGGCTTGGTGATGTGCATCCGGTCTGTCGTCGCTCATTCCCTTGAAAAACCAGCGTCGAAGCTTGTTGCGCTTGCTTGCGGCGCGGTGTTCCTGGGCTATTAATGTAGAAGTCATATTGAGTTGCCTTGGACTGTTCTGGCGGACAGTCGCCTGGGTTCTCATCAAACCGCTAAAGCCGTAAAAAACTCATTAGGGGGCATAAAGTGTGCATCAAGATTTCATAAAGATTTCGAAGCGGCAGTCTTTGAAAAGTCAGTATTTTTGAGCTTTTCTCGAAATTATCAGCGGGCTTTGCGCATTAGTGTGTTCATCAAAATGAAAAGCTCGTTCAAGTCGTTTTGTCTCACGAGAAAGGTGAGCTCGGTAAAAGTCGAAATCAACTCCACGAGATTCAGTTTTCGCACAGATATTGAACGCAGCAATGAGAAGTACATATTGGGTGTGTCGATAAAGTGGTCGCCAAATTGAACGGTAAGAGCAGCTAGATTTTCCAGCAGCAGTTTTGGTTGATCTGGCTTGAAGTGCTTCAATATCGGTTTTACCAGCGGCATCGGAGCGATAATTGAGATTTCTCCTGCGCCGTAAGTGATGGTCAGAAAGTCGGCTTGTGCAAATTGAGTATCGGAGTAAAGCTTCTGTGTGCGCGTTTTGTTTGCCGCCGATTTGTTGAAGGTGATCTCGGCGAGATTTGATTTGACCGCCAGCCCTTCAAGTTCAATTTTGGGTAGAAGTGGATCCTCTTGCGTGACTTCTTCGGAAATGCGCGACAGAGCAACGACGATTGTTCCGAGCTGAACTTGTTTGCGAGCGCGGCGCTCTACCTCTTTATGAATGCGTTTGGCATAAGCGGAAAGATTCAGCACGCGACGTGAAAGTGCTGTCAGTTCAAGCTCTGACGAGAAAAGAATGTCACGCACTATATCGGAAACTTTCAGCATTGCTGTAATAAATATAACAAATTTGCATCAAATGTATCAAATGGGCAATTATTCGACAGCCAGACTTTGCGGGTGTAAATTGCTGAGACGAAAGCGAATCGCACCGAATCTTGCGCGTCCGAATGCCCAGTTCGGTCGTAATTTTGCTGCGCAGAATGTCACTGGAGGGAGAATGGCTATAACGATACGAGAGGCATCCTCTGCCGATGCTCAATTGATTGTCGATTTGATCACTGAGTTGGCTCGCTATGAGCAAGAAGAAGACAGTGTAAAAGTGACCGCTGCAGATTTGCATCGGCAAATGACGCAAGAGCGTCCGCCATTTGCGTGTGCGATTGCTGAGAATGATGGACGCGCCGTTGGCTTCGCATTGTACTTTTTTGCCTATTCAACATGGGAGGGAAAACAAACCCTGTATCTGGAAGACTTATATGTCTCGCCGGAATTTCGAGGCACCGGAGCTGGTGCCAAGCTCATGGGTTATTTGGCCCATGTTGCCAATCAAAGAAATTGTGCACGCTTCGAGTGGTCGGTTCTGGACTGGAATACAGCCGCGATTGGTTTCTACAACCGCATTGGAGCAAAGCCGGTAGCGGGCTGGACTCGCTACCGTGTCGACCCAAAATTGATTGCATGCTGAATGACAAAGAAAAAACCAGCGCGCGAGCGCTGGTTCTCTCAATTATTCAATCCCATGTAGATGGGCTGTAAGCCTTACTTGGAAGTCTTTTCGCTTTCTGCGGGCTTGGAAGCATCAGCGGTTTTGGCTGCATCAGTTGCTTTGGCATCGCCTTTGGCTTCTGCCTTGGCTTTGTCTTTGCAGCATTCGTCAGTCGCTTCTGCCTTTTGCTTCTTTGAGCAGCATCCTTCGCCAGCTACTGCCGGAAGAATGGACGTTCCAACGAATGCAACTGCCAACAGACTCAAAAGGGTTACATTGAATTTCTTCATGGAATGGATCTCTCCTGTTACCGATTAACCACCGCAGCAAGAGCCCGATTTATGCGGTTGACCTTCGCCTTCGACCTTGAGGTCGTGCTCGGTCCAGCTTTCGTAGCCGCCTACGAGCTCTCTGACCTTATAGCCTTTCTTGGCGAGCTCGAGAGCAGCCTTGGCTGAAAGGTGGCAAACGATGTCGTAGCAATAAACGACTGTCGTTGTGTCCTTAGACAGTTTATCCAAGTTCTTGTCAAGTTCCTCGAATTTGAGGTTGATTGCGCCAGGAATGTGACCTTTCGCAAAGAGATCGGGCGTGCGCAGGTCGACGATGGTCAACTTTTCGCCATTCTCGATCGCCATTTTCAGTCCGATCGGACCATACTCATAAGCCAGCTTTGCTTCGAAATATGCGGCTGCATCAACGATTTTGCTAGGTGCTTCAACGGCCATAAAACCCTCCTATTGCGATGCGTCCGCATCGCTAAATGAATTAAAAACTGCAACTGACCATATGGTAGTTTTTGATGGTTCCATTTCGCAAGTAGGCACCGCAATGTTGTGTAGTATGCGTTTGGATACCGCCCCGACAGGCGCATCACTAGTACCAGCTTTTTCTGCTGAGACTTAGTTCTGGTGCCGCAAGAGGCTTCGCTTCCAGCCTTAAATTGCTAACGGATAATGGTACAAGATCGGATGAGATTTTGATCATCGCCATCGCAGATTTAGGATCCACAACCGTGGAAAGGGCAATTGCCTCGACGCTGAACTTCCGCTTGCCTGAGCCCGGGATGCGAGCAGGCTCTGAGGTCAAGTCTTCGACCGCCTGCATCAAGCGCAAGTCATTGAGAACAATTCTGGCATCAATCGGGCTGGCGCAGTCCACTTCTCCGGTCAGCCTGAGGAGCAAATGGCGACCGGCCAGTACTTCTTCCGGCAAGCGCGCTTCACCTAGATATGCACAGCGGCTTGTCTGCGTTTGTTTTCTTGGTTGCGGCGATTGTTTTACCTCTATATATGTAGAGGGTTGAGCGGCGGCAAGGTTACGGTCGTCTTGCGCAGGGGCCGTCTCTCGCGCGCGACCGGCAAGCAAAAACATATGGTATTGCCCGTTTTGTGTCCCGATTGAAGCAGAAAGGTCTTTGCTTACGGAGCCACCAGTTTTTCGAACCGAGATTGCATGAGTGACGGATTGCGTTAATTTGACTTTCAGTCGAGGCTCGATTGAAAAAGGAGATCTGCATAAATTGGTCGGCGAGAAAATCTCCAATGATGGAGCCGCGTTGTATTTAGTACTGCCGGTCAGGCTCGCCCGCCCGGTCTCCTCCTTTTCAGAGTGGAGTGAAATAGTATTTTGTGCGCCCGGCCGCAGCAGTTTCGAATCGAATCGAAAGGCACGCCACTGATTGATTCCATCGGTTCCTGTGCGCAGAATATAACCAAAAGTTCGATAGCAATTACTGAGGTCGGCTGTTTCGTTCAGCTGAAGCAGAGAGATAGGTTGAGTGTCGATCGACTTCTCATTGACCTTCAGTCTGACCCCGCGCCAGTCTCCCTTTAGATTTACAAGAACAAAAGCTGTATCAGACAGATCAATAGAATCAGGCAGATCGACAATGCGAACGAACTCTTCTTTATCACTCAGCCGTGCTTCCCAGTCGATAGGGTATTCTTTGCCCATCATCGAGGCTGCCAGCATCAGAGTCAGAAGCAGGTATGAAGATAGCAGCGCCAGCACCTTAGCTGTGGTATTTGTTTTTCCCGCACCCAGCAATGTGCGCACAGCAAGCATGCAGCCAATGAAAAGCAACAAGGCTCCCAGTGAGAGAATTGATGCGGTCATCGCCTCGTTGCTGGTCGCAAAAAGACTGCGCCACGCATCTTCTTTTAGAGTAAATGCGAGCATTATGAAGGCGCTAGCGATGCATAGCCTGATCATGGCTAATTTCTTGATGCGCTGCTTCAGCTGTCCCGAAAGGCACCAGGTCGCAAAGAGAAGTAATGAAGGCAAGGCGGTAAAGCCATAGCGACTGTCGGCAACGAAAGGCAGATAGGCGACGTGCCCACAAATGAAAGATAATGCCACCAGTCCTATAACAAGTATTGAAACCATTTGTGGTTCGGCGGCAGGCAAATCTATTTCGACATCCCGTGTTGCATCAATGTTCGCGGGGTTTAATTCCGGGTGTGGTTGCTTGTTTGCGGCAGTGGCAGTCTTGTCCTCTTGCCGGCGTTTCAGTGCCAGCGGCAGAGAAACAAAAGCGATCAAGCCGAAAAATCCAAATATAGTCAGAATTTGGTGCGCAAAAACCTGGATTAAAAGCGGAATTCCAAGAAAATCGAGACGGCAGTCATTCCATGGAAACTGAAAAAGCCGCAATGGTTTTCTAGCCATCCGACCCCAGAAGTCCCCCGGATTCAGGTTGTAGATGGCGTAGGCAACCGCGCCTGGACCGTCGCTCTCTGCAAACATCTTCACCAGTGGTGTTTCAGGCAATGCACTCAAGCCGTCAGTTTCTGGATTCAGTCCGGCGGCCATATTGAAGGTCGGCAGTCGCTTTGCCGTCAATGCAAACTCGCCGGTTGCCAGCTTTGTAAAAGCCAACCATGGACTAAAAACAATACAGAAACCAGTGGCTGCAACGATTATTGCAGTGACAAAGGAACGTCTTTCGGCCCTGGCGAGAAAAACGATGGAGAAGGACGTAATTAAGGACAGCACCGCTGCTGGTGCCAGCGCTGCTTTTGCCAGGCAGATGAGAGCAATAGTGCTACCGAGAAGCAAAGCCACTAATGGAGAAAGAAGAAGCTTTCCATTGCTGCGTTGTTTGGGCAGGCAACTGGCAGTAAAAATTGCAGCGGCAATGAACAATATGGTTATTGTTTCGGTCAAAAATCGACCGGCGCCAATAATTGCAGGTGGCCAAACTGCCAGCACAAATCCTGCAGCTAGTCCAATCGCACGCTTGCCCGTGAATTTCCAGCCGCACAGTGCCAAGAGCCCAGCACCCAGTCCGTGAAGGACCGCTTGCAAAACTATAGGTGCGCGCATATCGATTAGAGACGGCTCCCTGCCTATGAGAGCAAAATAGACAGCGCCCAGTCCCGGCAAGACCGGGCCGTTGAGCATGAGAGTTTCGCCAATTGATTTCAGTGCTGTGTCGAGCGGCATGCCACCGGCAAAATTGCGTGCCGCTGTCAGTACGTACTGGCAGGACATTATGTAGGCGCCCGAGTCGAACAGCATAGCCAGATCTTGAGCAGGTTTGCGAGTGTTTTGCAAAAGCGCTAGTGTGACTGCAATCACAAAACAGCCGAGGGAAAGAAAGAGCGCCATGCGAGTGGAGCTGCGTTCGCGCTTAAATTCCTCAGTTGTTGCTGTCTGAGTCGCTTCCTCGATACCGGGCAGATTGTCTGTCATTGCATTCTGCTATTGAGGTGTAGTCAGGGCGGCGCCGAATGAGCGGTTCAGTGCCAACTTTTCGCTGAGCATTTTGAAGAATGCCACACCACCCAATCCATTGAGGTGAACGGTGTCAGCGAAGTGTTTCTTCTCGAATACATCCGGCTTGTTCATGTCGATAAACTCCGCCCGATTTGCTGCAGCCATCTCGCTGACCTTATTTTTGTACTGTTCGTAGAATCCCGGCGGCATCAGCGCTATATTGCCTGGCGTGAGCGGCATGTTTACAACGATCAGCTGAATTCCGCGCTCACTTGTCAGTTTCATCAGTTTTTCCAGATAGCTCAACTGGCTCTTGTAGGTCTTCTGCTTGATTGATGCATAACGCTGGCGATATTCAGAGGAGTTGTCTCTGAAAGGCTCTGACTGAGCTCCGTAAGGACCGACTCTGAGCTCGTTGGCACCGCTGTCGTCAGGCAATTCCTGATAAGCCATTTGACGCAATTTGAAAGGTAAGCACAATTCATTGACTGTGATTGCGTTCTGCCCGTAAGGTGCAAGCGCATAAGCGATTTTATGCTGCCATGCCAGAAGATTGGGGCGCCGCGACAGAGTGTAGATGACCTTTTCCAAACCGAACTGGAAGAGTTCGTTGAAAGATGTGCGTGCAGAAAGCGCGACATCGGACAAATCATCTATGCGGCTGAGATACTTGAATGTTTCGGTACTGGCTGCGCTCGGTAGCGTGTTGTCTATCAAATCGCGCGGAGCAATGCCATAGACGATTACCTTTGGTTGCTTGCTGCCGACGAGCAGTGAGCGCACTATTAGATAAGAGTCGGAGGCCATCTGTCCTGCGATAGCAAAGCTGAAAGTTGTCGGCTTCTGCCCTGTTCTTTCCGAGAGAAAGTCTTGAAGGCATGAAGAGTGGAAATGGCTGACTTCGTTTTGCACCTGGTTGAGCTTGGTGGCATCGCCCGCGTGGTGAGCAGTCATCATCAAGCTGGAACCAAGCAGTGCTATATCCGGTGCACTCTTCTCATTTGCAAATCCGTTGACTGTCCACCAGATAAGGCTCCGATTGGGGGATTCAAGGGGATTGGTCAGATGAAAGGCATTGTCGGCAAGGCGAAAACCGACATCGAGAGTGAGGAACATGAAAAGCCCCAGTAAAACATAACTGGAAAGAAATGCTTTGACTCGGGCGTGCTTAGACATTGTTCAGAACTGGAAATAGATGAATTTCGGTGATTTGTCCGGCGAGAAGACCAGAATCATGAGCATCAAGGCGCAGCACCATGCCGCTTTCACCAGGCGAGGCGAATTCTCGACCCATTTGGTTTTATCGACATATCCCATGACGATGTGCGACAGCGCCAGGACAGGAAGAAGTAAGAAGATCGCCGGATAGATGAGCGGATAATTGATCGCCGGCAGAGCCATTGCATAAGCCGGCACGCCACCGGCAATCGAATCAATGAAGAAGAGTTTGCGCAGCATGTCTGTTGCAATTGCGACTGTATCGGCGCGGAAAAGTACCCAGCCTATGCACACCACATGAAATGTGAACAGTATGGAGAGCACGGTTCCTACTTTTGAGTCGATTGCCGCCGAGAGCCAACCGTGGCCGTGCTCGGCAAGCCAGGTACGGGTCTCTTTGAACATCTTGTGCAGTCCCAGCATCGCCCCATGGAAGACTCCCCAGATGAGGAAATGCATGGATGCTCCATGCCAGAGTCCGCCCAGACTCATCGTGATCATGAGGTTGCGATAAACATTCCAGCGAGAGCCGCGCGAGCCGCCCAGAGGAATGAAGAGGTAATCGCGCAACCAGGTGGAGAGCGAAATATGCCAGCGGTGCCAGAATTCGGAAATGTTTTTAGCCAGATAAGGCAGATTGAAGTTGATCGGCACTTTGTAGCCGAATAGCATTGCCGAGCCTCTGGCTATGTCGGTATAGCCTGAAAAGTCGAAATAGATTTGAAACGCAAATGCGTATGTGAAAACCCAGAGGTCCAGGCTGTTGAAGAGTTCCGGATGCTGGAAGCCACCCTGCACGAAGAAGGCCAAATTGTCTGCCAAAAGGACCTTTTTGAATAATCCCAGCAGGATTAGCGAAACACCAGAGTCAAAATCTTTGATTGAGAATTTCGCCGGTGACAGAAACTGAGGTATGAAGTCCTGAAATCTTTTGATCGGACCAGCAATTTGCGTTGGAAAGAAGCTTGCGAATAGCGAGAAGGCAAGAAATGACTTGATCGGCTCGCTTCCCCTGTAAACGTCCACTACATAGTGGATGAACTCGAAGACAAAGAAGGAAATACCCAGCGGCAGTATGATGTCGAATGGCATCGCCGGCGGTGCCATCCCGAGGGGTTTGAGGGCCGAGGCAAGCACATCGTTCAGAAAGTACGCATACTTGAAAAAGCTCAGTGTGAGCAGGTTTGTCGCAACTGCTGCAAACAACCAGGGTTTCTTATTCTTTTCAGAGCGATGAATGAAGAAACCGAAGAAGTAATTGACTACGGTCAGACCAAGAATCAGCAAGATGAAGACCGGTCTCCAGCTCATGTAGAAGACATAGCTGGCGACAAGAAGAATTGGTACGCGCAGCTTTATCGGGCTCGCCCAGTAGAGCGCGACCACAATCGGCAGGAAGAGCGCGTAAGTCAGGGAATTGAAAAGCATTTGAATCCTGGAAGAACGTGCAATTTGGGAATTCCAAAACTTGTCAATAATACTTGGGACTGGCGCTGCGGTCCTTAATCACAACCAAGCAAAAGACCCGGCAGTCCTAGAAGCCGGGTCTTCAAAATTGTTGTATTGGTTACACGGAAAGGTTTTCCAGACTCCAGATGCTTGGTTTTACGCTCCTATAATGCCAGCGGACACTCTGTCAGCTCTTTCCATTTCCTGCTCAGCAAATCAGTCAAAGCTTCCAGAGTGTTGGTTATTCCGGAATCGTGCTCTTCGTTGCCGTTAATGCGGATTCGGGGTGCCGTCTGGTTGCCGCCTTCTACCAGCTCGACCGGGATAGGCAGCCGCTCTTCAGCAATCACCTTCTCTAAAGTGTCGCGCACGCTGGCGTACGAGCTGCAACCGGGTCTATAAATGAGCTCTACCCGCATATGATGAAACCTCCTCTCTGCAAAACTGTGTGACAAAGGGGATTCCGTGCGCTTCCGAAGAAGCTCACCAAAAACAAAGGAAACCTTAACGCCTTGCTGAAAGAAGTATAAGCGCAAATTATCAGTTGCCAATATTAATAAGCAGGCGAGGGCGGTTAATCTGCTCTAAGAAAGCTGAAAAGCAAAGCAGGAAGCTTTTAATAAAGCTTCCCGGGGGGAAGAAGGGGCGCAGGATTGTTTTCTCTCTGAATCTTATATTCCCTCCTCTTGAAAACCTAAACTCATGTAGCCGATAAATCTTTTGGCGGATGGCTATCAACCGCCTAAATACAAAATCTGTCCGCCTTGCCGGGATTTTCACCCTAATCTCACGTTTCTAGATCTACAAATAGATTGGCTCTCGGGCCGATTACCAGGCAATTAGAAAAACAGAGCGCTGCTTTGCCAGCGTGCATTGCCGTGCATGTTTGGTTTTGCGGCTGAACTAGAGGCTCTATGAACACTGTTGTAGGACAAAATCAGCCAACGCCAGTGCTGAGCGACAAGAAGGCTAACGTGGTCGTTTACTTTACTGGTCTCCACAGCGTGGAGGACCAGGAAAAGGAGACGACGCAAGCGGTCAACCAGTTTGTCAGATTGCTCAAACATGCTGATGTGCAAGAAAACGAACTGGATTTCAGCTGTGGCGATCGTTTCGAAAGAAACCTGACCGGCAAAGCAGATGCCTTGCTGGTTAAGCTGGAAGCATCTTTGCGAGGAATAGTTACGCGCGTTGACGTTGACAATCTCAGTCTGCTTAACGTCTGCGTGTGTGCACTAGCTTCAGAAGGAGCCTGTGCTGCTGCTATTAAGTATGCGGAGTTTGCTGAAGATTGGTGCCGGAGGGCAGATTTTACAGACAGCGTCGCCACCGGCACAGCACTTTCCGCGACCGCCGAGATGTTTTCTTGTTTGAATCTCTATGGACGTGCCGCCCGGCTGTGTCGCAGGGCAGCGGCGGCATTTGATTCGGTGCTTGATTCGGACCATCCCCTTGCTGCCCGCAGTCGCCGGATGCACAGATCGTTTCTGACAAAACTTGCTCTCGATTCGCGAAAGGTGACGAAACCGGCTTATGGTGCCGGATATTTGAAACGATGCGAACCTGGAATTCTTTGCCCGCTGGTTTGGGACGGACCGATTCTGTAGTTGTCGTCGCAAATTCGGCACCAATGCCAGTCATTGCATCTACGGTGTCATGCGGTTGATATCGCGAGGAAACAGCGCCGCCAGCTTTACTGAAGGTAAGCCGAGCAGTTGTTTTGCAATTCGCTCCAGTCCTATGGCAAAGCCGCCATGAGGAGGCATGCCGTATTGGAAGCACTGCAGGTAGTCCTGGAATGCTCCTGGATCGAGTCCGCGTCCCTGCATGGCAGAAACCAGCTCCTCATGCCTGTGTATGCGCTGTCCTCCGGTCGTGATTTCCAGTCCGCGGAAAAGCAAGTCGAAGCTGCGACTGGACATCTCGTTTTCCAGAGGCAACGGCATTGCGTAGAAGGGCCGGACGCTGAGAGGGTATCCGGTGATGAAAACCAGATCCGAATTTTCTTTCTGGAAGAAATGCTCGCAAATGATCTTCTCTCCTTCCGGGTCGAGGTCGGTTTTTTCCTTCGAGCCTTTTTTCTGATAGCTATTGATGATATCGACGGCTTCAGACAGCGTGACTCGAGGAATGACGCCCACTTCCGGTATTTTTGCGCCCCACAATGCCAGCTCGTCCGCACATGATTGAGAGACTTTCTCGAACATGTGCTTGACCAATTTATTGAGCAGGTCCATCAAGTCGTGCTCATTCTCGATGAAGCCCATCTCTACGTCCATACTGATGTATTCGTTGAGATGGCGCGTGGTGTCGTGCTCTTCGGCTCTGTAAACAGGCGCAATTTCGAAGACTCTTTCCAGCGCTCCGACCATAATCTGTTTATAGAACTGCGGGCTTTGCGCAAGAAATGCTTCTCTGCCGAAATAATTCAGTTTGAAAAGTTGCGCGCCGCCTTCAGTGCCTGTTGCCACAATCTTAGGAGAGTGGATTTCAGTGAATTGTCTGTCCCGCAGGAATTCGCGGAAAGCTTCGCAGAAAACCGCTTCGATTTTGAAGATCGAGCGAACTTTAGGACTGCGCAGTGTGAGAGGACGATAGTCCAGCATTGTTGAAAGTGCCAGTCCATCTACTTTGCTTTGTTTGCCAATTTCTACGGGTAGTGACTGCGCGGGCGTAGAAAGCAGTGTCAGCTGCTTCAGTTGTATCTCGAAGCCCTTGCCCTGGGGGCGAGCGACAACCACGCCTTCCGCGATGACAGGAGTTTCCGGTGCCGCTTGCCTGACTACCGGCAGCACCTCTTGTTCGTCAGCGACCAGTTGCACACTGCCGTCCATGTCTCTGATCACGACAAAGGCGAGGTTGCCCATGTCTCTCAAAGATTGGATATGACCGTGTATGCGCACGGTGGAGCCCGTGTGCTTCGACAGCTGGCTCGAACTGATTTCTTCTGTCATCATGACCTTACTCCTTTGGTTTTTGTCGTAAAAGAAAAACCGCAAGAACCTTGATTCTTGCGGTCGTAAAGCTTTCGGTCGTTGCCTGTTCTACTAGGTGCGCCGCCTTACTAACCGCAAGAAGCGATTATTATCATTGTCGTTATTATTATTGTTGGCGACGAAGGCGGACGATGCGACGCTGCCCCAACCCATGAGAGTTAAGAGGATAGGCGTTTTTTCGGTGGTTGAACGAACCGGCATCGAATTACCTGAGTGTTTAGTTTGTATCCACATATAGTGAATAAGAAGCACGCATATTGCAGCGACCTCTTTGCAGAATGCTACCGCTGCCTTCGGCCGCCGTCAATAGTTTGTGTAGCCGAAAAGCTGAATAGAACTTAGCCTGATCCAGTTGACCGACTTAAGTCTGATCCGGTTTTCCTGAAAGAGCGGTTAGTCGGTTTCTGTTTTCGGCGTCGTCGGCTTAGTCTCGTCGGCTAATTTACTCTGATCTTCAAGCGAGCGCTTCAAGTCCAGCGAAATCCACTCGAAAATTGAATGAGTGCCTTCACTCGGATTGAGTTGATCTTTGAGATGCTTTGTCCCGCGCAAAGGCTTGTATCCATCGATAAATGTAAGATGGTCGATATTGCGGAATACTCTTGCTGTGCGAATGTCTGTATGCGTTTTGATTTTGGGCACATCAGATTCTTTTGAAAGAGGCACCGAGCTGATCACTGAATTCGGCAAGCAGAGCGCGCTTTGCAGAGGAGTGATTCCGTCATTGAGTCCATACACAAATTTGGTCTTGGCCTTTTCTGTTGCTGAAGGATTGCAGACAACAGTTGTGATTTCGCGGTTGAGCATGCGCAGAACCGGATGCTCCAGAGCAAAGTGAGACGGCACCTTAAGGGTGAAGAAGGTATACGGCGCCATCACTCCGCGCTCGATGAAGCGCTCTGCTTTCGGCATCAAATAAGGATTGAGAAGATAACCGCCATAGGCAACAATTTTCTTTTTGTTGACGGGGCGGGCATTCAGCGCAAGAAGCGCCCGATTTTCAGCATCGGCAACAGTCAGTTTGCCGCTCGGTCCGAAAGGCAACCTGGACTTGAAATGGCCCACTTCCGGTACGCTGGTGTCGGCATTGTCCCAGCGCAAATCAGTCATAAGAACCTCGTTGCGCTTGAAGTAGACGCGGTAGGCAAGGCTATGGTCGATTCTTGTCCACGGGAAACAGAGATTTTTGTACACACCGTACTGCAGCCAGTCGGTGGAAAAGAGCGGTGAACCGTGGAAAGGTACACCGAAAGCCATAAAGAGCTTGATCTTGTCTTCCGTATCTTTATCGAGGAATGCCTCGTAAGCTACGTTGCCGCCCATGCTCAAAGCCATCATTGTGATGGGGCGGTTGTTCGAGATCGAGTAGAGCTTCGAAATTACATTGCGAAGCTCCGGTACCGTCTTATCTAACTTATCGGAAGTTGAATACCTTGCGAAATAGATTTTGAACTGCTTGTCGAGCTGCGGGTCTTCTTTTATGTGCTTGACCACTTTCGACCAGCGAAAATTGCGATGCGTTTCCCCGTGAAGCCCGTGTACCATGAGTAGAGGCTGGCGATCACCTAGGGGGGAACTATCGTATTCGTACAAAGTCGCTACTTCAGGCTTCACGCGCAACTGCTTGGATGTTGGCATGGGCGGCAGTGTGGATTGCACGACAGGCTGGACAGCTTCAAACTTTTCAGCCGAGCTGGTCAACATCTTTTTAGCCGTCTCAGCCCCAAAGGCAGGCGATGAGAAGCATACCGCCGCTAAAAGGGTGGTTGCCAAGGTGGTTTGAAATCTGGCACTTTGGTACATAGCGTAGTTACCGGTTATGTGGAAGCCCCTTACTAATGGCTGAAAAGCCATAAATTAGATCCACATTAACAAATTATCGACAGAAATAGAACCCGTTGGAAAGCGAGATAACTATGGCGAAGTCCAATTTCCGCATTGCATTCTTCTACTCTGACACCGGAGGCGGGCACAGGAGTGCCGTCAACGCCATTGACGCCGCAGTAAAAGAATTGATTGCTCGCGATTCGCGCGGATACACATTTGAATTGAGTTCAGACACTATTGTTGAAAAGAGCCACCCGGTAAACAAAAAGTTTGTCGAGCTTTACAACTATCTGCTCGGACATAAACAGGAATGGATGAAGTACTACTTCTGGTTCATTCAGACCTTTAAGCCGAACGATTCAGAACTTGGTTATTTGATAGTCAAACGTTATTTATCGAAGTTGTTTGCGGAATCGGAGCCGGACGTAATCGTCTCTGTGCACCCAATGACTAATCAGTATGTTGCCAGAGTTCTCAAAGATCTTGGCATGGCTGAGCGTGTCAAGCTGCTTACCGTTGTAACTGATCCCAATGGTAATTTCTGGCGCGGGTGGGCTTGTCCCGACTCTGCTCTTACGGTAGTTCCCAATTCTCTCTCCAAGCAGCAATTGGTCGAATGGGGCGTGCCAGCAGAGAAAATCAGAATTGTCGGTATGCCCGTCAATCCGCAATTTCTGAAGACTCCTCAAACCAATCGAAAAGAATTCATGGAATCACTCGGCTTGGATGGAGAGCGAACGACAATATTCTTGAACTCTGGCTGGGCCGGCGGTGGCAACATGCTGGACATGTACCATCAGCTCAGCAAGACGAAGAAAGACATTCAGATCATCTTCTTGTGCGGACGGAATGAAGAGCTGTACAACAAAGTAAAGAATGCCGCTGCTCAGAGTCCGGTTCCGACTGCCGTCATGCCTTATTACGACCGCATGGCAGACATTATGTCTCACGTAGATTTGATGGTGACAAAAGCGGGCGGGCTGACTACTTTCGAAGCAATCTCCAAAAAGTTGCCTCTTGTATTCGATACCATCACCAAACCTATGCCTCAAGAACTGGGTACAGTTCAGCTTCTCGTCAAAGAGAATCTGGCGTACACAGTGGAAAAACCGGAAGATATTCTCCAGATCGTCGAGAATTTCACTCCTATTGCCGATCGTCAAAATTACAAATTGCCGACACGTTACAGCCTCGATCGCACCGAAGCGGTTTACGATATTGCTAGAATGATTCTTGGTTTTTGCGATCCGGGATTTTCACCCGTATTCGATCCTGCTTCCGGCAGCGTCAGAGAACCTGTGAGAGCAGAGTACGGAAAGCACGCAATGCTCGACATTTCGCAAGGCCAGACAACATAAATATGGCTTTGCCGAAGGCAGTCTAGCCCGCATGTTCAATAGAAAATGAAACTGCACGTCCGAACTTTCGAGTCTGACTTTAAACAAACAAAGTCGCATCCCGATGTAGTCTTAATTCATGGCACCGGTTCTAGCGGTGAGATGTGGAACAAGCAGTTGGAATTTTTGCATAAGCGCGGTCATCGTGCTTACGCGCTTGATTTGCGTGGTCACGGTCTGAGTGAAGAACCATTCGACACCACCGATATAGAAGTGCATATTGCGGACGTTATGGAAACGCTGCAATCTCTTGATCTGAATTTTCCAATTGTCTTCATTGGTCACTCTCTTGGTTCTATCTTGTCGATTACCATCGCGGAGCGGCATCCCGAGATGGTTCAGAGAGTATTTGCCGCGTCCCTGCCAGGTAGAGTTTTGAAGCCCATGGAAGTGGCTTTCCGCTGGTTTCTGAAAGGGGCTTTTCCTCGACTGCAAACACTGGACATCGGTCACAGGCTGGCCTGGCGCGAGCGCACTTTGCTATCGACAAAAGTGCATACGTTAGAGCAAATTGTCGAAAATTTCGGTGGCGTCAATTTTGTCGACCGCAAAATAAACGTAAATTGTCCTGTCCATCTTTCCGTCGGTAGATTTGATCCGGTTGCGCCTTGTGTTTATGTTGAGCACATCCACAAAGCCTTGCCTGGTTCTACGTTGAAAATTTATGAGTGGAGCGGACATAATTTTATGGATCTGCAATACGAGAGTTTCAACAAGTGGTTGCAACAGCACTTAGATGAATAGCCGCAAAAAGTTAAAAACTGCGCGCAGTTCAGGTGAGACTAGCTAAGCATTTTTGGTTTCGAACATCCACAAATTGCTTGTAGTGCGGTCTTTCGCCTTCTTCTTGGACGACCTTTTCTTTTTCTGTGCGACAAATTTCTTGCGTGCGTGTTTGCCCTTGTAGATTGATTTGTTTTCTGTAAGGGCGGGATTATTCCAGTCACTCATTGCTGAGGCTTCGGTTCGAACATCGTGGATTGCGCCCGCACGCACTTCTTGTGCGGCTATCAGAAGTATGGACAATGCGGTTGCCAGTACGAGGAGTCTTTTAGTTGTATTTTTCATAGGACATCTCCTTGTGAAAATCCGTCTACTTTGCGAAGCAGAATTGCCTCACAAAAGTAGAAACGTAATTTGCGAGCAAAAAGTTCAGTCCCTTGACATTAAACCTTCAACGCTTGATCAGCGCTCTTATTTCTTCATCTTGTTGAGCAGTGCGCTTACCAGGTCGTACTCATTGAATGTTTTATTTCCGTGCTCTTTCACCCATAAGATCATCGGGCTGGCCTCCGCCCCTTTGTTTTCGGCCAGAAGATCGAAAGCTATGTAAGTTTTCGCCTCCGTCATTTTGTCGTTGTCTGTCGCTTGCTGGAAAACCGCGGCAGGAGTCATTTGTCCGTTCAGAAACTGGATGATCGGATATGGCCATTTAGCAGGATCCAGCATCTGTGCAGATTGATTGACCAGTGCAATTCTCTCTGGGAGATGTCCGAGTTGCTTGCGACAAATAGCCGCCATAATCACCGCATATGGTGCGCAAGGATCTTTCATGCCCACTTTGGCAAGTGTCTCCATGCACTGTTTATCGCATTCTATATAATCAGATTGCATGAAATAAGCGAACATTCTTCCATTCATGGCGCCGACCAGATTGGGATCAATTTTCAGTGCCGTAGAAAAATCTTTCAATGCATCATCGGACAAGCCCAGGTTCATATATGAATAGCCCCTGTGGCTGAATGCGTTTGCATTGTTAGGTGCCAGTCTGACGGCTTCGCTGCTGTCTTCCAGCGACTTAGATACGTCGTCCAATCTGTCGTAAATTGACGAGCGCATCATAAAGCTCGTGCTGTCGCTGGGATTTGCCGCAATTGCCTGGTCGGCCGATTGCAGTGCTTCCTTGAAGCGACCCAGGTTAATCAGGCGCTCGGTCTTGAATTGAAGAGCGGGAGCCTTGACGGGCCAGGATTTCAGCGCCTCATCGATATCTGCTAGAGCTTTTCCGTCTTCTCTAAGGTTGGCGTAAGCGAGTGCTCGCAGATAGTGGGCTCTTGGATCATTTGGACTCTTCTGAAGTAGCCGGTCGAGGACTGTTACTGCTTCCTTGAGCTTATTGCTTTTCAAAAGAGCGGTCGGCTCTTTCAAGTCTGCCGGCGATAAGGCTGCCGCCTGACTCTTTATAAATTTGAGTGTCTTTTCATTGGCCAGATAGAAGGCGCCATAGGTGAGAGCCAGCATCAAAATTATTCCGAAGAAGTCCTTCTTTCTCCATGGCGGATCTCCTGGAAATACAGGGCAAATGAAAAAACCGCACAGGAAGCCGAACACGACTCCGCCAACGTGGGCCGCATTATCGATCCCCGAGCGCATGAAACCGTTAGCCAAAACCATGATCAAGAAGACAACCGCGCTTTTCATGTTGTCTTTGACAAAATTCTCCTGCAGCATTTTTCTATTGGCCAGAAGAAATCCGAACCACAGTCCAAATATTCCGAAAACGGCACCGGATGCGCCAGCGGAGATATTGTACGGATGCATATAGATGCTGGTCAGTGAAGCAACGATTCCTGAGAATAGGTAAGCAATCAGAAATTTGACGCTTCCGTAAATCCTTTCGACATTAGGACCCATGACAGCGAAGATCCACATGTTCATGAAGATGTGCAGGAGACCGAGGTGAACAAAGATGTTGGTGAAAATGCGCCAGTATTCTCCACTCATGGCCCTGACGCCCTGATCGGCTCCGAAATTCAAAAGAACCTGATTGTTGGGACCCGAAATTGCTTCAGTGCCCGTAAAAACAGCCATGACAGCAAACATTATTATGTTCGCAGCTATGATTGCGCCCGTCGCTGGAGTTATGTATCCGGACTTAGCTTGTCTTGTGCTGCCGCTGTCCAAAGTCGATTCCTGAGCCGAGTTCTACAAATTCAGAACGTCTCTTATCCAATCAGTGAAAGTGCGAGGCTTGTCCAGAATTGCCGGCATCTTCAGTGTAGGAGCTGTTTCTTTCGGCTCTACGCTGATTTCTGATTCTTTCGTCGCGTCCTGCTTTGGCAAAATCTTTGCCATCAAGGCTAAATTGTAGATGAGTTCTTCCGGTATGAGTATGTCAGGGCGGCGAAGTTTTGCCACTTCTTCATGGCCGCGGGCAATCGCTATAGTCCGTCTGATGACTTCCCCGTTGCCCATGAAAAGCGTGGCTTCACCTGATTCTTCCGAGAACATGAAAGCTTCGCCTTCTTTGAGCGAAGCCGTGCCGTGTTCGGCCAAATACTTCAGTCGAGCCTCTACAGGGTCGACTGGCTTTTCCGGCTCCTTATCTTTCCGGCTGGCCTTTTCTTCATGATTGAAAGCTGAAAGAAGGGCATCGACCAGCGAGATTTTCTTTGTAATAGCCGGTGGCATTGCCAGACTGAAGGAACTGGCTTCGGCGCTTTCCGGTTCGACCGCGCTTTGCGATGCTGGCGTTTCCGGTGAAGGATCTTTCTGGGCGATAGAAATATCCGCAGGTGTCTTTTCTGAAGCCACCAGGTCCGTGCTTTCTTTTACCTCTGAATTGCCGGCAGGCTCCTTATCTTTTGGTTCTGAGTCCGCCACGGCGATCTTCTCTTTACTCGAGCCTGCTTTCTCAGCAATTCTCTTTTCCCTGGCAAGTTTTTTTTCTGCTCTCAAGCGTTCCAGTTCCGCCAGCTTTTGCTCTGCAGCAAGCTTTTTTTCCTGGGCAAGCGTCCGTGCATCAGCAATCCGTTGCTCTTGTGCCACTCTTTTCTCTTCCGCGATACGCTCTCTGTCGGCCCTTCGCTTTTCGGCTGCCAGCTTGCGCTCTCGAGCTAATTGTTCTCTCTTTTCTGCGGCGCGTTTTTTTGCCTCGTTCCAGAAAGAGAGGCGGGGCTGTTTTTCCTTTTTGGCATGCTCGGTCTTTTCAGTTTGAGCAGAGTCCAATGAAAAATGGGGAATTCCAAGTATGGAAAGAGGGTTGAAGACATGGTCCTTAAGTCCGGCGATGCCCTCTTTCAGCAGTGCTGCCACTGTCGCGTCGGCAGGTGTCTCTTTCTCGGGCTTTTCAATATCGGCCGGCTCAGACCAGAGATCGTCTTCGCTAATGTGCTGCACTTTGCGAGGCTTGATCTGCTGCACTGTTTTGTCTGCCACTTCCTCTATCTTCGGATGGAGCTGCAGTATTGTTGTGGGCGCATTTTGCTCCTCTTGCACAGCAGTATCGATCGGAGCTTTGTCTTTTTGCGGCAGTGTGACAGTAATGCCCAATGATCGAGAAAGCTCTTCGGCCGCGCTTCCAATATTGCCCTGCTCAAGCCTCAGGGAAGCAAGAAGCAAGCGAATGCGTGTGAGGTCGTTCTCGTTGAATATTTTTGTCGATGAGGACTTGCTGACCGGATTTTTCTTCGAAGTTTTGGCAATGCGCAGCGCTTGCTCGAGCGATGAATCAGCCAGCTTCAAATAGCCTTGTTGCCTGAAGATCAGTGCTTGCTCGTAGAATGCATTGATCTGGCGCGGATTCTTTTGCGTTGCTTTGAGAAATTCGACAAGGGCACGGATGTTGTCGCCTTTGGCTTTCAGTGCCATTCCCAACCGATAGTGGTCCGGGGAAATTCTTTTCTTTGCTCTGGCAGAGTTTGAGGAGCGTTGCGCTGATGCCGGCTTGGGCTTTACAGTCGAGAATGTGTTTACGGGAACAAGTGGCGAGCCCATCGTTTGCACTTGAGAAAGTGTGATCAAAGGCTGGATTTTTTCCACCGGTCCGACTATTTGTTTTGCCCCGGCATCATTAGCCAAACTGAAGCTCATGGCGAGAGAAAAGGAAAAACAGGTAAAAGAAACAAGAGGCATACGGCTCTTGTATATCTTCTGTATAGACACCTGAAACCCTCACCACAACTTGCTTCAAGCTAACCCAATCGGATCAAATTTGCAAGCTGCAACGGTGTTTGTCTCCGGCTTGATCACTTGCCGATTAAGCGTCGCTCCAGGTTTCTGATGCTGGTTTTCCAGGACGGCTCATTGATGGTACGCAGGATCTTTACCAGTACTGTTTTGGCACCACTGCGCTTTCCGCCGAGAATATCCGTCAGTGGACGGTCGCCAATCACAGCCACTTCCTTTGGTGTCAATTCCAACATCTCGATAGCTTGCCGGAAGCCCCTGCGACTGGGTTTTTTTGCATATCCAATCACAGGCATGTCCAGGAGTGTTTTAACCTTTTCCAGGTACGCGGCATTCTTATTGTTGCTCAGGATAACCATTTTGAAGTGCGGTCTTGCCTTTATTAGCCAGGCATTCACTTCGTCGGTCAAGCGGGCCGATTTGGACTCGATTAGTGTGCTGTCGAGATCAAAGATTAATCCCCTGACGCCATCGGCCAGGAGTGTTTCGATAACGATATCGGTGACGTCGCCGTCGATATTGTAGGTCGGTTTGATGAAAGGCATTGGCAAGACCAACACTCAAATAGCGAATGCTCGAGCATCTGTCCGGGTAATCGTCAGGTAAAGCGAAATTAGGCTGATAAGGAATAAATCGAAGGCATTCATCAGCGTGTCCCGGTTCAGAAAATCCTCTGCTGTCGCAGCTCTGGTAAGTTTGTGTGATTATATCTGGTCCTGTGAGGAATTGTTTATGTTTTCCGATAGCGATACTGAGAGCCGGTAAAATTGCCAGCTAGTGCACGCGAGATGCACCACCAAGCTTTTCCAAGAGTCGACCGTGAAAGCGTCAAAAGCAAAGCCTGTAGGCATTAAAGACACAGAAGCTCAGGCGACATCAATGTCCACATTGCCGCTCAGGCACGTTGCCATCATCATGGATGGCAACAGGCGTTGGGCTGATCAGCGAAAGTTGCCGCGCCTGTCCGGACACAAAGAGGGCGTCAAATCGCTCAAGAGGCTCGTCCAGCACGCTGGGGCGATCGGGCTTGAATATTTGACTGTTTACGCCTTTTCAAGCGAAAACTGGCAGCGCAGCAAGGAGGAAGTTCGCTATCTTTTCGAGCTTTTCAGCAATGTTCTGCGTGATGAGTTCGAAGAGTTGGCTGAGAACAAGGTGCGCTTGCGTTTTCTGGGCGACATGTCAACAATTCCGGTTCGCCTGCGCAAATCTTTCGAACGTTCGATGGAAGACTCAAAGAGCAATACTGGTTTGAACCTCCAGGTGGCGATCAATTATGGCTCCCGGCTGGAAATAACTCTGGCTGCAAAGCGTCTGGCTGCTGATGTCGCTGCCGGCAGGCTGAATGTCAACGAGATAACCGAGGAATTACTTTCGACCTATCTATTCACCGGCGACATTCCAGATCCCGAAATGGTGATCAGAACCGGCGGAGAAATGCGGCTTTCGAATTATCTGCTCTGGCAAGCTGCATATTCTGAGCTTTTCATAACTCCCACTTTGTGGCCTGACTTCACACCGCAGAATTTTGATGAAGCAGTGCAAGAATACGCACATCGAAATCGACGTTTTGGAGCTGACTAATAGAGTTTCGGACGTTCACTGAGGATAATAGCCGCCCTGCTGCTGGGGTGGCGGAGGATAGCTGTTCTGCATAGGCGGGGGATAACCGCCCTGGGGTGGCGGATAGCCACCATAGCCGCCACCACCATATGGATATCCGTATTGAGGCGGTGGTGGTGCTGCTGCCGTTATCTGCATCGATTCATCAAGTTGTATCGGCAAGTTGGAACCTGCAGGAATAGTTACTTCCGAACCCTTTCGCACTACTGCTCCCACGGCTCCGACTCCGCCACCAAGGGCGGTGCCAAATACTGCTCCCATTCCAGTGCTACGGCCGACCTGACCTCGTCCGGTTGCACCGACAATTGCCCCGAGGGCAGTGCCGAGAGCGGCTCCCCCGGCTGCTCCTACACCAGTCGTCACCAGGCCTTTTCCGACTCTTCCGGCGGTTGTTCCGCCGGTCAGGCGCAATTGCGTGTCATCGATTGAAGCGGAAAGCGGTACGCGCCTTCCATCGGGTGTTTCAATCTGAGTAAAGCGAATATCAATCTTGCCGTTGGCGCCAAACTTAAAACGCCTGGCGGAAACAACGTTGGTGACTTGTCCGACAAGCTTGCTGCCCGCGGGCACCACCTCTACCCCGCCTGAATAAATGGGAGAACCCAGTGTTGCTTCCACCGATTCGCCCGGCTGCGTAGAACCCGAATCAAGAGTGTTTTTCAATGTCGCCTGCAGTTTTGTTCCGGCTGCCACCACAGCCACTCGTCCTGCTAAATAAGGATTGGCTGGTGGATATGCTCCGGGTTGCGGGTATTGTGGCTGCATGGGTGGATAGCCTTGTTGCGCCCCGCCCATGTAAGGATTTTGAGGCGGCATCTGACCCGCCTGAGGATAGCCGGGTTGATATGCAGGCTGTCCCTGACCTTGTTCGCTGACTCTTCCCTGATAAGTGGGAGCGGCCGCTGCCGGCGGCACTGACGCCATATTTGGTGGCGCAGAACCGCTCACTGCCTGGGCAGTCGAATCGGCGATGTCCTTTCTTGCCAGGCTCTGCTGCAATCGGTAAATCAGTGCTGCAGCAGCTGCTCTTGTCGCTATTGTCGTTGCATCGACCACGCTCGGTTTTTCGTCACCTTCCAGAAGACCGGCTTCAGCTGCTTGAGCAACTCCGGTTCGAGCCCACTGAGGAACCTTGCTTCCATCCTCGTAGCGAGAGAGGACTCGCTCTACGGTTCCTTCATCGGGAGTCTGGCTGTGCAGAGCCCGCGCCACGATCACGATTACTTCGCCTTGCTGGATGAATTGGTTGGGTCTGAATCCATCGGCAAAACCGGCAATGTAATTGTTTTGGCGAATGATTTCCACGTACTTGTAGTACGGGTCGCTCGGCTTCACGTCTGGAAAGCTCGGGGTGCCGGATACCGGTTGGTTCTCGAGCCCCAGAGCACGCACCATCCACATGGATAGAACCGCGCGCGTCACGGGCTCGGTCGGCTTGAACTTTCCGTCCGACTCGGCAGGAATTATCCCTTTGTCGCTCAGCTCGTTGACGTATTTTTCGGCCCAGCTGGTGCCCAAATCGATAAATCTGGCAGCGTAAGAGGGAAGCGCAGTGTTAAAGGCGAAGAGCGCCGCCAGCATCGCCGGCTTCAACTTTGAAAGACGCATAGACACTCCTCGATAAAGCACCCAGCATCGGACCTCTATACGAATGTATCGATAACTACTATAACTTATATGGTAAAACGGCGTTTTTTTAAACGTGCGAAATCAGGCGCCCGGCAGGGTGAGGCGCTATTTATCAGTACGTTTGTGCCGAAGTCTCTAGCCAATCAGTCCTTGAAGCGTCTTTCCTTGCTCTTCGACAGAGCGGATAAGACCTTCGAGGTTGATTTTCTGATTTTTCGCAGTGAGGACGACCAGAAAATGATTCGCTACTTCATAGAAGTGAAGTATGCCTTGATCTGTCAGGAGCGTCATCTGCATGAGATTGCCGCGATTCATTCTCTGGATCGACACGTCATTGTTGGAGAAAAGCGTCGCCGACAAGGCACCAATCATCGCTACGTCAACTTCGGGAGGCAACGATGTCGCTACCACTTGCCCGTCGCGCGAGATGAGCAGACAACCCAAAATGCCGTGCTTCCCATTGAGGGTGTTTAAAAGCGCCATCAATTGTTGGTTATCGGGCATTATCTTTCTCCTGAAATGTCGAACTTCTGGCAACTAGGCGAATTGCGTATCACCATAATGGCACAAGATTACTTCGTATCTTCTTTCTTGGCACTATCCTTTTCTTTGTCTTTCTTCGGATCGGGCGCACTGGCTATCTTAACAAGCTGTTTGACGTCTACCCACGGTTCGTCCAGAGCTGTAGCAAAAACAGTACCGGCCACTTCTATGGTGTCCCCGTCCTTGAGGTCTTGCAACAACTTGTTCTTTGGATCTTTGTCTTTCGGAATCGGCATCGCCAATTTGATTTCCGAGAAGGGTACTTTGCTGTTCGGTCTCAAAATCAAGAATGAGAGGTGGCTCTTAGATGGGCGCAATGCCGGCTTGTAGTCAAGAGCGAGGCTCGAATAGGCATGAAATGGTGCGGTGAATTTGATGTTCTTGTGAAGATACTGATTGGGATTGTCGACAAGCTGCTGGGTTGTGACGCTCTGTACATTCTCAAGAGGAGGTTCCGGTGCAGGAGGAGCCTCAGCCTTTTCTTTGGCTTCCTTGTCTTTGGCATCTTTATCGGCGGCAGCAGGCTCTTTCTTGTCTTTTTCCTTGGGTTTTGCGGTCGTTGTGCCGGCTTTGGGCGCCGCCACGCTGGGCTGCGTGCTCACCAGACCGGCAACCGTGATGGAGAGGGAAGCTGCAACTGAAAAGGCGATCAATTCGCGCTTCCAATCGTCTGACCTTGCTGAGCTAAATTCTTGATGCTTGATTTCTGTCATAACTTTCACTGGTTACCGCCCTATTTTTGGCTCGGAAATTTGCAGGACCCACCAAACGCCTTCACAGGCTCCCGCTCTAGAGTTGTCTATATTACCAAAGGCTCATCTTACCAGAAGCTTATCCTCTAAGGCGAACAGACTCCTGTGTCGAAATGTAAGATTGGTCTGACTGACAGTCTCTTCTGAGATCCGCGTATGTGTCGAATTGTTTTGAGCACAAAATAAGCACATGGCAAATCGAAAAGATATGCAAACGGATCCGGCAGACCTTTGGAAATTAGAAAGCGAACTCAAGGTGTTTTGACAACGTGAAAAAAGCGAAAAACGCGCCGAACGAAATGACAGAAGCCGGAGCAGCCGGTCTTGTTGCGTCCGCCGAAAATGAAAAACCCCGTGAGCTGACGCCCCTGATGCGTCAATACTGGGAGATCAAGTCTCAATACCCCGATTTCCTGGTTTTTTTCAGAGTCGGTGACTTCTATGAAATGTTCGACAGTGATGCGCAAGTGGCATCGCGAGAACTGGACATCACATTGACCGGCAGACCGGAGTCTTCGTATCCGGGCGGTCGTATGCCTATGGCAGGAGTGCCCGTCCGCGCGGTCGATGCTTACCTGGCTCGTCTGATCCAGAAGGGATATTCGGTTGCCATCTGCGAACAAGTGGGCATTGTCGGAGCGGAAAAGGGTCCTGTCGAGCGCCAGGTAACCAGGATACTGACACCAGGGACGGTGCTGGAGTCGCACC
>CAZBOX010000013.1:0-48862 GCA_964493595.1 uncultured Candidatus Obscuribacterales bacterium | reverse complement strand
GGCTATATGCTCTGTGCAGCCCTGAACGATCTCTATCTCTACGGTGTGGCCGACAATGTCGAACAATTTTCTACGAGACATTTCGAAAATCTCGCTCCGCGCGATTTCGCGCTGACCGATGACTATGTGATCGCCACTTTCGTAGATCAGCAAACGAAAGGTTTTTTCCTCGTACTCTCAAAAGACAATAAGGACATGCATGTCCTTGGTTCTGTCGACTTGCCTCATGACGGCACCACAGTTGCGGTCCAGGGCAAACGCGCCATCACTGCCGGAAGGACACCGGACGGCAAGAGCATCGCGGTCATCGTCGACTTCACCACGCCCTCGGCACCGCGGGTGGTTGCTACCCTGCCGGTAGTCGAGTCGGCATCGGCTATCTCCATAAAAGATCGCATGGCAATCGTCGTCGGTCGCGGGCTAGAACTTCTCTCTCTAATGTGAGCTCACTTCCATGAAAGCACCCAGTCTGACCTTACAGATATTCATCGGGCTTATTGTCGGAATTGCAATTGGCGCACTGTTTCCGCAAGTAGGCACGGCGATCGGTCCGGGCGGAACCATATTCATTCACTTGATCAAAACGATTATTGCGCCGCTTGTTTTTGCGACGCTGGTGGTGGGCATTGCCGGCATGGAAAGCGCGCATTCGCTTGGACGTTTAAGCGCCAAAGCCTTTCTCTATTTTGAAGTAGTAACGACATTCGCACTGGCGATAGGACTTCTTCTGGTAAATGTCTTGAAGCCTGGAGTGGGCGTCCAACTGGATGCAGCAGCCAAAGTAGGCGAAATTGCCAAACAGCCTTCAGTTTCTGACTTAATCGTGCACATTTTCCCGACCAGCGTCGTCGATTCGATGGCCCGGGGCGATGTTTTGCAAATTGTTGTTTTTTCAATCATTTTTGCTCTCGCTGTCAATGCCACTAAAGCCACGGTAATTCTCGAGTTCTGCCATAGCCTCGCCAATGTGATGTTCAAATACACAGGTTATGTGATGCGCTTCGCGCCCATCGGCGTCGCTTGCGCCATGGCGGCAACCGTGGGCGAACATGGTCTTGGCGTTCTTGCAAAACTGGCTCAGCTGGTTGGTACTCTCTATCTCGCCCTCTTCGTTTTCATAGTTTGCGTGCTTCTTCCAGTGGCGGCGATTGCGAAGATCCCCCTGGGCAAATTTGCTCGTGCAGTTAAAGAGCCTTTCTTCATCGCCTTCTCCACAACTTCCAGCGAAGCAGCTTTGCCGAAAGCTCTGACAGCGATGGAATCGATCGGGGTGCCAAAGAAAATTGTCAGCTTCGTCCTTCCTCTGGGTTATACATTCAATCTGGACGGAACCACTCTGTACCTTTCACTCGCTTCGGTCTTCGTTGCCCAGGCAGCCGGAGTCAATCTGACTATCGAACAGCAGGTCTTGATGATGCTCACATTGATGCTGACCAGTAAAGGTGTTGCGGCTGTTCCGCGAGCTTCACTGGTGATTCTGGCCGGCACTCTTGCATCCTTCAACCTTCCTCTGGCAGGCGTGGCACTCATTCTCGGCGTTGATACTGTCATGGACATGGCGCGTACATCCGTAAACGTGCTCGGTAACTGCCTGGCATCGTGCGTGCTGGCCCGCTGGGAAGGCGAATTCGACGACAGTAAGGATGGCACTCATGGGCATGGCGCGGATGAGCATGCAGTTCTCAATGTACACACTCACTCGGTAGCCGCTGAAACCGCCCCCTCTCTTTCAGAAACCGCTGAAGCCCGCACGGTCAGCGTCTGAAGTTTTCTGCCCTTTTCAAATAGAAGGTCTTTAGACCGCTGCTTTTGTGTACGTCTACCCCAGGCGCCTTTCCGGGTTAAGACTGAAGTTTTGCATCTTCACTATGTATTTATCTTGGGTTCGAGCAGAGGCTGACTTTTTCGGGTAAAAACGGGTTAGAACACTCTATTAAGTGAAGCCGGCAAACAATTCCGCATTTGCCTGAGAGGCAGAATAGAAACGGATACCGAGCCAGCCGTACGACCGGTCAAGCTAGAAAGCCACTGGAGGCTAAATGACTACCGCTACATCTAAAAAGAAGTTTCCGCGCCTCACATCGGGGGCTTTCGAGCATCCCGCCGACAAAGCGGCTTTGGATGCCTTGAAGAAGATCCCTGTTCTGGACGTCGTTCTGCGCAAGTTTTTCGAACTTGGCTTCGAGAAGATTTTCCGTATTCAAATGATCGGTCAAGCCGTTCATGTAACCCCCAAGCAGTGCCCGAAGATTTACGCCATGTTCCGGGAAGCTTGCGACATCCTCGATGTGCATGAGCCGGACCTCTTCCTTGTTTCCAGTCCTTACGTCAACGCTTTCACCTTCGGAGCCGAGCGTCCTTTCATCGCTATTCACTCAGCGCTGGTCGACTTGCTTACAGAAGAGGAGTTGATGGGTGTTCTCGGTCACGAGCTCGGACACGTCAAATGCGGACATGTGCTTTACCGCAGTATCGCAGTGCTTCTATACGAAATGGCGAAAACAATGGGGCTAGCGAGAATCGCCTCGGCTGGTGTCGCCGTTGCTTTGTATGACTGGTTCCGTAAAGCTGAAATGTCGGCAGACCGCGCTGAGCTGCTGGTCACCCAGGACGTAAATGTGTGCCTGCATGTTCATATGAAACTCTCCGCCGGCTCGAAGTGCATTTACGATCAGATCGATCCAAAAGAGTTTCTGAAACAAGCAGATTCTTATGAAGAGCTCGATTACAGCACACTCAACAAAGTCTTCAAACTGTTGAATGAACTCTGGTTGACGCACCCGGTGCCTGTATACCGTGCCAAAGAAATCAAACTCTGGTCGGAAAGCAAGCAGTACAAAGAAATTCTTGCCGGTCGTTATCCTACTGAAGAACCTGGACTTGGACTGCGTCCGTGCCCGCACTGCGGGTCCAAGATAAGCCCTTCCTTCTTCTTCTGTCCGGACTGTGGAAAAAATTCGCGAGTCTAAGACTCGATTCTAATTCTAGGACAGCAGCAATTCGAATAATGCAGGGAGTGCGCGTCGCATGCGCACTCCCTCTTTTTTGCGAACAATGAAAAGGGCGCATCGCAGATGCACCCTTCTCGACTCACTCGTGCTGCCAATCGCCGCGGATTAACCAGGCTAGTCCAGGACTGGCATCAAAAACAGCTGCTAATTACCGTTGGGCTCGACATCCACTATGTCATCCGAAGATGACGCCGACGAGGCCGGTTTTTTCAGCGATTCACCGCAGCTGGGGCAAAACGCTTTGTCGCGGGCCGCTGGCGCATGACAGTTAGGACACTCATAACCTGGCGAGGTGTGAAATCCTGCACCCTTCTCGGACTTCTTAGAGGTCGGCACTTCAGTGTCTACCTTGAGGCTATCCATCTCTGCCTGCAAAATCTGCATTTCGCTCTCATAACCTGCCACTTCATTGGCTTTGTCTTTGAGAATATCTTCCGAAACCTCTTCGCCCTTGACGTACTTATCCGTTACGAGACGACCGATCTCGAGGAGTTTGCCGGTTTTCTTCTTCTCCAACTCACGAATTTGGTTCTGCAAGTTGAAGCTCTGCATCATTTCCTGACCGCGCGCCTGTACGCGGCTGACTTCCTTGCCAATCCCCTGGACAACGTCATCTAATAATCCCATTGCGTCTTCTCCTTAGAAAACTGCCGGCTGTTTCAGTCCGCTCTCTAGTCCTACAAAACCCGTTCATAACCTTCATGCCCGCAAGATAGACTTAAACGTCAATCAATCGCACATCTTTATAGCTTTCTTCAGGTTTAGCCTCTTCTCTTTTATAACCGACTGGAACTTACATTGCCTCAGGACTTTCCCTAGTCGAGGACTTCCCGCGTGATAGAAAGGAGCACGGGATCGAGAGAGCAATGACGCACTTCTAAAGTGTGTCCACTAGTTTTTTAGTTGATGTTTTTTTTTCAGGCTGAGTTTCCGCGTGTCCATTGCCTTTTCCGTCCGCTTGCTCAATTCCGAGTGCCCCTGTTTCCAGGATGTCGCTCATCTTGTCGGTGAAGTGAGTCAGGTGCGTCGTATCGTCTTTGTTGGCTACATGAACGCGGTTGCGCCCGCTCTGCTTAGCTGCATAGAGGGCGGTGTCGGCTTTCTGAAATAGTAAGTCCGGATCGTCCGCATGACTGGGATAACTGGCTACTCCAATGGATGCAGAGATATTACCGGGTCCTTCAACATGAACCTCATTGATTTTACGTCGAATGCGCTCTGCCAGCTGCTCAGCCATGTCCAGTTCGGTATTAGGCAGCAGAAGGCAAAACTCCTCGCCACCATATCTAGCCGGCAAGTCACTAACGCGCGACGACTGTTTGAGCAGCTTTCCTATACTGGCAATGGCGTCGTCGCCAGCCTTATGCCCGTATGTGTCGTTGATTTTTTTCAAGTAATCCAGGTCGATGATTATCAGAGAAAGCGGCTCGTTATAGCGCCTGGCACGCTCGAATTCACGAGTGAATGACTCATTGAAACTGCGGCGATTGGCGACACCCGTCAAGCCATCGGTTACGGCTTGCCTGGCAATCTCCTGGTGCAATTCGGCATTCTCTATCGCCACGGAGAGGTTGTCGGCCAGTGAGCCGATTGTGGAAATATCATCGATACTCCAGTCGCGCGGAGTTGTGCAATCTTGCAGGAAAAGCACTCCTAGAACGCGTTCACGCATGATGAGAGGAACGATCAAAGCGGAGCGGATGCCCAGCTTTTTGAGAAACTCGCGGTCGTAAGCCACATGCAGGTCTGAATCCGGATCGCCGAAATCCTGTGGTGTTGTCTTGCTCAGCGCTTGATGGGCAAACTCGAAACCAGCTTCAGAGAAGAACAAATCTTTGATCGACTTGACGTTTTCAGTTCGAAACTCGCTCACTTCAAGCCCTTTCATATCCATCGAGCGAAGCACCAGGCAACGGTTGAGAGCGAACTCTTCGCCAATTTTCTCGACTGTAGTGTCAAGCACTTTCTGGATGTCCATTGAGCTGCGCACGAGGTTGGAAATCAAGTAAACCAAGCGCTCTCGCTCCACATTCTTCGTGCGAATACTGTCGCGTATCGTCACGTCATGGATAAGTTTCATGGTCTGCTCTTCGAGCATGCCCGTCTTCTTCTCTATCTCCTCATAGCTGGCGCGCAGTCTTCCATTTTCCCGGCTCAACTCGATAGTCGTCCAGGCGTTATGGAGGGCAAGGGCGAGCGGAAGATCGGCAAAAGCAGGCGCGATTTCCTCGCGCTTTAATCTCGGTGCCGCCAAGAGCAGGCAGGCGACCAGCTCGCCATCTTTGCGAACCTGGTGGCAGTACACAGGCAGCATGGCTTCCGGTAATTCAACCCCGAGATCTCCGAAATTGACTTCGAAGGTCTGCTCTTCACTCTCCTCATAGTCCTCACAGAAAGGCTCGCCTACTACGCTCAAGTCTTTCTTGTGCTCGCCAAACCAGAACCTGTCGCTGAGAGCCTCCATGTCGGGGTCGTACAAAACCACGCCGACTGCCTTCGCTTCGGTCAGCTCATGGGCTATGGTTGCTACAACGCCCGATAATTCCTCCAAATCCAGAACGGACAGGAGGCGAATCTGTTGCAGATAGCTCTCTTTGGCTGACGACATAAAATCAATGTGCCCCTTTGGATTCTAAAACAATCCCATTACAAGCTCTGAGCGGATTTCAGGCAAAGCGAGGGAATTTAATCTTGGCGCCAAACCCAACGGCCCGGGCATTGCCAGGATCGCCTGTCCGCAACCATCCGCCAGAAGAGAATTCCTGTCCCGCTCAAGCCCTGGATTCCCCGGGTGCAGGGGAGCGACCTACCAGATACAATTAGCCTGTAGAACCATCACGGAGAGATAAAGAGCAATGCCCGTTATCAATACAGGCAAATTCGGCAAAGGCGCAGGCAGCAATACTGACGGACTTGAACGGATAATGGCCGGTCTGTGCTACCTGACTCTGGGGCTGGCAGGGCTTATCTACACCATCATTCAGGGGCGCTACGCGCGGACGACCTTTTTCCGCTTTCACTTTCTCCAGAGTATTCTGCTCGCCATCATGGGCATTTTGATTAACATGACTGCGAACATTTTCGCCAACATCGTCGGTGGAATGTTGCAGCTCATCCCAGGTGGTGGAGATCAATTAATCGCCTGGCTGCCTACGGCGATCGGCGTTGTTGTGCAATTGGGTTACTTGCTGCTTCTCTATGGACTGATATTCTCGCTTATGGGCAAAGAAGCTGAGATACCTGTCGTTTCGAAAATCGTTCGCCAACAATTGCGGTAAAGTCGAAGCCATTCTTGCATTTCGCTTTCAAATCGCAGACGGCTTTATCTGCCATTGGCAATGAAAATTATCCGCCTCAGACGCATGCGCATCTCCAGCAAGAGCAGTATGCAGACCGGCGGGAATATACTATAAAGCAACCTTGAGAGTGCTTCTGTGGAATCTCATCACATACTTCATGTCGACATTTTGGTGGTACTGCTTCTGGTGGCATCAGCAGTAGCGATAGCCGTCAAATGGGTTCGTGTACCATACTCGATTGCCCTCGTCATTGTCGGGCTGGCCATTGGTATCAGCCAGGTTTTGCCTCCGATCGAAATGACGCCGGAGCTGATTTTGCTTGTCTTTCTGCCGGCACTCCTTTTCGAAGCATCATGGAATTTGCACCTGGATGAACTGAAAGCGAATTGGGTATCGGTTTCTGTTCTGTCGACAGTCGGAGTGCTTGTCTCCATGGCTGTTGTAGGCGGCATCATGAATCACTTCGCCGGCATGGCTCTCGGCACGGCTTTTCTTTTCGGAGCCCTCATCTCGGCGACAGACCCGATTTCGGTCTTGGCGCTGTTTAGAAAAATCGGCATCGATAAGCGATTGACGATGATTCTGGAAGGCGAAAGTCTTTTCAATGACGGCACTGCTGCCGTGCTTTTCAAACTGATTCTGGCATTGACCCTTGCAAAATCGACATTGACCATGGATACGACTCTGGGTCGCTTCTGCGTCGAGGTAGCTGGTGGAGTAGGTGTTGGTTGCACGCTTGGCATGGCCGCATCAACAATCACCCGCTATTTTGATGACCACCTGCTGGAAATCACCCTGACGACAATCCTTGCTTACGGATCATTTCTAGTTGCCGAGCAAATGCATGTGTCACCGGTTATTGCCGTTGTCACTGCCGGAATCGTGATGGGCAATTATGGCGGGCGCCGGGGAATGTCCGCCACCACCAGACTGGCAGTAAACAGCTTCTGGGAATATGCCGCATTCGTCGTCAACTCGCTCGTCTTTCTTTTCATAGGTCTGCAAGTAAAGACCGATTTGCTCTTGAAATACAGCCATCTGATAGGGATTGCGATAGCGGCGATCCTGGTTGCAAGATTACCTGTGGCGTATATTTTGACGACACTGTGCGCCACAAAAAAGAAAAACTTCCCGATGCGCTGGAAACACATTCTTTTCTGGGGCGCATTGAGAGGCTCTCTGTGCATGGCGCTGGCACTCAGCTTGCCATTCAATTTCCCAGATAGAGAAGCATTTATCATCACCACATTCGGTGTCGTCCTCTTCACACTGCTGGTTCAAGGCTTGACGATCGAACCACTTGTAAAAATTCTGGGAATACGGCCGGCCAATCCGAAATTCAAACAGTATCAGGCGCTGAAAAGCAAGCTCATTGCCGAAAGTCAAGCATTCACCGAACTGAAGAATCTACGAAAGCTCGGACATATTTCTCCCAGCATTTTTCAAGAACTTGAAAATGAGATTATCGAAACCCAGAGGGTTCTGCAAAATCAGATTGAAGATCTGCATCTCGAAGATGCATCAGTAAAAGAGCTGGAGCTGGAAAGCGCTCGGCTGCATATTCTCGACGTCCGAAAGGATGCAATCAAAAGTCTAGTTAGAGAAGGAACCATCAGCCACGGATTGGCAGAAATAATTCAAGCCGACCTGGACGGAAAAATGTTCGAAATCGTAGCGCAGGAAGAAGAACACCTGACTGAGCTCGAATCAGCAGCAGCCGCGGCAAAAAGTAAAGAAATTACTCAGCAAAAGCCAGAAACCGAAGAGACAAAAGTCGAGTCTTAAATTAGATGGAAAGTGCTTTGCGCTTCTCCAGGAATGCTTTGTAAATGAGCGGATCGTCCGTAATCACGCCATCCAGTTCCCAGTCGATAGCCATAGACCACTCTCTGGGTGTATTGATCGTCCAGGCGTTGACTTTCAATCCAGCTGCATGCGCTTCTTCAACCACTTCTTTTCTCAGCGATCCGAAGCAGGGGTGCCAGTATTCGGCACCTATCTGTTTTGCCAGCTCAACCACATTTACAAAGAGAGCATCGGCCAGCAAGGCAATCGCCAAGCCGGAATCTTTCTCTTTCAGGTTATGCATAAGCCGATGATCGAACGAACTGACGATGATCTTATCGCGATGGTCGTAATCTCCAAGTAAGTCGATAAGGTCGTCTTCAATTCCAGGGTATTCAATTGGGGTATTCTTCAGTTCTATATTCACTAAAGCTCGCCCGTCTACCAGATCGAGAACGTCCTTCAAAAGAGGTATTCGCTCTCCCTTAAAATTGACTCGCCCCGCATCTTCATACTCATCGTGCCAAAAGCTTCCCGCATCAAGCCTTTTAAGCTCGTCATAGGTAATCTGTTCAACGAGCCCGACACCATTTGTGGTGCGATTGACTAGTTCATCGTGAATGACCACGAGTTCTCCGGATGCGCAACGTTGCACATCCAATTCCAGCCCGTCCACGCCGATATCGAGGCTCATTTTGAAAGCCACGAGCGTATTCTCAGGCGCCCAATGACGCCCGCCGCGGTGTGAGATGTTTGCAGGTAGGGTTTTCGCCAAGTCTAAATCTCAACAACCTTCTGTGGTCGCAGAAGACCGAGCTTGACCGTGACGATCAGGTTCGGAGGGCTTACCAGGATTTTCTCCAGTGGCAGCTCGACACCATGCTCGACCGCAACCAGTCCGACAATGTCGTTAAGAAGCAATTTGCCTTTGTCATGGCAGACCTTGAAGGCAATTTTTTCCTTCTGCTTGATCAAATACTGCCCCCACTTTTCAACAGCAGGATGCTCGTTGATTATGTTGATGACGTCGGACTTGCGAGCGATCTCATGTACGTGCGAGGCAAGCACGCGAATCAGTCCGGGAATCTTTTCGGATTCGCCAAAAGCACCAAGCAGAACACGGTTGACGATAAGCCCGGGCAAAGAAGAATCTTCAGGATGATCGTGCAAAAAATTGATCACACCTGAAAACGGGTCACTGGCTTTATTGAGGAATTTTTTGGCTGCATCAATCAGCTCCTGTTCCTTGCCTAAAAGTTTTTGCGCAATGGGCCCGATGGCCGACTCGTCGCGAGAACAATTACAGCTCAATGAGATTACCTCTTGAAAGATGCTATGAGTTCAAGATTCCCAATAATTGGAACTTGTCACTCGAAATGACGGGAGAAAAAACACATTTTAGGAGCCCGCCGCGTTTATTTATTATGCGCCGCTCACTTTGCGTGTCTGAAATCCCTGAACCAGTCGGGCAAAACACTGTTCGACTGTGAACAAGCCTCCCACGCATGTCCGATATTAACAATTGCTAATACAACAAGTCGACAATTGTTAGACACTGAATTTTTCGCATTCCGTCAAAAGCCCAACCAGGTTGACGTTTTGCCCTCTAAAACTCGAATCGTTATCGATTCGCTATTGAGACTGGAAATCAACAATTCTGAAATTCGATTTTTTTCGGAGTTAGAAGCTTTAAGTAGGTACGAAATGAGTTCAAGCGAAAAGCGCCAAATAGCAGCCATAATCCCGGCCAGATTTCAAGCCAGCCGTTTTCCCGGCAAGCCGCTAGTGAAAATTGCCGGCAAAACCATGATTGAGCGCGTTCATGAGCAAGTCAAAAAAGTAAGCGGTCTGGATAGAGTCATCGTCGCCACAGACGACGAGAGGATCAAAGAAGAGGTGGCTCGATTCGGCGGCGAGTACGTTATGACGCGCAGCGATCATCCTTCCGGGACGGATAGACTGGCTGAAGTAGCTGAAAAGCACCCTGAAATCGACGTTATCGTCAACGTTCAAGGTGATGAACCGCTCATTGACCCCAAGCATGTCGAGCAAGCGATGGCGCCGTTTTTGAAGGACAAGAGTTTGCAAATGGGCACCCTTGCCTGGCATATCAAAGTCGAGGAAGAAGCATTCAGCCACAACGTAGTGAAAGTCGTTGTCGACAAGAACGATTTCGCTCTGTATTTTTCCCGACTGCCTGTTCCGTTTTACAGGGACGAACGCAGCTTCAACGAGCGCCAGTATTTGGGTCATGTGGGTCTATATGTCTACAGTCGCGACTGCCTCTTGAAAATCGCAGCAATGAAGCCCACCCCTCTGGAGATGAGCGAGACACTCGAACAGTTACGAGCACTTGAAAACGGCATACCGATTAAAGTGTCTTATATCGAAAGCCGCTCTCTAGCCGTGGATTTGCCCGAAGATGTAGAAAAGGTGGAACGTGCGCTCAAAGTTTTGCGCTCTTGAGGCAACACCTGTAGAATTTCTCCTAGAATCTATTTCTTTGGAACTTCAGAAACCTTTAGCCAAGCCCACTTTATTAGGTCACTAACAGATATGCTCAATCGATGCGCAAAATCAAGCTTCTTAATTGCAGCTGTCACCATGGTGTCGCTTGCACAGATTGCACCACCCGCTCAAGCAGCGCGCAATGACTCAAGAGCGCCGCGCTATGCACCGGCAATCGCACCTTCGCGCATGGGTCCGGGCAAATCGATGGAGCCGAAGAATCTTCCTGAGTTTGCAGAACATTCATACACACAGACAGAAGGCACTCGAATTGGTTCAGACGACGGTCCGAGCACAGCCCTCAAAATCGGCGCAGAATCAACGACATTGCCGACTACTACAAGACTGAAGCTGGTGCTGGAGTGCATGGTCGATGCCAAAGCAAGCAAGCCTGGCGACATTTTTGAAGCGCACGTAAAAGACGATCTGGCTGTGGGAACACAGCTTCTCTTGCCCAGAGGCAGCCTGGTTCGCGGGCGAGTGGTGGAAGTAGCTAGACCTCGCTTGATCAGCAGAGCAGCAAAGATCGGTCTCAAACTTGAACAAATCGTCACGCCAACCGGCGAAGTGATACCTCTTGATGCCGCACTCGAGTTTAAGAAAGGAACGAGCAATGACAAAGGTCAACTCGACCCAGGCACCAGTTTTGGTACCAGAGTTTCGGGCAGCGTGAAATCAGTGGCAGGAATCAACCCCGACGGTTCGCGCAACGGCGCACTGATGGCCGCCAATATAGCGACGCTCGGAGCCCCTGCAGCGGCTACATTGATCGGCAGCTCGGCAGTGGCACTTTTCCGTTCGGGAGACAATGTCAGCTTGAGCCCTGGACAGGAGCTGGAAGTGTTGCTCACTCAAGATCTTGGACTGCAGGTTAATTGAGCGACCTTTATAGATGATCTCGATTCGCTCGATTAGTTTCGATACAACCGATTGGATTCAGCTTGAAGCAACTGAGACTTGCGTGACCTGGCACAATGACAGGCGCGAGGTACTTTTCTTGCACTACTTTCCGATCCGCCCGGATATTCCCTGCTCGCTGAACGACGTCAGCACTTTGCGTGACTCATACAGACACGGCGTCAATCAATCCGGCGGAGGGCTGGTTTCAGTCAATGTTCTTCGTGTTCAAGGTTTGCTCGGCACGCGTACTATTTTCAAATTCCCGCAACAGCCGACCGGTGTCGCCTACGTTGCGTCACTGACTTTCCCTTTCCGAGACTTCAGTTTTGTCATCAAATTGCAGTGCCAGGAAAACCAACCGACCGGCACCAGAGAAGCAATGGTTTTAGAGCAGTTGCTCAAGACTGGCGAAATCACTGTAGATAAGGCGACCGGCATTCCGATCGGCTGGAGCCGCGATCCTTATGAACCGAATCTGGTGGCAGGCATGCAGATGAATATTGCCGAAGAGATCAAATATGACGAGCATTTTCCCGAGCATCCACTCTCGAGAGCTCGTGCTTTTCTCACAAGAGTGGCAAACAGCATTAATTTCTCGCCGGAAGTGTTGAGCTCGCCGTCTTTTCCAAACTAGATTACCGAGTTCAACAAACTCGATTCAGGTGCAACACTGTAGAGCGCTTCTTATCCGCTTACTGTTTTGCCCGTGAAAGCACCCACGTTCTTCTTCATCAAAGATTGCACAGACTGAAGATTCTTCTCGAATGTTCTGTTTGCCGGCTCCAGTTTGAGTGCTTTGCGAAATTCCTCGGCAGCTTCTTCGAGATAATTGCGTTTTTGATAAATGACGCCCAAATTATTGTGTACCCAGGCATTTCTAGGCGCCAGTTTCACACATGCTTTCAGCTCCCCGAGCGCTCCTTCCAGATCTCCCTTTTCGATCAGAAGATTGGCCAGATTGTAGTGGGGATCGACTTTGTAGAAATTGATCTCGATCGCTTTTCGATACGCGGTCTCGGCCTCATCCAGCTGACCCGTCTTCTTAAGTAGCACACCCAGATTGACATGAGCTTCAGCCATATCCGGCTTGAACCGCACAAGGCGTCTATATTTGCGAATTGCTTCCTCATTGCGTTCCTGCAATTGCAAGGACAAGCAGCCGACATACATGGCATCCCAATAGTGCGGGTTTAGTGCCAGAGCCTTATTTACCTCATGCAGACAGGCTTTGTACTGCTTCTGGGAAAGCAATTCTTTGGCAAGAAGATAGTGTTTGCGCGGGTCGACAGAAGAATCTTCCTTGCGTCTTTCAGGCAACTCTAATTCTTTATTGTCCTCTAGTACGGAGCGATCCACCTTCTCTCCAGGTAATCTGCGACCCCGCTCTTCACTGTCGTTATGCTCTTCTTCAGAAGACTCGGACATCTCTTCCTTGTCCTCAGAGGTGCTTTCACCGCTCGATTTCTCAGTGTTTCTGCCCTTCTCACTATCGATATCATCCCCTTCCGTGACGTCAGGGGCGGTCATCGAGTCAGGTTTAACATCCTTGCGTAACCCAGGCGGCAAGCTCTCTTCCGAGTCGGATGAATCATCGGATTCGGGCATACGCGCGGGAGGCGGCGCGTCCTTTTTCTTGCCGAAGAATGGCAATTTCGGCATCGGCAGAGCTTGTGCTTCAGTGCCTGCCCAAAACAACATAAGCCCGCAAAGGCTCAAAACGTAATGACTTGCTATTTTCCTGCTCATACTGACCTTCGCCAATAGGTGAAGGGACTACTGTAGCACTCAAAAACTATATAATAACTACCTGTTGCTGCCGGATTGACCAGGGCAAGAACGCCAAGACGCAGGCTCTGGCTGCTTTTGCGGCGACACCGCCGGAGAAGAATTACACAAAAGTTAGATACACAGCCGCTACCTGCGTTGAGATAACCCGAATTTACATATGCGACTTCAGAAGAAACACGACTTTCCAGGCAAGCTTTTCGTTGTAGAAGGTGTGGACGGCTCGGGAAAGTCCACTCAGCTCGACCTTTTGCGCAACTGGCTGGAATCGAAAGGCGAAAGCGTAATCTTTACTGAATGGAATTCATCAAACCTGATATCCAAAACAATTAAGCAGGCAAAGCGTTCAAACACACTGATTCCAGTGACATTCAGCATATTGCACGCTACCGATTTTGCCGATCGCCTGGAAAACATAATCATTCCAGCACTCAAAGCGGGATTATTTGTTTTGGCTGACAGATACTGCTACACGGCATTTGCTCGTGATGTTTCGCGCGGCGTGGACAAAGAATGGGTGAGAAATCTTTATGGCTTTTCGATTCGACCGGACGGCGCCTTTTACTTTCAAGTACCTGTCGAGGTTTCACTAGAAAGAATCAACAATATGCGCGCCCCCGGATTTTACGAGGCCGGCATGGACATGGGGCTTTCAACAGATCCACGCGAATCCTTTCGGATTTTCCAATCGAACATAATTAACGAGTACGACAGCATGATTGATGAATTCGGCTTTCACGTCATGCCTGCGACCAAGACCATTCACGAGCAGCAGATGCTGTTTCGCAAGAAAGTAAGCGAATTGCTGGAAAGCGATAACTAGTTAAAGCGCATCTAAGAGGCGGGAGAAAAGCGTACTCATGCAAAACGAAAACACTTCGCCGAGGCCGCCCGAGCGTGTCAAACACGAGTATCCGGGAAAACTCATTGTCATCGAGGGCACAGACGGAGTAGGTCGATCCACCCAAACTGAATTGCTGAAGAACTGGTTGGCCGTTGAAGGCTATGGCGTAACGGTCACCGGATGGAAGTCTTCGGTTCTCATCTCCAATGTAATCGAGAAGGCAAAATCAAAAAACGCCCTAAATACAATCACCTTCTCGCTTCTGTACGCGACAGATCTGGCCGATCGCTTGAACAGCATCATCGTGCCGGCACTCAAGGCTGGTTTGATGGTGATCTGCGATCGCTACTATTACACGGCCTTCGCACGCGACGTAGTCAGAGGCGCGGATCCACAATGGGTGCGCAAGCTCTACGGCTTTGCCGTGGAGCCGGATCTGGTTTTCTACCTGAAAATGCCCCTCGATCCTCTTCTCAGGCGCATCATCACCACTCGAGGCAGCCTCGACTTTTATGAATCCGGGCGCGACATCGGCATGTCCACCGACCTCTATCAGTCATTCAAGCTCTACCAGTCACAGATAATGTTCGAATACGAGCAGATGATGGCTGAATTTCCGTTTGTTGTCGTACCTGCGGACGAAACACCCGACAAGATCCAGCGTTGCCTGCGCCAGCATGTCGGCAAGTTGCTTGACAGAGCCACCAATCCAGAGGCCATGCTCATCAGCTAGGCAGTTGCCATGAGATCATTGGCAAATTCTAGCTCTCGGTTGCTGTACCATCGGCGCTCCTGTTTTCCAAGAGCATTGTCACTGGTCCATCGTTGACCAGTTCCACCTTCATATCCGCCCCAAAAATACCGGTTTCCACCCGCTTGACCCCGAGCGCCTTAAGTTGCTCGACAAAATGCAAATACAGCCGTTCCCCTTCCTGAGGTGCCGCCGCGCGGGAAAAACCGGGTCTGCGCCCCTTTCGCCAATCCGCTGCTAATGTAAACTGCGAAACGACGAGGCATCCACCGCCGATATCCATCAGCGAGAGATTCATCTTGCCTGCTTGATCGTTGAAGATTCTCAGTTCTGTGGACTTCTTAGCAAGATAAATGGAATCAGCCTCCGTATCCCCCTGCTCAACACCCAGAAGAATCATGTAACCGGCGCCGTCTATTGAACCCACGACTTTTCCGTCCACTGTCACACTGGCCCGTGACACTCTCTGCAAAACTGCCTTCATAAAGTAAGAATCGTTTCCTTATTCGCATCCCAAAAGAGCTTTCATCGCCCGATAAGCAAAGTACAGCGCTAATGCCGCCTTCAGCAAGAGAAAAGCGCGTTATGTTAACATTCAGCATGTCATTACCTTGATGGCTTACTTCCATGTGGAGCAGCCTGGTAAGATCGTAGATCGCGGGGTGGAGCAGTCCGGTAGCTCGTTGGGCTCATAACCCAAAGGTCGTAAGTTCAAATCTTACCCCCGCAACCAATTAAAAGCTTGAAGGGCCGGCAGTTTCGAAAGAGGTGCCGGTTTTTTATTGGGGTTAGTCATTTCGAAGCGCCTTACCCTAATGAAGATCAGGAATGATCCACCTACAAAAGATAGGTAAACCTCATAGATAGACGTCCTCGAATGTCTCCACAGATAGCAAACGACACCGCCTTTGGTATCACACTCGCCAGGACAAGTATTTCAAAGCAGAACGGCAGATTGCAGTGTTTCAGCTAACCTTCTTTCGCTGGCTACAGATTTGCCCCAGGCGCATCGAATCCATCAAACGCGTCTCTAACTATTTCTTCCAACTCAGCTTGTTCTTCGTCCTTTAACGCTGCGAATTCTCTTTTCCTTCTCTTGCTAGGAAGCGTGCCACCATTTCTGTGCACAAACAGTACAAATTGCTCAGCCATGTGATCCGGCATCTCTACAACATTCATAACCTCTCTGACAGCTTCGTCTCGACGCGTGAGATAGTTAATTTCTCTAGGAAGGTCCGCCTCTATAGTGCGCTTCACACAGCTATAGAGGAACTCAGCGGTCTCAGTACAATCGAAGTATCTGTAGAGGTCGGCGGTGTCATTTAGGACGTGTACATTCCCTTTGGTAGTTGCTTCCCATTCGATAAACTCCATGAGTCTACCGGAATGCGTCTGAAGCGCGTCACGATACTTGTCGATCCAATCCAACATCACCGATGAAACAGGGAAGAGCATTCCAGGCGGCGTGAACTGCCGATCTGAAAGGGTGTGATGAATTAAACATCGGTGAAGTCTTCCGTTACCATCAGCGAATGGGTGAATGTAGACAAATCCAAAAGCAGTTGCCGCGGCTTGAAGAACTGGATCCAATTCGCCTTCTTTCATGATGGCATTTACTTCGATTAGCGAATTCATCAGATGCTCAACGTCCTCTTGCTTAGCGCCGATGAACTCGGGAAGCGGTTCACCGAAAGGAGTGTATTCGCCAAGGAAAACGCCTTCGGTACGCAATCCACCTTCTACAAAACGGTTGTCTTCAATAAGAATTCCATGAAGACGAATCAATTCTTCGACTGACAGCGGGTTTTTGCCCGCCTGCATTACAGCCCGCCCCCAACGTTCGATCCGATTTCGAGGGGGTCGCTCTCCTTCTATTTGAAAACTAGCCTGGCTGTCCGCCAGGAGCAAGAAACTTGCAGCACGAGAACTAACGGCCTTGCTGACGCGTCCAATTACATTCAGTGCGGATTTCGAGAGGTCGCTTTCAACGTAGGACTTCAGCGATTCAGTTTTTCTGATAACTGGACAGAAGCTGGCTGTGCCCAATAGATTGTCACGCACTTTATGCCGACGCGACAATGTGCCACTAGACTTGGTGAAATACTTTTCGGTGTCGAGCAGGTCAACCGATGTGACATTCGGCGCATCAGGGACTGCAAGCGTTTTTCCTGTCAGCAGTTCATAGAGGTACCAGGCGCGCCGCGTCAGCGCGCTATTGGGAGCAGACTGAACATATTGCTCAATTGCTTCCACTGGCAGCGCCAGGAACACCCGCTTTAGAACCAGCAGGTCTATGTTTTCATACCGCATCGCGAAATTCAGGTGTGCCCGAACAGTGGGTTCGAGCTCGTACCGCTTACTGTAGATTTTCCATCCACGCTGTTCTTTGAGATGTCCTTTGATGTTTTGCTCAGAAATGCAACTGGGCTGCCGGACAGGAGCTGGGACCTTAAACGCACGGACGAGCGCGGATAGCCCGGCAAGGCTTGTGCCTGTGGGCAAAGCCGAATCTTGAAACAGAGCTGGTTTTTGGATTGGCAAATCCATTTTGAGGTTCCAAATCATTCTTTTGGGTTCCAGATATATTCATTTTACCCACCACAGTTCCAAAATATCCGATAATCCTGATTTCAGTTCCACATTTCTTGCAAAGGTTCAAACTACCTCAAAAATGTTGCAATAGGTTCCAGCCTCTTCAATGCGGTTCCAGTTTTTTCTTTTTCCTTGCCCCGAGTTCCATTTACCCAAAGAGTCGCGAGCCAACTGCCAAACGCATGCGTAACATAGACCGATTAGCGAATCTATGAATCGCTTTGCCTCAGGCTTCTAGCTACGTGCATGTCTTAACGTGCGGAGAATGACCCTCCAGGTTCGCTGGCGCCACAGATAAATCAGAAATTTGCTATTGAACTGGGCATTGATATTTCGCCTGCCACCACATTTAGTGCCAAAGGATCTAAATTCAGCGTGAGGATATCTTCACACGCCTACTATGGGTTGACTGCCGTCACGAAGAATGCCGGTCTCACATTTTCAAATGCTGGCGTAGGAATGTTCGCATCTTTTGACGGGCCAGAATCGCTTCCGGCGCGTCAGGAATCCGATCTTGAAAGTTGTGAACCATTCCCTCGTAGATATCCAACTTCACCGGCACCCCAACTGCGTCGAGAGCCTGGTAGAGTCGCACGAAGCCGCTGAGCAAAGTCTCCTTCAGCCCGCCCTGAATAAGGGTCGGCGGAAACCCCTTCGAAAAGTCACCGTAAACTGGCGAGGCATAAGGATGTTTCTGGTCTTTGGGATCAGCGAAGGCGGCGGCCGCGTATTTGCCGTGCAGGTCGTAAAGCTGGTTCGGATCGGCGTCGTAAAGCGTGGTTTCGGTATCTCCGCTCGACGTTACATCCAACCACGGCGAGACCAGCACAGCGGCTGCGGGCAAACCAATACCACGGTCACGCATCTTAAGCGTCACGGCGGCCGCAAGACCACCACCGGATGAATCGCCGAAGATCGCCGTATTCTCCAGGATCTGTCCTTGCTCTAACAGTGCCTCGATTGCAGTGACGACCTGGTCGGACATCTGATTATATTTGGCGTGGGGAGCGAGCGTGTAATCGATGCTAAGCACTCGGAGACCCATCTCGCTCGCAGCCACAACAGCTCTCCCGAGCATCGATGCAGCACTGTACATCACATGGGCGCCACCATGGGTGTAGACGAGCACCTTGCCATTGTCCTTCCATCCCTGCGGGCGAACGTCCAAGACCGGTACTCCGCCGAGCTTGAGCTCCGTTACGGTATGGGCATAGCGCTTCAGAATAACCTCGGATCTCGCCTTTCCGTCGGCCTCCGCCCACGCTTGCAGCTTTACCCAGCCAGCTAAATCGTCAGCGTCAGGGAACCTGGGAATGAGATGCGGATCCTGCATCGTTCTGAGAAAATCTTGGGCTTGCGCAGAAATCGTATCTGGCACGTGCACGTAAGATCGCGCTGGTGCCGACGCTGTTGCTGTTGTATCAGTCATGATATTCCTCTTTTTCTCCCCCCACCAGCAGAGCCAGCTTTAAGCATAAGTCGCTCAAGTATAACCACCTGCGATCTTGTGGCAAACAATTCATCGCACGGACGCACCAAATTGCTGGTTGCAAAGAGCCGGATTAAAACCTGTAAATAATTAAACTCCTTGCCATTTGGCTCATTCACCATTATGCTTGACATGCAGCTAAGCAAATTGTCGGGACAGCAAGATCGCTTGAGGCGATTCTCTTGCAACTCGAACAAGGTATCCGCCCCCCACCAATACTGGAGGACGACCAATGGCATTCATCAAAAACAGATTCAACCAAGGTAACGAGATACTCTTCGTTTCGCTCATGGCCCTGCAATTTGCGCCTCATCAATACAAACTCCCAGGTTTAGGGATTCTCTGTTTTTCCCTAATAACCGCTGCAATTATCGATTGCAAGAAGAACACCAAACGCGTCAGACGCATCACCAAGCGGATTGCATCTTGCAGCTGCGTGAAGGCTAGAGAGACGATTTCGCACATGCACTTGCCTCAACGCTTGCAGATCAATTGCACCGTATGCGGTGCAGAATCCACGTAGTTCAGATCGACTCTAAGTCCGAATTACAGATGTGAGCTTCCTCGCTCTTCTTTTCCTCAAGATTCAGCAATACACCGATTTCTTTCTCAATGCCGGAAATCTTAGAATCTATGGTATCAATGCGCTTTTGAACTCTAGTCTCAACGACCGGGTTGTAGTTTGCGTAAGGATTGGATTGAACAACTTGCGGCATGTCGCCCTGGTTTCGCGCCAAGATGTGCTTGCTGCAGGAATTGACTAGCTTCTCCAAGACAGCGTGCTCTGCACCCGCTGTTACCGCTTGAGTGTATGTCAGGACCAGCGCAGGCGGGACTATTGATGGTGTGTAAGGCGGAGGCGCAGGGACAAAATAATTTCTGATTACGTGCGGACTATGTCGCGGAGTTTTCGCCTCAACAGATTGAATGCTCAGGGCAAAAGACCCGCTGAATGAGGCGGCGGTGCATATGATTGCTGCAAAGTTTCTGTTCAAATGAAAGTACCTCGAATTCAACGCTATTCATGTAAGTCTTTTTTATCGCCAGCCACCCCCTAGTGCTCGATATAGATTAACTCTGGACCCGACCAGTTCCATTTTCACTGCAACTAGCTCTTTCTCCGCATTCAATTTCTCTTCCTGAACTAGCAGCACTTCAATGTAAGTCGCCTTGGCGTACTTAAACAGCATGTTTGCCGTACCGATAGATTCCTCAAGCAATACGACTTCTCTTTTTTTGGTATCAAAAGCTTCCTGCATGTTTCTTATGTTTGAAACCTGATTGAGAACGTCAGTGTAGGCTTTGAGTAAAGTCTGCTCATAGGTCAAAACCGCTTGGGTTTGATGGGCATCGGCTATCCTTATCCGTGCAAGTATTCCTCTTCGGTTGATCAATGGAAGCATGAAGTCACCCATCGCATTGTAGAGCAACGACTGTGGGGTTTTAAAAAGCAGTTGAGGGTTCCACCCCGACCATCCAGTACCGGCCCTAATCGTCAGGTTGGGGTAAAGCTGTGCCTTGACACTTTTCAAATCGAGCCTTGCCGCCTTAATCGCCGCTTCAGCCTGACGAATATCAGCTCTGTTTTGCAAAAGCTGAGCAGGCACACCCGTCTGCAATTCATGCACCGGTATCGTCATAAACTGGTCAGAGTTTCTCGCTATTGGAGCCTCATCATAGATACCGGTGAGGAACCTCAGACGATTCTCTTTTTCAACAATACTCTGCTTGGTTTCAGACCGCTGGCTTCTAGTCTTGTTCAGCTGGGCTTCAAACCTATTGACCCCTAATTGGTTAGCTTTGGCAAAACGCTTCAAGGTCTGCATTTTGAGGAAAGCCGCTTCCTGGATGCTGATGTTTGCATCCAGGATCTTCAGAGAGGTATCCAGAGCCATCAGTTCGTAGTAGTTAATTGCTATTTCAGTAACGAGCCTGGAAATGAGAAAATTTCGGACCTCATATTGGGCCATCATACGCAGTCTGGCTGCCTCTTTTGCATTTCTCAATTTTTTCCAGATATCCACTTCCCAGGTCAGCGAAGGACCCACATTCAGGTTAAAATCCGGGTATCTAAAAAATTGTCTGGCAGTAATCGTATCCAGGACGCCTTCCGGTGTGTTGTCGGATGGATGAATGTAACTACCGCCAAAGCCCAGGCCGACTTTAGGCAAATACTCAGCTTGTCTTTCTTTCACTTCATTGGCGGCAATTTCAATATCCTGTATGGCAAGATTGAATTCTTGGTTATTTGCCAGGGCTGTTTCAATCAGGCGAACAAGGTCAGGATCAGAAAAAAACTGCCGCCAGCTGATGGAAGCCGCACTATCAACTTCGACAGAGCCCTGTAACTGCGGAGCGTCATACTTTTTTGGCACGTTGAATGTGGGCTTTCTTTGCAAAAGATCAATCGGATGGAAAAACGATCTTGCAAAAGCAGGCGCTTGAAGAACTACCATAAAAGCGATGAGTGCCAAAAGACTAACAATTTTCTTTCCGTAGATTCCGCTCATGGTTGACTGACTAATCCTTAGGCTTCTGGTTTCGCATCAGCTGCAACTGAAGGCTTAGCATCGTTTGCAACGCGTTCTGCTTCCAGACTTGCTTTGTCCTTTTCAGAGGCAACTCGCGCCGCTTCCTTCTCGGCTGCTATGCGGGCTTTTTCTTTCTCGGCTGCAACACGCTTTGCTTCTACTCGTGCTGCTTCCTTTTCGGCAGCTACCCTCGCCGCTTCCTTTTCGGCTGCAATACGTTGTGCTTCTACTCTCACTGCTTCTCTCTCGGCTGCAACACGTTCCGCTTCTACTCTCACTGCTTCTTTCTCGGCTGCAACACGCTCTGCTTCTACTCTCACTGCTTCTCTTTCTGCTGCAACACGTTCTGCTTCTACTCTTGCTGCTTCTTTCTCGGCTGCAACACGTTCTGCTTCTAACCTTGCTGCTTCTCGCTCTGCTGCAATGCGTTCTGCTTCTAACCTTGCTGCTTCTCGCTCTGCTGCAATGCGTTCTGCTTCTATTCTTGCTGCTTCTTTCTCGGCTGCAACACGTTCTGCCTCTAGTCTTGCTGCTTCCGTCTCGGCAGCAACACGTTCTGCTTCTATTCTTTCTGCTTCCTTCTCTGCAGCAACACGTGCTGCCTCTATTCTTTCTGCTTCCTTCTCGGCTGCAACGCGTTCTGCCTCTACTCTTGCTGATTCCTTCGCGGCCGCAACTGGCGGCTTCGCTCTTTTAATCAGTAACTTAATTAGTCGCACTGTTTGCTCTCGGTGTTTTTTCCTCCTAACAATGGAGTCTGTGATACTAGTGTGTTCTTGATCTTTCAGTAGTTTTTTGCCATCAACCATGGTGGCGAACAAAAAGTAGAGGACTGGAATAACCAACACGCCGATAACGGTGCCAGTAATCATCCCACCCATGGCAGATGAACCAAGGGTTTTATTTCCCACCGCCCCAGCGCCGTGCGACAACACAAGGGGGACAAGCCCTGCAACGAAGGCAAAGGACGTCATCAGGATAGGCCGAAACCGCATCTTGGCGCCTTCCAGGGCCGCGTCTCGCAACGACAAGCCTTCATTCCGTCTCTGAACTGCAAACTCTACAATCAACACAGCATTTTTGCCCAACAGTCCAAGTAGAGTAATAACAGCAATTTGCGCATACACATCGTTGGCCAGACCCATCATATTGAGCATTACGAAAGAGCCAAAAATACCAACGGGCAAGGAAAAGAGTACCGCGAAAGGCAGCGCAAAGCTTTCGTACTGAGCCGCCAGAACTAAATAGACAAAAAGCACAACAATCAAAGAAATTACAAGAAATTCATTACCACGCTTCGCTTCGTCGTAGGCAAGGTCTTCCCAGGCAATGTCGAAATCGCGGGACAGGGTGTTTTTAGCCACTTCGCGAATAGCCTGAATGGCGTCGCCAGACGTATACCCTTTTGACGGAAATCCGCGAATGGCGGCAGAGTTGTACATGTTATAGCGCGTAATTTCATTGGCCCCTTTTGTTTTTTCCAGGGTCATAAATGACGAGTAAGGCACCATATCCCCTTGGTCATTTTTGACAAACTGTGTCGTCAAATCCTCCAGATTTCTGCGGTATTCGGGGGATGCCTGAGTAAAGACTTTGAAAAAACGGCCAAATTTGACAAACCCTTGCTCATAAGAGCCGCTGTTCATAACATCCAGGTTTCTCATTGCCGTGCCTATCGAAACCCCTTTTTGCATTGCCATCCGGTTGTCAATCTTAATTTCATATTGCGGGTAGGACGCATTGTAGAAGGTAAACAGCCCTGAAATCTCTTTGCGTTTCAGCAGGTTTTTCATAAAGTCCTGCGTTGCGAGTTGCAGCTCTTGATAGCGGAGATCCCCGGTTTTATCCAGTAATCGCAACGAAAATCCGCCAGAAGATCCAAAGCCAGGAATGGCCGGCGGCTCAAAAAATTCAACCCGTCCTCCCAACCCAGCAGTGTGATGTTCTAATTCCTCAATGATTTCATTGACGTTTTGTTTGCGTTCATCCCAGTTCTTGAGGTTGATAAGACAGGTGCCCGCATTAGATCCTCTGCCTTCGGTCATGATTTCGTAGCCCGCCATCGACGTCACCGAGTGGACCCCGTCAACCGCTTTGCACACTTTTTGCAGCTGGCCCATCACTTTGTTTGTGTACTCCAGCGAAGACCCCGGAGGCGTTTGAACAATAGCGTAGATTGTGCCCTGGTCTTCATTCGGGACAAAGCCGGAGGAAACCTTTTGGCTCATATAGACAACGCCGGCAGAAAAAAGAATGATGACTACCAGGCACATTAGTCTTTGGGTGACGAAACGATTTAAAAGCCACATGTAGCCACGGGTAAATACTTCGAAAACGGCATTGAATAGACCAATAAACCTTTGAAATATGTTGAGAGAGGGCTTGCGACGATGACTGTCAACGTGACCGTGACCGTCACCGGCATGGTTCTTAAGAAACATGGCGCATAAAACGGGCGTTAGCGTTAATGCCACCAAGGCCGATATCACAATAGCGCTGGACATCGTGATAGAAAACTGCCGGTAAAATACACCAACCGGACCGGGAATGAAGGCTATCGGCACAAACACCGAAATCATCACCATTGAGATGGCCAGAATAGCGCTTCCCAGTTCGCCCATGGCTTTTTGCGTCGCAGTATAAGGCGTTAGAGTTGGGTCTTTCTCCATATTGCTGTGGACTGCTTCAACCACAACAATGGCATCATCCACCACAATGCCTATAGCCAGTACCAAAGCAAACAAAGTAATCAGGTTGACGGACATACCAAACATCGAGAGCACCAAAAAGGGCCCAATTAATGAGATAGGTACGGCAATGACTGGAATGACAGTGGAACGCCAGTCCCCAAGAAAAAGAAAGACAACCAGGGTGACCAGAATAAAGGCATCGCGAATGGTGTCAATGACCTGTTCAATTGAGGCGTCTAAAAACTTGGAGACATCGTAACTGTACTGAACGTGTATACCATCCGGAAACGCCTTGGAGAGCTCGCCAATTTTTTCTTTGACCTTTTGAATGACCTCCCTGGCATTACTGTCGGATGTCTGTTTCAGCACGATAGACGCAGAGGACTTTCCATCCAGATTCGTGTAAATATCATAAAACTCACTGCCCAGCTCCACGGTGGCAATGTCCTTAAGCTTCACCATCTCACCAAATCCGGAGCTTTTGATGATGATATTTTCGTACTGCTCAGGCTCGGTATAGCGGCCAATATAATTCAGCACATATTCAGTAGACTGAGCATTTTTCCCTGAGCTGATACCGAGCCGGCCAGGGCGGGCAATAAGACTCTGGCTTTTAACGGCCTCGACCACTTCTTCAGAAGAGATATTGTAGGCTCGCATGCGATCGGGTTTGAGCCACAGCCTCATGGCATACGTCCTGCTACCCAGCAAGCTCGCGTTCGCAACCCCCTTAATCCGTTGAATTTCAGGTATTAGCTTGGTATAGGCGTAATTGAAAAGGTATTGCTGTTTGAAGGAGGGGGAATCCGAATATAAATCCACATACATCAGCATGGAGGACTGTAGGGGACGAATGATGACCCCCTCTCGCTGAACGAGATCAGGTAATGAGGTCATTACCTGATCCACCCGGGTTTTGACGGCGACCACAGCCTGGTTGGAGTCCGTACCTGGTTCAAATACTAAGCGCACGGTGGCCTCACCAGCACTGGTGGCATCAGAGGACATGTAGCGCATGCCCGGCACCCCGTTAATGGCCGCTTCCAGTGGTACCAGCGTCGACTTGGTAAGCACATCGGCACTGGCACCGGGGTAAGCAATAAAAATATTGACTACGGTGGGGGCAATTTGGGGGAACTGTGAAATAGGAAGCTGCAAGAGTGACAGGCAGCCTAGGAAAACGATAAGAATCGAGACAACAATCCCGAGTACAGGCCGTTTAAGGATGTTACGAAACATAGCTGGCCTAACCTAACCTACTCTGCATACAGTTTTATATTCTCAACAGCAGTTTTGGGATCAATCAGCTTGTAGCTGATTTTGTCGCCTTTATCTAATTTGTTCTGCCGCTCAAGCAAGTACATCTCATCAGGCGTGAGTCCAGAAGAGAGGATGTAAACGTTAGGCTCCTCACGGGCCACTTTAATCTCACGTTCGTGAATCACTCCTTCTTTGTCGACGACGTAAATAAAGCGCTTGTCTAAGACTTCAAACGTAGATTTTTGGGGCACTAAGACAGCCTGATTGACCTTCTTGGGCCATAATATTGTTCCTGTTTGCCCGTAACGCAGCAGGCCTTGTGGATTATTGAAGACCGCTCGAAAGGCAATATTGCCTGAAGTATTGTTGAAGTCTGACTGAATGTTTTCTATCGTTCCAGGTTCAGGATAAATTTCCTTGTTGGCTAGTTCTAGTTGGACGGTCTGAGAAATACCGCTTCGCCTGTTTTTCATGTAGTCCAGATACACAGCTTCAGGCACATTGAAGTACACCCAAAGTCGATGAGTATCGCTCAGGGTTGTCAGCAATTCATTTTCTTCCAACAAGCTGCCTAGCCGGACATCACCAAAGCGGCCTATCAGTCCATCAAACGGGGCTCTAATTTCAGTAAAGCCTAAATGTGTTTTGGCTAGCTCTAGTTCCGCTTGAACTTTAGCCAGCTTGGCGGCAGACATGGCGGCTTCCGTGGAGGAAATAATATCTTTATCGACAAGCGCCTGGTTATTCTGCAGCTCAATTTTGGAAAGCTCTACCTCTGCTTCCGATTTTTGAACATCTGCTTCGTATACATTGGGTTTTATTTGAAAAAGCAACTGCCCTTTATGAACAGATTGTCCTTCGTCTATCAGCACATTTTGCAGATATCCCTTCTCTAATGAACGGATCTCAATATGCTGAATCGCTCTAATCTGGCAGACATATTCATCATTCAACGTCAGGTCTTTAACAAGGGGTTTACTGACCTGGTACACCGTATTCGATGCTTCTTCTTCTTCGGTCGACGCTGCGTCTTTTAGAGGCGATTTCCAGACCTGGGAATGCGCATGTGCTGCATCTTTGCTGTCAGATGATGTCTGACAGCCTGACAGTGACATAACGAGCAGTAAGGCGCTGGAACACAATGCCAGCGTTCGAAACACTTTCAGCATCAGCTGTTTGTTATTTTGACAATGATTCGCAGTACATAGGCAGCATCTGCAGAATGCAAATTCGAGTTTCCAGTTGTGCAATCGGTTTTGAGTTTCATTCGTTGTTTCCTTAGTTTTGGCAAAATGCTCGGACTGCCGATCCCCCCGGAGTTGACTGAAAGTTAGATTGAGATTGGAACTACTCTTTCTCAACCATCACGCCCAGCCAGCCCAGGGACCGAGTGCGCCACTTGCAGGTATGTGCAAGTGGTTTTTTGCAAAACTAAATGTCAGAGGATTTATTCATTGCAGTGAATAATTTGCTCAGCGATCACAGCCTGAAAACCTGAATATGGCTTAAGTACAGGTCGACTGAGCACCGACACGATAAGATTTACACAGGGACTTTCAAGCTGGTGTCAAAGATGTCCTTGTACATATCAAGCTTCCGTCAAGATTTCGAAAACACCGAAAGCATAACAACTCCGGCACTCGAAAGGTTCGCTGAGGCGCTCATGCACAGCTCAGTCAGGTTGGCGCGCTTCAGCGGCCACGTGCTTGCCTTTGGGACTGGCTTTGCAGTTTGCCAGCATTTCATCGGTGAGGGCAAATTTCGCCAGCGGTTCACGGGAATAAGTCTTGAAAAACACCAGCTTGTAGCGGCTTTTGACGTTGTCCACGCTGAAGGTGAAATTGCTTTTTAGGTGACCGCCGGGCTTGATTTTGCTGAACGACATGTCCGTATCACCCAGCGCAGAGGTGAAGAATACTTCGCCCAGTTCGTCCTCCAGGCCTATTTCAAACATTGAGAACGTATTTTCGGTTTCATTCAAAATGTCCAGATTCAGCGTAATTTCGCCTACTCCGCCTGACGGTCGCCGGTCAATGCGCATGCCCGCCACCTTCACCGCCAGACCACTGATGCTGAAATCTTCCGCCGTCTCATCGGGCATGGTCATAGTGGGCAATTTCAGCGGCTCGCTGAGTTTGACGTGCATTTCCGCGCCAGGCTGAAGCATGACGCTTTCACCTTTCTTCAGCATGGCGATTGTCAGCCCGGCAGCCCCACCAATAGCCGCTCCCCCCGCCAGGGTGGTGCCGTGACTGGCGGCGGCCGCCGCCAGACCGCCATATTGCAGGGCCATCAATGTGCCCAATACGCCACCAATGGCGGTATAGCCGGCCGCGCGCCCGACAACTTTGGCCGCGGCCTTGCCTTTGGAATCACGCGTGGTGCTGTTGGCCCCGATCTGGATTTTACGCCCATCAGGCGTGATTAGATAATCAAAGCGCGTGTTGATGTAGCCATTGCGACCGGCGCTCTTCGGACCTTCCAGGGTGCTCAGCACCCCGTGCACCACCGTGCCCCTGGGTATGACCACCAGGCCATCTACCAGCACGTCCTTGCTGATCTTGCCTAAGAATTCATCGCCTTCTACGGTCTCGCCGGCTTCAATCTCGGTCGAAAGAAACAGCTCCAACACCGTGCCGGGAGCCACCACACGCTCATCCCCCGTGTTGACGGTCGGAGCTTGAGCACGTTTGTACTCGGTCTGGGTAACCGTGCTGTGCAACCGCGAGGAATGGACGCTTTTGGTCTGTTCGTCAGCGGACAAAACCGCCAGCGGGGTGCCGGTGCTCAAGCTCAGAACCAAACCCAAAGGGCACAGACAACGGATGACGGGCAAAGGCACGCGGACAACTCCCGAAATGCTTGCAGAGTGGGTGCTCTGTCTCTTCCGATCACAGGTATCGCAAGTATCGAAGGTTTCTTCCATAGGTCTTCAAGGCGTCGAACAAGAATTATTGAAGGAGCGAAGCGTCAGATCGTGGGCTTATATAACACATCCTGCCATTTAAAGTCAGAACTAATATGCACGAACACTCAGCCGGGCAAGCAGATGCTGCTTAAGGCAGAATTTGCATAACTTTGTATGGAGACGATCTTTAGCTCATAACCCATAGCAATCAAAATGCAAGAGTTGGCGTAAACAATTCTCGAAGCAGAACGCGATACCATATACGGTGCGCGTTCAATTACCCTATGCCAGATAACTACGCAGCACACCAGAAACTGCTTTTTGCAAAGCATCTCTTTGAGACGGCACAGCAGTCAGCGCCTCTACCTCGGAAGAAAACCGCAGTCCAGGCCCAGGATAAAGAATAGCCGCGTACGGCATTGCGCGGGCTGATTCAGAAGTCTTCGACAGATCTACCCAACGGAGCAAATCAGCAACATCTTCCTTCATTGGCTCGATGTGAGAGCGGGCCTTCTCAGTTTCGGCGTCAGCACCTATCTTTTCTTTTGCTTCGTCTATGCCCTTAGCGCCAACTCTGTATTCAGGGTCGAAGACCAGGATCTGAGGCTGCTTTCCTGGAGTATCAATAAGAAGAGCCAGGGCAATCAGACGTTCACGATTGGCAGTATCCTCAAGAATTTCATTTCCGTGATCCGGCCTCCACGGGACAAGGGCGGCTTGCCTCCCGGTATCAGGACACATAAACTCGATGGCAGCCTTCTCATCGTTTGTCATCTGGATGAAGATTCCCCTTTTATATTTCTTGATCCATTTATGACTGACGCACCGAAAGCCAGCTTCCACGCACACTTGAAGCATTGCATTCAGGACCGTTAGATTGATCCACAGTTCATAAAGAAAGGGAAACTGGTTGAGCGGATCATTGAGAGCAGCTTCTTCCAATATCACGGAAGACTGCTTATTCAAGGCTAGATAGTCTTCGAATATGATGCGATAAGTCGGGTTTTTCAAAAGAACCATTGTCACCCGACCGGTAAATACAGTAGGGAGTCTCACCTGCCTCAAAAATGTCGCACGCACGCAGGCAAGATTGAAATCATTTACCAGAGTTTCGATCTCAGCGGCTACCGAGGGCGGCACTTGATCTTTTTTATCTTGCAGTCGCGACAAGCGGCCTCGCAATGCTTCGACGTATGCCTTAACAAGCCGATTTTCATAAGTGTCGAATGAACGCTCAACAGTCATGTCATACATTTGAAAAACAAGATCAGGTGAAAGAACATTGCCGGGCATTGCCATAATCCCGGGCAATTTCGATATGTCCGGCCTTCTCAACTGGTTCGAGTCACGAAGTTCGGTACGAGTAGTCAAAACATGGTGACATTCACGCTGGATGACAGGCAATATCTGCAAAAGTCCCAACCTATCATCTGTACCGGCTATTGCGCGACGCAATTCAAGATACTCATCTTCGACCGTTGGCTTTTGCTCCAGAGTGCCCAAATGAACACCAGACTCGATCAATTGCGAAGCGATTGACTTTGGAAGTATTTCAGTCAAATCTTCAAGCATAGAGGAAATTTCACGCTCGGTGAAATACCTGGGCATCAAAGTGACTTTCCGGCGCTCTCGATAGTCACGGCAGACAAGATAGAGTTCGTAATGACCTGGCCCGCATATCGGCCAGTGGCAGTAAGCAAAATCTCTATCAAAGAGAACTTCCAGCTTATGGATACCACAATGCAAGGAAATGTCCGTCCAGTTCTCTTTTGGAACATCTACGGCAATACAACAATTGCTGCCCTCCACCGGCAGCGGAATTTCCTTTCCGGTCTCGTCAAGAAATCTCAGTTTAGAAGAAGGAGACGATTCCATTGGAGTGAAAACCATAACTGAGGTGCTGAATCTTACCATTGCTGCGAGGGAATCTGTTTGCAGTTATGTCGTTGAGCCTCTGCAACATGACACCAAGTCTGATATCAGTACCCTTAATTCTCGGCAAAATCTTTTGAATGATCTGATCGTCAAATGCCTCTTCCCAGGCTACCCCGATGCGACCGGCTTCGGTGACGTACCTGTTGATCTCATCAACAATACGGATAGAGAATGGTGTGACATCATTTACTGCATCCCATATAGCCATCAGCGCATCCTGCACTTCGGCATGCTCAATACGCGAGGCCACTTCGTCTCTCTGATGAGTCACTTCAATTACCTGAGCACGATCGTAGATTTTGTCGGCAAAACCTTGCGTAGTTTCATCAACGTTGACCGTACCGATAAAGAAAAGGTTGGGTGTAAGATCGACAACATCGTTTCCGAACAAGGTCACCTGAGCCTGACCGGCACCGGTGAGAACCTCCATGCCTGACAAGAATTTAGCGAAGTAATACTCCACTCGAGCCAAGTTCATTTCATCCAGAACAAGGTGAAATGGCTCAGGCGCTTCGTCTACGCTGATGGCGGATGCATATGCCCGTGCGGCCCGCCGCAGAAAGAGGCTGAAGTCAGTATCAAAGTATTTCTTGCTGAGCGGGTTGAAATAGCCCAGCAAGTCCTCGTTCGTAGTCCAATTAGGCGCAACCGGCACAAGGCAATAATTAGCCTGGACTGCGTTGGCATAAACTCTTGTAAGCAGGGTTTTACCGCTTCCGCTTGTCCCACTCAAAATGACAAAGCGTCGCGTCTTCAATGAAAGATGATAACGCCGCAGAAGGTCGGCGCTGAAAACGGCACCGGAGTCATCTATAGACTGACAAATCTCTTCGAAGTTCGGTTCTGCATAAGACAAAGACATCTTGACGCGCCATCCCTTTCTGTAGCTCATAACAACAGGTGGAAAACAAATAAACCCTTAAGGATAACACAGCAGCAGCCCATAATACAGCCGTTTTAATGGCAAAAATCCAGGGGCTGCAGGGCAGGCGTACAAGCGAACTCGATTGCTGCAAGCGCAAGATCTTCGATGAGGGCGATAAGCTATCGTCGCGCCACCATATTTGATGGCATCACTCTGAGACGGCAAGATTGGCAATCGCCGATCGCTTACGAAATTTGTTTTCGCAACGGGACGCGCCAAACAACATTAACCTTGCAGCGTAATGTATTTAGGCTTCAGCCATACTAGAATAAAGTTAGTGCGTCAGGATTGACCTTAACCGCAGGGCATCATTGCCGAATCCTGACAGAACCCGCTTCGAAAGGCTTTTGCGTTTGCCAGAGGTCACAAGAGTTTCTGCCTGGGCAGACCTCTAACGCAGTCAACAGCGACAACTTTAGTCTGGTCCTCGCCTTGCAAGCACCAGGTCCAGCAAGATTTCATACCCAATCAAAGAGTTAAAACAATGAAACCAAAATCAACCAGGCCCGCGCAGCCGTTGCCGCCTGACACCCCGACCAAATATGGTCCGCTCAGTATTCACCAGAACGGAATTGCAGTTAAGCACCTTACGGCCACGCTGACACCATTGATTGGCAGAGAAAGTCATCTTGCACATTCTCTGGAAAACGTGCGTTTGTCGCTGCATGTGGAACGCTTCGATGCAACAGAAAGGCTGTCGTCGGACATTATTTGCATAACCCGTTTTCCCGAATACGGCTACGAAATCAAGCACATAACACCATGTGAAATGCGCGTCGGCCAGACCCATGGCACCGCAGTCGTTCAATCGACTTGCATGTGCATAGATTTTGACAACGCGCACGACACGGTACTGGAAGTGGAATATTCACTAGGCGAACAATCTATTTCGCTGGTGTCGATTCCAATAAAATTCCCTGCCCTATCCGCGCAAGGCGAAGGAGAGCAGTAGCTGCCATTTACCAGCTATTGCCATAGGCAGTCTTTTGCTTGCTTTCGCGGGATTCGGAAAGCGCCACAAAGAGCGTGCGACCGTTGTGCTCGGTGTTATCGACATTGCGGATCGCTGTTTGCGCCTCTTCGTGCGTGTTCATCTGAACAAAGCCGAATCCGCGTGATCTGCCGGTCTCACGATCGGTAGCCATTCTCGCCGAAACCACATCGCCACAATCAGCGAAAATTCCACCAAGCTCACCGTCGGTGGTGCTGAAAGCGAGGTTTCTGACGAATATTTTATTGTTTTGCATTAAAGTAGACCTTATATAAGTAGTTTCTCGACCGCAATGCGGCCGACGAAAAAGTCACAGGAAGATAAATAACTCAGCAACAGTGCGGTGGCATCCAGTACAGGGCGCATTTTATGCGGCGCCCGGCGTACGGCGGATGAAATCGGTATCCGGAAAGTGGCTTTGCACCTGAACCTTCGGCAATAGAACTCAAAGGTAGAGCAAGACAGCCTGACAATTTCATGAACACATTAGCACGATTGCCGCCTAAATTACTACCCGGTAAAAATTACGAAGCTTAGCTTCACAATCGACCCATCTTTAGAGTCGCCACCATATGTGGTGCTTCCAGGTTTTGACACCTGCTCTTCAGTCCGCCGGACAACCTTACTATTTTGTAATTAATCAGACAAACTGATATGCGACAGCAATTGTGCCGGTGTCTTTTCGTCTATTATTGGACCGTTTTAGGTTTCCCGGGGTTGAATTAGTGAAAAAGTGGCAAGCTCGCCTGCTCAGCGTTTTAACGGCTGGGCTTCTTGTTTTCCCTCTAGCGGCGAAGGCACAACAAATTACCGGTGAACTAGGTTCACCCAGTGCTACAACCACTATCGACGGCAAACAACTTCCTGCGCCAGATCCTGCTTGGGGCGGCACGATAAAGAACGATGCCCTGCAGTCGAAAGCATGGTGGCCGCCCCGTATCGCTCCTCCTAAAGGCGCACCCAATATTCTCTTGATAATGACCGACGATGTCGGATTCGGCGCACCAAGCACTTTCGGCGGTGTAATTCCTACGCCGGCCCTGGACGAAGTAGCAAAGAGCGGACTGCGTTTCACTAATTTCCATTCGACAGCCCTCTGCTCGCCGACTCGAGCAGCCATAATCACCGGGCGCAATCATCACTCGGCAGGTTTCGGCGTCGTTTCTGAGCAAGCGACAGGCTTCCCCGGATACAACAGTTTGATCCCCAAGAATCGAGCCACGATAGGACGGATACTCAGAGACAACGGCTATTCAACTTCCTGGTTCGGAAAGGCGCACAATACGCCGACTTTCGCAGCCAGTCAGGTCGGTCCGTTCGACCTCTGGCCGAACGGCATGGGATTTGAATACTTTTACGGCTTTTTGGGCGGCGACACGAGTCAATGGGAGCCAAATCTATTCCGTAATACAAGTCCGATTTATCCTTACTTAGGACAAAAAGGGTGGAATCTTACGACCGCCCAGGCGGACGAAGCGATTGGCTGGCTTAATCAAATCAATCAAATCGAGCCGACCAAGCCATTCTTTTGCTACTACGTACCAGGTGGTACTCATGCTCCCCACCATCCCACTCCGGAATGGATAAAGAAGGTCAGCGACATGCACCTCTTCGATAAGGGGTGGAATGAGCTGCGCAATCAGATTTTCGCTAATCAGAAGCGATTGGGCGTTATTTCAAAAGATGCACAAATGACGCCATGGCCCAAAGATCTGCTTAAAAACTGGGACAGCTTGACCGCTGACGAAAAGAAGATGTTCATTCGCCAGGCTGATGTCTACGCCGCTTATCTGGCATACACCGATCATGAAATCGGTCGTGTCATTCAAGCTGTAAAAGACATGGGCAAATGGGAAAACACTCTGTGCATCTATGTAAGTGGAGACAATGGCTCCAGCGCTGAAGGGACTCTGATCGGAACACCAAACGAAGTGGCTATGTTCAACGGAGTCGATGTACCAGTCGAAGCCCAACTGAAGAATTTTTACGACAGCTGGGGCAGCAACCGCACATACAATCACATGGCGGTCGGCTGGACATGGGCTTTTGATACACCGTTCTCCTGGACGAAACAAGTTGCCTCGCATCTGGGCGGCATGACACAGGGAATGTGCGTTTCCTGGCCGGCCCGCATCAAAGATCAAGGCGGCCTGAGAAATCAGTTTCATCACGTCATAGATGTAGTACCGTCAATACTCGAGGCTGCTGGCATCAATGCTCCTGAAAGCGTAGACGGAATACAGCAGAAGCCAATCGAAGGCACGAGTTTCGTTTATACCTTCGATCAAGCAGCATCGCCTTCAAAGCATAAAACGCAATACTTCGAGATGATGGGAGATCACGCTATCTATCACGACGGCTGGATCGCGTCGACTAAAGTTATTCGTCCGCCATGGGTTACTTCGGGAGCGGTCAATCCTGATCCTCTTAACAATGTCACCTGGGAGCTATACGATCTAACCAAGGATCCGACCCAGTGCAATAATCTGGCCGAGTCTAACAAAGCAAAGCTTGACGAGCTCAAGGCGATGTTCTTAGAGGAAGCGAAAAAGTATCAGGTGCTTCCTCTGGACGCCAGCTGCGCAACTCGCATCGTTAGCCCAAAACCGAATATCACGGCAGGCCGACGCGAATTCGTCTATAAGATGCCTCAGACAGGTATTCCGCTTGGCGATGCACCATCTCTGCTGAACACATCGTATAAGCTTTCCGCGGACATAGAAGTTCCGCAAAGCGGTGCAGAAGGCATGCTTCTCACCTGCGGTGGACGTTTTGCAGGCTACGGATTCTACTTGCTCAAGAACAAGCCTGTTTTCTGCTGGAATATGGTTGGACTCAATCACGTTAAGTGGGAGGGCTCCGAGCAATTGACGCCCGGCAAGCACTTGCTGGAATTCCAGTTCAAGTATGATGGCTTGGGCGTCCAGACACTCGCCTACAACAATATGAGTGGTATCGGCCGCAGTGGCACCGGGGTGCTGCTGGTAGACGGCAAGGAGGTCTCTCGCAAGCAGATGCCTAATACATTGCCGCTCATTCTTCAGTGGGATGAGAATTTCGACATCGGCTCGGATACAGGCACTCCGGTTGCAGACGAGGACTATCAGACGCCCTTTACGTTCACGGGCAAACTCAACAAAATCACGTTGAAGGTGGATCCGCCGCCGCCTCTCAGCCCTGAAGACATAAAGACTATGGAAACAAAAGGACAGAGAAACAATCAGGCCAGCGAATAATTAGAGCCCAGCTCTGACTACATGGCTTTTACCGTCTTTTCGACTTCATCTAAATAACCTAGACGCTCAGTGATCAGCTGGGCGGGCAATCGCTTCTCTTTCGACAGCTTGTGCTCATATGCAAGAGTACCGAGCAAGAAAGCAGCGTTGCCCACTACGTTCATGCCGGCGCCGACCGTGCCCACGACAGTTCCTTTGTAGAGCTGATCGAATTCTTTCTTGAGGCGCGGGATTCGACTTGTTCCATAGTGGTAATAGCCGTAGGTTCCAAGAATGCCCTGAGTCATAAGCAAGCCGCCAATTGCAGGACCGGCCAGAGAATTGCCCAGAGCGATCTTATCTATGCGGCGGACGATGGACGTCTCATTATCGAGCTGCTTTTGAAAGCGAGTGCTTGATTCGCTGTAGAGAGCAAATCGCTCGGTCTGCGGCAGTGTGGGAATCAGACTGCCAGAATCGGAGGAGCCCGCATTGCGCAGGTCTGCACAAGCATGGGCGAAAGCATCCGGTTCGAAATTGACCGTGCTGCCGAGTTCTCGTGCCAGGGCTCGCTTGGAGCGGTATTCCGCGAATTTTCCGTACAGGTAGCTTAAAGTCGGAGTAGAGCCGGCGATTGCACCGGAAACAATGAAAAGTATATTCGAGGGGCCGTTTGCCGCTGGTTCAGTCAAACCTCGCTTACCCAGCCCGGCACCGATGGCTCCCAGCGTGTTGTAAGCAGTGTTGAGAGCAAAGAACGAATTTTGCAGGGCAAGAAAACGATTGGTGTCGATATTGAAATGAGAGTACTCATTGACGAAAGAATTACGCATTTGCTGTAAGACTTTGCCTTCCGCCACCGCACGTGGATAAGCCGGATCGCTCCTATATTCTTCAACCAGTGCAGCGCGCTGAGCCAACAACTGATCAACCTCTTTCAGATGTGATGCGACAAACTTGTTGGCAGAGCGGGAATCGTATCCGTGGTGTTTGTTCTTGAAAGAGTGAACGACATTCGATGACAGTTCGAATGTCGAAGATGACGCACCGATGATTGAACCAGTCAGAGCCGTATTCAGGGCGTTAGCCAATCTGCCTTTATTCAGGGTAAGCAGGTCACGCCTGCCATTGTCGAATTGCTTCATGGCGCCGATTTCAAAAGCCAGCAAGCAGGAGGCTGCCCCTTCCTGTGCTCCGAGATAGCGTAAGGTCCTGAATCGTGGAGGCTTTGCTGCTTCTTTGCGGTAATTCAAACTAAACCTTTCCAGTTCTATTCCCTGCAGCAAAATCTTTTTGGTCAAAGCTGTGTACTGCTCGCTAAAACTCGCATCTGCGGCTCGACATTCGAGCGGACCCAGGATTGTTCCAGCCAGCAGGGAGAAAACACAAACAAGAGAGCGGGCACTTACATTCATTACAAGACTCCAGATTTCCTTTCAACTAACAACTTTCGCCAATCAGCGTCGGACATTACGCATCTAAAACCAACATGCAACGCGCTTGAGTCGGGTGATGAGCGCATGCGTGCAGAAGGCCTGTAGCTCGAACAAAACTGTTCGTTGCACAGAAATGAACCACCGCGCTGAACGCGCTTCGGTACGCCCGGTTCGTCCGGATCGAGGCTTGATTGCGGACCTTGCGGATTTACAGCAGGGCGGATTGGATCACCTGCGCCGGTACTTTCCGACGCGAGCTGTTTGTAATAATCACTGCGATACCAATCCTGACACCACTCCCAGACATTACCGATGATTTCATAGAGTCCATATCGGTTGGGTGGAAAAGACTTGGCGGGAGCAGCAAACTTATGACCGTCAGCGCCACTGTTGCGGAAAGGAAATCCACCCTGCCAGGCGTTTATCTGTTTTTCCGTCGGTTTTTCAGCCCCTTCGGCATAAGGCGCTTCGGCAATGCCGCCCCGGGCGGCAAATTCCCATTCGGCTTCGGTGGGCAAACGTTTATGGGCCCAGTTGCAATAGGCTTGCGCATCGTAATAAGACACATGAACGACAGGAAGTTTAGCCTTGCCCTTTATTGAACTGCCGACGCCAAAAGGAGCTTTCCAGCAGGCACCGGGTGTCCAGTTCCACCACTGTCGCCAATCTCTTAAATCAACAGGCCCTTGAGTTTGTTTGAATACAAGAGAACCCGGCAACAACTGCGCATCGGCTGGCTTCGGCGTACCGTCCGGCAGCTGCTTTTTCAATTCCTCCCAGTCCGGTTTTCGTTCTGCGGTAGTAACATAACCTGTGGCGCGAACAAATTTTTCGAACTCTGAATTGACAACCTCTGTCTGATCCATCCAGAATCCATCGACATGGACCGAATGTACAGGATATTCATCGGCGCGCGCGGACGAACCCTGGCCTCCCATGCGAAAGTCGCCGCCCGGTATCCAGACCATGCCTGGCGGCCAGGGTCTGGGCGGATAAGCATCCCGATGGACATGCGAGCCAATACTGCTTGCCGCCACTGTATTTAGTGGCAGCAAGAAAAGGATAACAAGAGCATTTAGTATAATATTTACCTTCTGCACACCAAGAGTCTAACGCCAGCAAGATGCTTTCTAAACAGCAAGAGTATGATAATTTGCAAATTCAGCCTGGCGAATTTGCCCAGAGGCGGTTGACAACCCAATGGCATGAGCGGATTTAGGGAAGGCTCAAGGCAATAACTGAAGGAGCGGTCTTGCTGATACCAGCTGGTTGGTACGTCGTAGCGGCGGCAAATGAACTGAAAAGACAAAAGCCTCTTGCCATCAAACGCTTCGAGCAAGATATAGTGCTTTGGCGAGAAAACAATGGTTCAGCTGTGGGCATGATCGATCGCTGTCCACATCGCTCGGCCAAGCTGAGCTGCGGAGCGGTGAAGGACAACCTTATCGAGTGCGGATTTCACGGCTTTAAGTTCGACGCCGACGGTCAATGCCAGCTCGTCCCTGAGACTCAAAAAGCTGCTCCCAATCTAAAGGTAGAAACACTGGCAGTCGCTGAGCGCCATGGTTTCATCTGGATCTGGCATGGCAGCGAAAAACCGCAGAGTGAAATATCCTGGTTCGAGGAGCTTTCGGATAAGCATTGGTCTTATAGCCAGCAATCGACTGAATGGCCTATTCATGTCACTCGCTGCATAGAAAATCAGCTCGACTACGCTCACCTGCCCTTTGTCCATCGCAACAGTATTGGACAGGGAATGGATGTAACCAAGCAAGTGAAATTCGAAACATGCGAAGAATTCATAAAGTTCTACCCTTCCGGAGACGGTCCGCAGAAGAGCTTTATAGAATTCCGCTTTCCAAATATCTGGATGTTGTCCATTGTGCCTGGAAAGTTCGCGCAGATGATGGCATTTGTTCCGGTCAGCGAAAATATGACCAAGCTCTATTTAAGAGGCTATCAAACTTTTGCGAACTGGCCAGGCGTCAGCACCATATTCAATACCATCGGCGCCTGGCAAAGCCGCTATATCCTCAATCAGGACAAGAGGGTTGTACTGACTCAACATCCCAATTCCTCACTCGACGCTAAGGACGAAGTTCTCTACCAGAGCGATACGGGAATTAAATTCTTTCGCGAGCGTTGGCTGCGAAAGAAAGACTGATTACATAAATCCCTGGCTGCGCAATTTCTGCAGAGCGTATGTCTCTTCTTGATCGTGCGCCCTTCCCGAGCGCTCCGACTGATTAGAGATTTTGAGCTCTTCGATGATTTCCTCAACGCTGGAAGCGGTAGAAGGAAAAGCACCCGTGCAGGGCGCGCATCCAAGACTTCTGTATCGCATGCCGTTTCGCGAAAAATAAAGTGGTATCACTTCAATCGACTCGCTCAATATGTACTGCCAGATCGAAAGTTCAGTCCAGTGCAAAATTGGATGAACACGCAAATGGACATCTTTCGGAGTATGGAGATTGTAATAATTCCAGATCTCGGCAGGTTGATCCTTGTATTTCCACTCGCCTCCGGAAGAGCGTGGAGAGACGACCCGCTCTTTTCCACGCGAGCCTTCTTCATCGCGCCTTATGCCCACCAGAAGCGCTTGAATCTTGTGCTCTTTTACGGTCTGCTGCAGGGCCACCGTCTTGAGAGCATTGCAGCACACCAGCCGGCCTTTCTCTGGTCCCATTCCCTCTGCCAGAGCTTGCTTATTTTGTCCGACAATAAGTCTCAAGCCGTGACGTTTTACATAGTCATCGCGCCACTCGGTCATCTCTTCAGGCTCATAGCTTTCGTCCACATGAACTAGAGGCACGGGACAGTGACCCATGAAAGCCTTTTTTACAAGGTGCAGAAGAACCGTCGAGTCCTTTCCCATAGACCACAGCAAAGCTAGATCCTTTACTTTTGCATAGGCCTCTCTAATGATAAAAATGCTTTCGCTCTCCAATTCCTTTAGATTCGTATCCATTCAACTACCTGCTTGTCTTTCGGTAACTTTCTCACATTGACTCGCTTGCAATCACGGATTGCATCGCTGACAAAAAAGAGCTTCAACAGAAGTGAACCCGTCCGCTCTGGCAGAGTCCTTGCGGTATCCGCAACGAGGGCAAGAATATATTTCAACAGCGTGAGCATCGGACGGAAATCCGCAATCTTCGCAGGGCAAGGCTCCATCTACTCCGGTAACGCCGAAGCCTGGGCAACTGCACTCGGGACAGGTACAACGCAAACGCCGTGCCAACTTTATTCCTAACGACCTCAAGACGCGCATTCTGGTGGGATTCATATGGGCGCGCATATCGGTTTCAATACGAGCTAAATTATCTGATGACTCCTGCCGGCATGCGACAATAGCGGCAGTCAGTATCTCTCTATCCTTGATCCCTTTGTGAATAGGCTCATCAACGCGCCTGCCGGCAACCATTCGACCGACATTCTCGAGAAAAGACGAAGCATATTTATTAGGTCTTACAATCACCGCATGTGATGGAAATTTCGCTCGGCGCAAAAACTCCTCTGCTTCATCAATTGAATGTACTTCTGCATAAGAGAAATTAGTGTCTGTTGATACGACGCTTTCGGACACCTGAATGCCTAGTTCGTCATCGAGAAGAACTAGAAATTCCTGGCTGCAAGCCATGTACGGAACGAGCGGGTGGGGTCCGAAACTGCCTTCGCTTGCGAAAGCCAGAGCCTCCGAGGCCTGCCTCATAGCTAAGCGCGCCTTTCTCACCGCCGCTTCGATCGGTGTTCCTTGCCTCTCGATTTCACCTGTGAAGGTTCCGAATTGATCGGTATCAATCTCGTACGGTCTCAACTTCATGCCCAATCCGGCCCTTAGAGGCAGAGCCAAAGCATCGGCTTTTCTGTGTTTGGTGGCAAGAATCGCGCTCTTGTTGCGATATCGCTCTTCCTGCTTATTGAGCAGCAAAACCAGATCCCTCTAGTTCTGCAAGAGATTTACTGTTTACGCCGGAATGACTGAACTCGATACGGCGCCACTGGCCGCAGTCGTCTGCTTCGTAGAAGTCACAGCTATGAGGATCCAGAGCGACCAGACGAATCCACCTATTCGAGACCAGTTTGCGCACGGCTTGATGTTTCTCCAGAACGGCATCGATAGCCGAAAGCGGCGCTCTGATTACGGCAAGCAGTCGCATCGGCTCGTGAAAAATTCCAGTTTCGGTAACCAGAGACTGCAAGGGCAATCCCAATCTGAGGTCGCCCTCGGCCCCCTGCATCACACCGAAGTCGCCGACTACGTTATGTACAATTTTGCTGCCGCTTCCAAAGACCTTATTGTCGACTGTGGATAGGTAATACTGAGTGTTGATCCACTGCGCCACTACCATTGGTGCCGTCATGATCAGCTCGAGTATTTGCCCGTCACTGTCGCTGCTGTATTCGTATGAATGAAGAAATACGCGGCCTTCCAGATCGACATTCTTCGACAAGTTTCTGGGAGCAGCAATGAAGGCAGCATTGCCGGCCAGTCCCCATTCGGGAGCTGTCTGCCCCCAGTCACAGGAGCGCTCTATCGGGTCGTTGAATTTGCCGAGACTGCTCTGAGGCAGACGCCGGGCTCGATTATCTCGCACGATATTGCCGGCGGAAACTAAATCCTGCTTGAGCTTGGCGAGAATTTCTGCTTGCTCCTGAGTTAAATCTGCACAGTCGAAAAACTCGAACTGATCTGTCGTCGTGTCATGTTCGGCAGCGATGAAACGGGTGCTATCAGGCACAACAAGACCTCTGCCGCTGAGCTCTTCTCGCACTGACCTGTCGTTCAGAACATCAGCTGCCAGCCTCGCGCTGTAGCCGCCTCTATTACCACCGCAGGCACCACAGTCCAGCGCGGAGGCGAACTGATTGTTCAAAGAGGTGCTCTTATGCCCACAGAGAACAATCAACTGCCCGAAGCTTTCCAGACCGATGCCCTTGATTGACTTCTCGGCCATAGCCACCTTCTCCTCTTTTGAGAAAGCGGACAAATCAAGTCGTGCGTCTGCAAGTCCGGCAACACTCGACTCCAAGCCGTTCCATATTTTTCTGGCGTGGGAAGGAAAGAACGTTTTGAGAGCAAGAGGCACGGCGGAGAAAACGCCAAGCATCTCAACCAGGCCAAAAGCCCCGGCAAGATTGCACTTCAATTTCTTCTTGAGTTGCATGGCTGAGACTCTCAGGGCCTGCCAGCTGATTCGTCCTGCAGCCGATGCGCCGTCTGCTTTTTCTTCCACTTTGCGCTCAGGCTTAAGAAGCACTGGACAGAGATCAAACGACAGCGAGCTTCCCAATTCGCTCAGGCGCATCGCCATTCCAAAGAATCCTGCAAAACCGTAAGTAGAATACGGTCCGATTTTTTCCAGTTCTCTCCTGATTGGCTCTGAGCGAACATCGATGCAAAAGACCAACTGGCAGTTCGCTTCTCTTGCAGAAGGAGGTTTCTTATCAAGTGAAGATAGAAGTTTATTTCGATAATTCAGTTCGTAGGCTTCTTGCCAGACAGGACCATAATCATCTTGCGTTTCAGAAGTTGCGGCCGACGCTGTTTCCAATTCGAGCAAAGGTCTGACCAGACCCAGATCGGCACATTTGTAAAGCCGTCTGGCGATCGCTTGTGAAAGAACTTTCTCGTATTGCAGCCTGATGGCAAAGTAATCGGTGAGAATACTCTTTTCCAGTCCCTCTTGTTCACGCCATTTGAGATAGCTGGCAAAGCCTGGCATCTGCACCACATGCCTGCGCAAATATGGTGCAATGTGCTCGCCTCTCACTTCCAGCTCCTCAAGAAGAATCTCGAGAGCCTCATTGGATCGCGCCGGCAGGCGGGTGCATGTTTGAGACCAATCTTTCACGCCGTGCAGTGCAAGAGAAAGGTCATAAGGTGCAAGCTCTTTCCAGAAACTGTATAAATCATCTTTTTTGTGATTTGCCCACGGCGCTTGAGTCCGGTCTAAGTAAGCCGCACACCATTTCACCATTTGCTTATTGATGACAGAAACTAGATTCGACTTGCTTGTTCGGTCGAGCATTTCTGCCATATTGAGGAACTTTCTTTCTTGCTCTTGCGATTCGAATTTCTCAGTTTCATTTCGCAAAAAAGCTTCTTCCAGATCAGAAGGCGCAATGCGGCCCGATTCGTACATCGCCCGATATGAGGACAGAGGCAAAAATCCGCGTGCACCAAAAAGTTCAGACGCCTTTCGCATAGCAGAGGCAAAAGGTATCTCCTCAAAGCCTTTCAGTGCATTGCAGGCAATGAAATTAGTGAGCGGATAGAGCGGGCCTATGCAATTCGTCGCCTCGGCAATGGCACTTTCAATTGCATTAGACACGACCATATTAGTGCTGTTCATTACGCCTCCAGTACTGGGTAAAAACGTGTTCACTTGCGGCTCAATCTCAATTCGTTGGCATAAAAACCATTCAGGCTGTGCACATAGAGCGCTTTGGCTATGCCGCTCTTGCGAGCCAGGCGCAAAACAAGGGCCAGCGCCAAGGACACAAGGAGGAAGACCGGCAATAGCCAGGCATTGACGGAATACTCGGCGGGCATCATCAATTCGAAGAGGCGTCGTCCATATCCAGTCGCCAGGCCCAGCGCCAGAACTGTCAACCAGAAAAGGCAGAGTGACGACATATTGATTCTGTTGAATGCCGGTATGGCACAGAGAAGAGCTGCTGCAGTAATCGCGGCAGACAGTGATGTCCAGTCGAAATCGATGCACAAGGTGTAGATGCAGAGGAAGCCAATTGCCGTAGTGGCGACAAGCAAAGAATTTCTCAGCCTGGTGGCATCTCCGTCTTCATTTGCGTATCCAAACTTCCTGCTGTTCAATCCTTCTTGCACCGCACTCGCCGATTGAAGGAACATCTGACATTTGAAAAGTCCATGCGCGATCAGGTGAAATATCGCGGCGCCGGGCGCACCGACAGCACACTGAAGTGACATGAAACCCATCTGTCCGGCCGTCGAATAGACGAGCTTGCGCTTCACATCTGGCTGAGCAGACATACTGAGAGTGCCTGCGACAGCAGAGAAAGCCGACCACAATCCCCACAAAAGCAGGACAGCCGAGTGCTCGTGCAAGACCGGCATAAGTCTCCATGCAAGAATTGCTGAAACGTTAACGACACCAGCATGCAAAAATCCTGACAGCGGCGTCGGCGCGTTCAATGTGACGAGCAGCCATCTATGGAAAGGAAACAGTGCGGACTTGATGCCGAAAGCCAGTACCACAAGAACGCTCGCTGCCGTACCCGCCCACTGGCTTGTGCCGTGATTGAGCAGCCCGGTCGCGCTGGCCAGGTCACTGAACTCGGTGGCATCGGTACAACCGACGACAAGTACGAGCGCTGCCAGCAGAGCCAGATCGCTGAGCAAATGGTATCGAAGCACGGTTGCAGCAGCAGAGGTTCCTGAGCAATGCAAACGCATGATCACCCAGAGTCCAACCGAAAGCGCGTTCCAACAGACGAAAGAAACACAGATACTGTTCGTGACGCTTATAAGGGCTGCGCACGAGGACAAGAAAACGAGCAGTCTGAGAAAACTGAGGCGACTGGTGTCACCAAGAAGGTAACGGTCACTGAATGCCAGAACAACTGCTGCGATAAAAGTGATGGCAGCCAGCAATGCGCAAGATACGGCATCCAGATTGAGCGCCGCATGCTCAGCTACAGGAAAAGAGCCAGACGGCGCTGAAATTAGCGACCAGCTCAAACCCACAAACGCCAAGCAGAAAGCAGCAATCTGCCCAAATATCAGGACGCGCGCTTTCCAAGGCTGCGAGGCAATGCAGCTGGTCAGAAGAGCTAAAGGCGCAGCCAGCAATGCCGCCACCTCGTTTGCAACAAAATACTCTGTGTTCATTCTTTTCCTCTGGATGATTCGACTAGGCGGTCTGCTTCACTTCTTCTAAATTCAATTGCATGCCTTCCGGCTGGTCGTTGATTTCGAAAATATCTTCCAGAGCTTGCGCGGTGACGCCCAGAGCCATCGCTGCTTCTACTGCGCACCAGATTTCCGCCCGGGTGACGCTCTGAGAGAATATCGATTCCATCGCCGCGCTCAGCTGCCCGACCGCCTGATCAGACAGTCTTTGAGCTATGCCTAAATCGGACATAGAACGTCGCTTGGCGACAATACTGCTCAGCATCCCTTCCAATCGCTTTTGCACTGCCGGATTGTCATCGTAGATAACTGCATTGAGCTCTGCCTGCGAGTTATTAGACAGAGTCTCGAGCAGCTCGCAGTACAGGGAAGTAATAAATGCATCACGCTCAGGAGACGGAAGTGGATGTTGAATGCGAGTTAAAACAGCCAGGTCAGGATCGAGACATCCTCCAATGCGACTCACATCGCCACGCTCGATACCACCCGCCTCGAAGATCAACACCTGGGTGTCTTCCGGCATGTCCAGAACATCTTTCATACAGGCGAACCAGCCAAGATTGTTCATGAAAGCAACATGTGTCTTTTTGGTGCCTTCGAGCAGCTGACTGAGAAGAGCGATAGTAACTCTGCGTCCGCAACTGCCGGAAACACCGACAACTTTCGGCTGCACGCGATAGCGCCAGTAGCGTACAAGCTCGAGGATGGCAGTTCTCGTATCCGGAACCGAAATTATGGTGGCATTTTTTGATGCCGACGCGAAACGACTGCGGCGGTTGACAATCACGCCTCGCGCACCTTTATCGAGGGCAAGATTTAGATTGTCGTGCGGGTCATCTAAGTGCGATGGGACACCGATAAACCAGTCACCAGGTTTTACATCCTCTATATCCCATGTCAGCCGCCCTCTCACATCGTCGACAAAGCCCGACTTCAAATGGCTGCTGGTAGCGCAGAGAATTTCCTCGGCAGTAAAAGTTGCACCCATGGCTCACCTCAATCCTTTGCAGATATTTGAATATGTAAAACTCTCAACAATTGCAAGTATAACTGATCGACGACGTTTGTCAAAGTTTGAAAGCCCAGTTACCGGGCGACAAAAAAACCTGAAATGGGCATTATTGGCGGGCTTGCCCAAATTACCGATGTTTGCTAGTATTTATGTGTCTTCATATTCAGACACTTGCATATTTGCAAACCTAAATATAGGAATGGAGGAAGAGTAAATGCCTCATAGAGCTCTAGTCGCCCAGCAGCTTGCTGAAATGTGCTCGACTCTTTCTCACCCGGTGAGAATCAGCATTATTGTGGAATTGCGCTCTGGTGAGCTCTGTGTCAATTCACTGCAGGACATCCTCGGCATAAGACAGTCTGCCGTTTCTCAGCATTTGGCCTTGCTCAAATCTCACAAGCTTATAAAGGAACGCAGAGACGGTCGCAACGTTTTGTACCGCCTGGCTACGCCAGAGCTTGCCGCCTGGCTGGTGGACGGTATACCACTAATAGTTCCAGATGTCTCGGAATCCAACCTTCTCAAGTCGGCAGCCCAAAGAGCCATAAATCACTGGTCCGAAGCAAAAGAGAAAGTCGCAGCAAGAGCCTCGAGAAGCGGCTGATCAAGCGCCTTTCTTTTTGCGCTTTGGTTGAGGGTTTTCGTCACCCCAGACTGTTTTAACATTCTGGATGGCAGACATCATCTGCTCTACTTCCGAAGTGTCGGGGGATATGAAACTAACACCCTGCATAATCCAGTGCGCCAGCTCGGGCTTTCGCAAATGATAGAAGACATTGCGCCCCTGTCTCATCTCGACGACCAGATGATGGCTTCTCAACACAGCCAGCTGTTGCGAGACGGCAGAATGTGTTATGCCGAGGATGTCTTTAAGTGTGCCGACAGAGAGATCTTCTTTCTTCAACTCTTCGATTATGCGAATGCGAACCGGGTGCGAAAGTACATTGAAGAGTTTTGCCAACTCGGCGCTCACAACTGCTCTGTATGGCATGACGCAACCTCATTCTGACTTGTGCAAACATTAGCATATCTATATATACAACAATTAGTCAAGAAAAGTTCTTTCATAGTGTGCAAGTAACGGCGCGAAAAGCAGCCAGAGACTGTAAATATTCAACATGCACCTCGGCAAGACGCATTTGCGCCTCCGCCGAAGCTCTCTCTCGTTGATTGACTAGGAACAAAGTGCCGTCACCGGCGCCAAAGCGCAGACGTTCGCCTTTCTCGACTTGCTTTGCTTTCTGGACCTCTACAAGTGTCGCGGCCCATTTGTCGTAGGACGTATTAATGGCCGAAACAGTGTCATCGACTTCGGCCTGAATACGCAATTTTTCGGCTTTCTCGTCAAGATTCAATTTCTGAATTTTCAGTCTTGCTGCCTGAGCCTGTCCCCTTGCCGTTCTCTGTCTGAGAGGAGCGGATACAGCAACGCCAGCTCTGACAATCGGACCGATTCCCTGAGGGCCGGTGTCGGCACCTTGGGTAATGTATGCATCCATAGCCGGCAGGATCATGTTCTCTGCCAGACGAAGTTCTACTCTTACCTGCTCTCGCTCGAGCGCAATTTTCTTCAATTCCGGACGTTTCTCGATCGCCCTTTTTCGTCCTTCCATCCACTCTGCATCACTGAGCTTACGTGGTTCAGGTTGCAGGGAAGGCACATCTTTTATCTCCGGAACATTCTTGGGGATACCATTTTCGTCCCAGAGATAGACAGAAAGAAGCAGAGAAGCTTTTTGAAAATCCCTGTCTTGCTTTACCAAATAAGCCTGGCGCCTGTGGATCTCCTGTTCTGACTCGGCAATGTCCAGAGCAGGAAGGTCGCCGCTATCAACACGATCTTTGATTTGATCGACGCGTGCCTCTGCAATCAAAACCATATTCCGCGCGATGTCAACGCGTGCTTTGGCGCCCACCCAATCCCAGTAGACAGCTGCCGCCTTTAGAAGAACTTCCAGCCTGGTTGCACCGAAGAGCTGTGCAGCCAGAGGTTCTCCCAGTTTCGCTTGTTTTTCTGCGGCGATCTTTTCATTGATGCCCAGCCCTCGCAGTAGCGGCACGGATACGCCAGCAAAATATTCGCCACTTTTGCCGGTTGGCACGAAAGGAGTTTTGGTGTCATTGGGATTGAGACGCATGCCCGTAAAAACCTTTATGCCGGAGCGCGTCAGAAGATCCACTCTTGACTCGTTGTGAATAGCATCTTTTGCTTTGCCAGGAGTAAATATGTCTTGAACCCGTAGATACTCATTGAGACTGCTCAAGACTGGATCAAATGCACCGGCTTTCTCCAGACGCTTAGCACTGTAGATACGCCTTTCAGCATCTGCAGACAACAATTTTGGATAATTCTTTTCGACAAGCTGCAGGAAATAATCCAGAGAGAACGTTCTATTGTCCGTTGCTTCCAGCTTGATTCCAGGGAAATTGCCAGGCAGCGGATCATTGTTGGTGCGGTTATCCTGCGCCGAAGTGCTTATGGCAAGCCCAAAGAAGATTGAGCTTACAAGCATTGCCGAGCTTGATATTTTGTGCCTCAAACGCATATTTCCAGGTTTCCTACTTCGACTTGCGCTTGATCTCGCTTTTCTCGCCTTGAGAGCTCTTGTGCAATCCAAGCTCTTCCGGCTTGACCGTAGGCGGAAACGCGTTGAACTGCCGCCAGAGCTCAAAGCCCAGACTGACAGTGTCCAGCATTATCCAGCCGGTAACCTCAGCACCTGGTCTGAGAAATCTGGCATCAGGCCAGGGTTCGTCTTTTCCAAGCGCAATTGCTTCTTGGTCCGGTTTGACAATGACGCGATAGCAATTTCGCCCGTCATCCACAGCATCGATAACAGCGATACGCCCACCAAATGTGCCGACCGCTATGGAAGGCCAACCGGAAAATTGCAAGGCTGGCCAACCTGCAAACTGCAATCTCACTGGTCTGCCAACGGCTACAAGAGGCGCATCATTGTCGCTGATGGTCAATTCAGCTGCCAGATCCTGTGTCTCGGGAGCGATAACAGCCAAAACCATCCCGGCATCAACCGTCTCGCCGGCGCCCACAGTCAAAAGGCGGACTATCTTTCCGGAAGAAGGTGCGAAGATTTTACGCT
>CAZBOX010000012.1:3857-49070 GCA_964493595.1 uncultured Candidatus Obscuribacterales bacterium | reverse complement strand
ATTCATCGGTGTAATCATCGGCACATTCGGTTGGGTTCGTCCGGGTTGCCCCCAAGGAGTGATAGTCGGGACATCCTTACCGGCCGGAGTTGGGGCAATCGTTGGCACTCGGGGCAGCCAGGGATTGACACCGGGATTAGCCGGCGGAGGCTGGACCTGTTGCACGGATTCGTCTTTTGCCGGTGTGACGGTAGGCAGATTCATACTGGCTTTGACAGAGGCCAATTTCTCTTGTGCAACTTTCGACCATGGGTAGAAACGCAGAATTTCTTTCAAGGTTGCCACCACTCGTGGTAGGTCTTGAAAATTTTCGCTCAGTTTGACCTGATACCAGAGAGCAGACCAGTTAGAAGGTTCAAGAAAGAGCGCCTTTTCCACATAGCGTTGCATCTCGGGAAACAGCTTGGCACGGTAAAGATGTACAGCACAATCCACGTTGACGTTGGCGTCCTGAGGAGCAAGCACAAGAGCCCGGTCGATTGCTTGTTTTGCAATCACTTTTTGCCCGTTATCACTGTAGAGAAGGCTCCAGTCGGCAAGAATTCGCCCTTCCACATCGCGGGCGCCGACCTTCTTCGCCAGTTCTTGCGCACGGACAAAATACTGATAGGCGGCCTTGGCGTGTTCCGGCCGGTTCAGATCTTTGGCCATGATACGACGCAAATTCCCTAGCCGCCCCAGAAGACGAGCTTGCATTTTCACATCGCGAGCGCCATCGGCCAGGAGCAGAGCTTTCTGGTAAAAGACTTCAGCCTGCCTGTAATCACGGCGCGCCACCAGCATATTGTCGCCTCGCGAAAGCGCATCATCTATGTCGTTGCGCAATTTATATACGGGATTCAACTGCAGGAGCAGGCGCTGGAAGCGATAGTCGACTGTAACAATAAAGTTTTCCCAGAACGGATTGCCTAAGATCCCAAAATTGGAATCCTGAAAAAATCCTGCTCGCTCTTTGCCCTCGGGCGTCGGTTTCTTCGGCGAAGAACGTTTTTCTTGTTGGATCGGATAAGTAAAGGAAACACCGCGACGATTCAGTCCACCCAATCCAACGCTGTCTATTACCACTCGACCTAATTGCACCGGGCGGCCGTCCAGGCCTGTAGCTTCCGTGACATGTCGCATTGCAGCCGGATCTCCCTGCACATGTCTCTGGGCGACACTGGTGGGCAAATGATTGAAAGCAGCGCCGGTGTCGACCAGCAAGAGCTGTTCATCACGCCCATTCAGAGAGACTTTTATATATGGCAGCTGACGAACAATGAAAGGAACATTGGCCGCTTTAATAGGACGCACCGCCGTTTCCATGTCTTCGAAGACTAGATTGGGCTTGCTGTAATCGATGGTGACCAGAAATTGACTGATGATATTGGTGCCAATAATTCCCGCGATTTGACGGCCCATCTGTCTCGATTGCGCGCTCATGTCGAGCACCCGCACAGGCACATCATTGAGAATCAGGGGACCGATTTCGAAACGCTTCAATTCCGAACGATTCGCCTGCACCATGCCGCTGTAAGCAGCGATATCGAATTTATCCTGTTTTGCCAGGAAGTTTTGCGCCGCAATGCGCCTGTCGATGATCGTATCGGAAGCACCGGTATCGAACAGAAAGTCTAATTCCTCACTGTTATTGACCCTGCACTTCACGACAATTTCATTGTCGGCATATTCGAACGGCACAGTCAGGCTGCGAGATAGACGAAAACGTCCGGTCTGCTTTGGCCTGTCGAACAGTGAATCTTCGATAGGTTGTCCGACCGAGGCGCTGGTGAGAACTAGTTCCGAATCCTTCACTTGATCTTTCAGCTGAATTTGCTTGAAAGGAAATAAAGTCCCTCCGGTTGGTCTGTATTGAGAATATTCGATCGTGTAATGAACACTCTTTGCACCATCGCCGCCGATGTCGTAGGCGATGGCCACCACCAAGAAGTTTTTCTCGTCTATATAGAAAGTAGTCGGCGTGCGTCCTTTGGCAACCAGTGCCAGCGTGTACACGGGCGACTGTTTATATAAAGTACGACCAACCAGTTTCAATTCGGTATCCGGCTCCTGCCAATAAGTAAGCAGTCCGGGATGCCGGCAAACTTTCTCCGTCAGAGCATCCAGCTCATCTCCTGAAAGTGAGGAAGCCTCTCTTCCGTAGAGTCGCCAACCATTCTGCCCGTCGAATCCGTATACCTCCGACTGCTGCGTGGCTTTTCTCTCGGGCGCCTTGCTTTCTCCAGTCGGTGCTTTGCTGTCATCAGACCTGGCAGCGGGCGACTGGGCGGCTACATCTCCCGTCTCGGTTTCACCAGCTTTGGTTTTCGCCTGATCGGGCGCTCTTTGATCAGCGGACGAGGAATCAGTTGATTCCACCGGTTTTTCAGGCAAGCGCTCAAGATCAATTCGCCACTTGCCGTTCTTTCTGGCGCATCGATACCCGAGTTCCGTACGATTTCCTGCGACAGTGGAAATTTGTTTGCCATTCACGACCGAAAGATAATCAATCTGCTCGAGAGCTTCCTTGCCACCATATGCGGTGAAAGTCTTATCGACAATTTCTGAAACCGTAAGGTCCGCCGATTCTTCTTCTTGCGCCAGAGCCGCAAGGGGCAAAAGTGGCAAAAGCGCCATCAGCACGAATATCAAAGCAGCGGCGACAGACCTCGATAGCCTGTATTCGAGATTATTTTTTTCAGTATCTAAATTATTTGCCAAAAGATTTACTACCGTCTAGCGGGCAGCTGCTGCTTCAAGACCTTCTGCAGATTTGAAATCAAAAGGTGTGCACTGGCCGGTTTGCGGCAATTCCAGATCGGGCAGAGTCTTAGCTAATTTGTGCACAGCCAGCAATTGTTCGATCAGGGCTCCAACATGCGACAAGGGAACTTGATTGGGCCCGTCACTCTTGGCCTCATCCGGATTGGGGTGAGTCTCCATGAAAACGCCATCGCAACCTGCCGCGACCGCAGCTCTAGCAAGAGTGGGGACGTATTGACGTTGACCACTGGAGACTGTTCCGCCACCTCCAGGCAGTTGCACACTATGTGTAGCGTCGAAAACGACAGGCACTCCGAAAGACTGCATAATCGGGATAGAGCGCATGTCCACGACCAGATTGTTATAACCGAATGTGGTACCACGCTCGGTAAGAACGACATTCTTATTGCCGCACTCGAAGACTTTGGTGACAACATTCTGCATATCGGTGGGTGCCACGAATTGCCCTTTCTTGACGTTTACAACCTTTCCGGTTTCTGCAGCTGCTACCAGCAAATCAGTTTGACGGCAAAGAAAAGCCGGTATTTGCAGCACGTCCAGAACTTTGCCGGCTTCTTTACATTGCGAAGTCTCATGTATATCGCTGAGCACCGGCAAGCCGAGCTTCTTCTTGATGTCAGCCAGCATGGCAAGTCCTTCTGTCAGGCCGGGACCACGGAATGAATGGATAGAGGTGCGATTGGCTTTATCGAAAGAAGCTTTGAAAACAAGGCGAAAGCCCAGCTTTTGAGACAAACTCTTCAAATATGCAGCCGTATTGTAAATAGTCTCCCAATTTTCGATGACACAGGGTCCGGCAATAATAACCAGCTCTTTGCCGCCACCCATCTCGAAATCAGCGATTTTTATCGACACACTAAATCCTCCAAAGCTGGGCTCATTCTACCAAGTGCAATCATCAAGCCACTGTATCTGAGAGGCTTTGAATCGGGAGTTTGATTTAAGATAGGCATATTTGGTCCTCCATAATCGCCTCTCGATTCTTCAAATACAGGCACTGGCAAGGGTTTCGCCCACACCTTCAGGAAAACGAAATATGTTCAAACCATCTGAGCGCCAAGGTAAGAAGGGTATAACACTGGACCTCAAAGTCTCGCCGGGCGCCAAAACAGACGAATTTTCCGGTGTTCATGGCGGCAGACTAAAAGTGAAAGTGGCGGCTAAGCCGCTAGAGGGCGCTGCCAATGAAGCTTTGCTTCGTTTCATCGCGACAAGCTTCGCGGTTCCTCTCGCCAGCGTCCAGTTGATTGCCGGCAAAAGCGCGCGGATGAAGACTGTTTTCGTCGCCAGCACGGCAGGCGATGCCGGCGGGCAAGAAAAGGATCAGAAAAGGTTCGTTCACATAGCTGAAAAACTTGCCGGCCACTGATGGTTTTACCGCGGCCCCATGTGCTTGACCAGCTTGTAAACCGTGTGACCGGCACGCTGGCTGATCGGCATCACCAATCCGGAATTGAGCGCTTCGGCCAACTGCGGCCTGAGCGTACGAATCTTCTTGAGTTGCCGGGTTCCCCCTGCCATCTCAGGAAGCGTCATCCCGAGGGGGTTTTTCTCGAGAAGCTTGACGACCTTATTGTCTTCCTTCTTCTCTGTTCCGGCGACCGGCTTGGGCTTGGGAGCCAAAACTCGCCGAGGTGCTTTGGCAGCAGCCTGCTCGCTAGGTGGATTCGGATTTTCTTCTTCTGACATCAAGGTATCCCTATTGTCTTCGGTCGTCTTTCGTTCAAGGTCGCCCTGCCATGCTGAGGACTGGATCTGAGCCAATCATCAAATAGTGCGAACATCGGCACATCCGCTTGAGCACTCAAATACAAGGATACCGCTTCTTTTCAAGAATAGTTACGGATTACCAGTTTTTTGATGACACGCTTACTCTCTTATTGATATATTTCGGCCTGTTCCTATATTGCAACAACCAGCCTATCCGTGTGTTGCAACTCGTTTGCTATTGGATGTCTGAGGCGGGCTTCCGCCATGGCAAAGTCTCCGAATTACAGGACTAACAGGACCTGAGAGGTATATTTGAGTGAGTGTCGGTTCATTTGTCTTCATGCTGCATAGCCACCTTCCGTATTACAGGAAAGCAGGAATGTGGCCTTTTGGTGAAGAAAGTGTCTACGAGTGCATCGCGGAAAGCTACATCCCGCTGCTCAATGCCATAGGAGACCTGGCAGATGAAGGCATTCAAGCAAAACTGACAATCGGCATCACTCCGGTTCTGGCAGAGCAGCTTTCGGACGAACACTTCAAGGCCGGTTTCGACAAATTTATTGCAGACAAAATCGAAGCAGCCCAGAAGGACGAAAAACTTTACAGCGTACGCGGCGAGAATTCGAATCCAAACAAACTCCTTCTGGCCCGCTTTTACGTCAATCTTTTCCAGCATATCCACAGGGACTGGAACGAGCGGTGGAACAGAGATCTGATCGGAGCTTTCAAGCGCTTTCAAGATTCCGGCTGCATCGAGGTGGCAACTTCCGCAGCCACACACTGCTTTTCACCTCTGCTGGAAACCGATTCGGCAATTTTCGCCCAGTACAAGACGGGCGTAGAAACCTACAAACGCCACTTCGGCCGCGACCCCAAAGGTTTCTGGTTACCGGAATGCGCTTACAGACCAGCCTCAGGCAAACGACCGCCGCTGGAAAAGTGGCTGCATGAGCTGGGTCTGCAGTATTTCTTTACCGAGTCCTTTGTTATCAAAGGCGGGCAGAGCGCCGAGATGCGCAGAGTAATCGGACCTTACGGTTCAATCGAATATATTCCGACCGCGCCCAGACCAGAGACTGGACTGGATACTTTCGAAGCTTTCTGGCTGAAAGAATATCCGGTTGCCGTCATGGGCAGGCATGAAGAAGCAGGTTATCTGGTCTGGTCAGCAGATCAGGGTTATCCGGGCGACGGCAATTACCGAGAATTTCACAAGAAAGATGACAATTCCGGTTTGCATTACTGGAAGCTGACTTCCAAAACCACCGATCTGGGAGCCAAGCAGCTCTACAATCCAGAGGCGGCCATGGCCCGCTTGAATGAAAATTCAGATCATTATGTCGGCTTCTTGCAGCAATGCCTCACCGACCACTTGAAGAAGACTGGCGAGCCAGGGCTGGTAATGGCAAGTTTCGACACAGAGCTATTCGGACACTGGTGGTTCGAAGGTGTGACCTGGATCAAAGAAGTAGTCAAAAAGCTTCGCCAGTACACGGCAGTGACAATGCGCACGGCATCGGAATATCTGGAAACACAGGCACCGACGAAAGCTATTGAATTACCCGAATCGTCATGGGGTTCAGGAGGTCACTGGCAAGTCTGGCTGAACAATGAAACCGAGTGGATGTGGCCGATTATTTCAGAGTGCGAGCACACCACAGAAACACTCTGCCAGATGTTCGAAAACACCAACAATGACCTGGCGAGGCGCGCTATAAAACAGCTTTGCCGCGAGAATCTTCTGATTCAATCAAGCGATTGGCCCTTCCTTGTCACTACCGGTCAAGCGAAACAATATGCCGTCGAGCGCTTCAACGGACATTACGAGCGCTTCAAAGAGCTGGCTAAGATGCTCAGAGAAAACAATATAGACGGCGGCAAACTGTCTGAAATTGAGTCAATCGATAACCTGTTCCCTGATGTTTCTCCCAGCTGGTTCCTGTCGCAGCAAGTCTCGACACCGGCGTAGCGGCATAGCAAATAGATCAGGACAGTTAGAACGATTTTCTGTTGCAAAAAAGAGAGAAAACAATTCGATGACTCGAACCAAAATTATCGCGACAATCGGTCCGGCCTGCCGCTCAAAAGAAATGCTGGAAGAATTGATTCGCTCTGGCATGGACGTAGCTCGCATTAACTGTTCCCATGCCTCTCATGAAGACATCGAAGGCGTCATCACAGATCTGCGTACGATCGCCAAACAGCTCGACACATCGGTCGGCATCCTTCTCGACCTTTCCGGTCCAAAAATAAGAACAGGCAGAATCGCCGGCGGCAAAGGCGTGCAGCTGAAAGTCGGTCAGAAATTCGTGCTGACGAGCCGCAAAGTGGAAGGCTCGAGCGAGATAGTCACAGCCAATTACCCTCGTCTGTCCAAGGAAGTTAAGGCAGGCGACACCATCCTTCTGGACGACGGCATTATCGAGTTGCGGGTCAAAAAATCTAATGAAACGGATGCAGAATGCGAAGTCTTGACGGCTGCGCATTTGAAAGATCATCAGGGCATCAACATTCCCGGCGTCAGGCTCTCAATTCCGGCTCTGACCGAGAAGGACAGGACCGACCTGGTAGTCGGATTGAAGAACGAAGTCGATTTTGTCGCACTCTCTTTCGTGCGCGATGCCAAAGACATTTATGATTTGCGGGAAGCAATCGGCGACCACTGGCCGCCTCCCATGATTATCGCCAAACTGGAAAAACCAGAGGCGATCGACCAGCTGGAAGCCATCCTTGATGCCGCCGATGGTGTCATGGTGGCACGCGGCGATTTGGGAGTGGAATTACCACCAGAAAAAGTTCCACCTATCCAGAAGATGATCATCAAGCGAGCCAACCAGAAGGCAAAGCCAGTAATCACGGCGACCCAGATGCTGGACTCAATGGCCAACAATCCCAGGCCGACCAGAGCCGAAGCTTCTGACGTCGCCAATGCGATTTTCGACGGCACCGATGCAGTAATGCTCTCGGAAGAGACGGCCATGGGCAATTATCCGCTCGAAGCGGTGCGCATGATGGACAGAATTGCCTATCAAGCAGAAGCAACAATGAGCTCGAGAATTGTCGAACATCCGCTCAACAGCGCATCGCAGGCGGTGGCACACGCGGCAGTAGCCATGGCCCTCGACATGGACGCCAAAGCGGTAGCGACCTTTACCAAAACCGGCTCTACAGCGCGGCTCGTCTCGCAATTCCGACCACCGGTTTCTATCATCGCTCTCACGCAGCACGAATATGTCTACCGTCAGTTATCTCTGCTATGGGGAACGACGCCTCTCATGCTGACCGAAGTGAGCGACTCGGAATCTACTCTGGCACTGGTTGAAGAGACTCTTCTCAAAAGAGGACTGGTCTCACCGAAAGACAACATAATCATTACGGGCGGCTTGCCGATTGCCGCTCGCGGCGCCGCCAATTTTGTCAAACTGTCGACAATCAATCCGAAAAAGCAGACTCGCAATTTCGAATTCAAAGGCATTTAGAAAAATCGAAGGACAATTTATTTAGCGACCGAGTTTCTTATTGATCTCGGCTATAGCTGCTTGAAACTGCAGATCGTTAGCGCTCTCCGGCTCGGAATAAGTTCCGTTCACCACTTCTTTATCCGGACGAATACCTTTGCGATTTTTTCCTGCATCGCCAATCCAGTCACCATTGGGTGTGAAGAAGCGAAAGTTCGTAACTTGCAGACGGCTTCCAGCCGGCTGATCGAAGAAAACAGTCTGGCCTATGCCTTTGCCGTAAGTCTGTGTTCCTACAAGTGTCGCTTCTCCATTTTGCTGTAGCGCGCCGGCAAATATTTCAGCAGCCGAAGCAGTGTCACCGTTCACTAACACCACAGATGGCTTATTGACTAGATCTGCCAGCCTTAGATCACGCTGCTCTTCAATCTTTCCGTCGGGCATTGTAGTGCGGGTGACCAGCTCGTAGCGGTCAAGCGTATAGTCGGTTTTATCATAGCGAGCCGGTCCGGATGGATTGTCGTCTTCGTGGCGCATTCTTGTGGTCAGCAATGTTCCGCCGCCCACGACCATTGACGCGGACTCGAGCGCCTGCCTTACCGAACCGCCCAGATTTCCTCGCACATCGAAAACAAATCCATCGACCTTGGGATGCCTTTTGATGGCATTCTGCAACTCATAAGACTGATCATCCTGCATAAAATCGCGGATACGAATGTAAGCGATATTGGTGCCCGGTATAACCCGGTCGACTACCGCCGGCACATCGACAGTGGTTTGCTCGAGTGTCAGCTCCTTTTTCTCTCCGTTCCTGATTACGGTGATGTTATGAGTCTTCTCAGATTGAATGAGGGCAAAGGCCTCTGCGGAGGACTTGCCGGTCAAGTCGACGCCATCGACCGTAGATATGTAATCTCCTTTCTGAACACCTTTTTTCGCCGCAGAGCTGCCGGGAATCACCTCGATGACCTTGAGCGAACCCGTCTGTTTAGCTATTTCAGGTTCGACTGCAATAACCTCAATGCCTATTCCTTTACCCGCCCCCTTCATCAGCCGATCTTGCTGTCTTACTTGGGCAGGATTGAGAACGCGAGAATATGGATCTTCTGTTTTTCCGAGTTCCTGATTTACAAAGCGGAAGGCATCAGCCGGAGATTTGATCTGGCAATTGTATTTATTTCTGAGAGCGGCCAGGTCACCCAGCGGAGTCGGGTCGTAAATATTTCTCCAGCTCTTCTCGATAAGGGCGTTGTACTCCCTGGATACAGGACATGTTTGTCCGGTCGCATCCTTGTTATGTCCATCCGCGCGGCTGGCGGCAGACCGACCTCCAGCCCCGCCCTTCTCCTTATCGCCCTGCCGGGCTGCCTCTGCGACTGAATTTCCACCAGCCGCATCCTGAGCCTCAGCTTGGACGGCAGTACTTTCGCCTGAATTTCGCGGCGGCAAGGTTCGGCTGTCAGCCAGCAAAAGCTGCGTTGCGTCCCCTTCGGCCTCCTGATGAGGCGCGGGGGAATCGACCGCTTTTTCTTTCTCAGGGGAAATGGCGTTGCGCATCTGACCCAAATATCGCTCGTGCTGGGTTAAAGGCCTAAGTGAAGTACTTAGATATTAGGCCTGCGCATCCCTGCCGCCTAGCGTGTAAATACGCTGGAGACAATCTGGCTGATTCAGCCGGCTTCCCTGACCAGATAACCGCAAACCGGGTCGTTCTGGAGCATGTATTTTTCCCTCGTCACTTTCACACCCAGCAAGGTTTCCATAAGCTGCGGCTCGAGCGCGCAGAGCTGGCGATATTTATGAGCCAGATCGTGAAGCGCGCAGTGACGCTGGAAAATAAAGAAATTGCCGTCAGGGAGTTTCTCCCATTCAGTCATATAGCCGTCTTCAGAAAAGATCTTTGCCACTTCGGCAACACGCTCTTCCAGCGTTTTGCCCTCCACCCGGGAAAGCAGCCGAGAGGCGCGTTTCTCATTGCGGCGCTCGAGAAGTTTCATAACCCCCTTATGACCGGACTCTTCAAAGACCATATCGAGCAGCTCAACAGCCAGAGTCTGCATTCCTGACGGAAAGAGAGACTCGGCCTTTTCGGAGAGGCTGTACTTATAAGTGGGTCTGCCGCGAGATTGCTTGACCATGCGCGAGAGAACCAGACCGTCCTGCATAAGTCCCGAAATGTGGCGGCGAACAGCCATCGAGGTGATATTCAGCACATCGCACAATTCCCCGATAGTCATCTCTCCATGCCGCTTCAAATAGAGAAGCACGGCTTGTTGAGTCGTCTCTGGCGTTCCGGATAAGGGCTGAGTAATCATTTCGTATCGAAGTTTAAGCGTAGCTAGTGTAACCGTGTCGCAACAATGGCGCTGGAAATATCTTCTACCTCAACTACCCCAAATATCAGTCTCAAGTGTGAGAGGGGCTGCCCCTGAAGCACCGTTTGAGCTATCAAAAACTATCCTTAAGGACGGTTGGGACTTGGTAGATTTTTGATACTATTATATCTATAAAAGCCAACCAGCCGAAACTTTGATATGTTTAAGGTGCCTTCTCAAGGAGCAACTTACCTAAAAAGGATAGGATATATATCCATTTAAAAGGCTGAGAGGGTTGAAACTCAGGATAGGCGTTAGAGACAGACGGCGCTTACAGAACCAGGGACAGAAAACACAAAGGACCGAGTAAACAAAATGGCAGCACAAGAACCACTTCTGAAGATTGAAGACCTGTGGGTCTCAGTAGAGGGCAAGGACATCCTCAAGGGTGTCAATCTCACCATCAACCCTGGTGAAGTGCACGCCATCATGGGCCGAAATGGGTCGGGCAAGTCGACTCTGTCTTATACGCTCATGGGTCACCCGCGCTATCACATCAATCGCGGCTCTATTCTTTTCAAAGGCGAAGAGATAGGCGATTTGCCTCCGGATGAAAGAGCCAAGAAGGGTCTTTCTCTGGCATTCCAATACCCTGTCGCCATTCCAGGTGTTTCGGTTTCCAATTTCTTGCGTGCTTCGGTCAAAGCAGTGCGCGGCAAAGAGATTCCGGTCAAAGAATTTCGCCAGGAGCTGAAGGCTCAAATGGCGCTCCTGGAAGTAAAAGACGAATTTCTGTCGCGTTATATCAACGACGGATTCTCGGGTGGCGAGAAGAAACGCCTGGAAATTCTGCAAATGACACTTCTCAAGCCGGCATTAGCCGTGCTGGATGAAACCGACTCCGGTCTCGATATCGACGCACTTAAGGTTGTCTCCAACGGCATCAACACACTGGCGACGAAAGAGACTGCAGTGCTTCTCATCACTCACTATCAGCGTATTCTCAATTATGTAAAGCCGGATTTCGTTCACGTTTTCCAGAGCGGACAGATTGTCAAAACAGGCGGCAGCGAGCTTTCCGAAGAGCTTGAAGAACGCGGTTATGACTGGGTAACACAGGAACTTACACCCTCGGGCGTAGCTTAGCCTGAAGGAGGCAACCATGGCAGCCGAACTTAGACAACCACACGAAACAACTGATCAATTTGGCGATATCCGCTCGATTGCATCCGACTACAAGTATGGTTTCAAGGACAAAGAAAATTACGTTTTCAAATCGGGTCGCGGACTGACTGAAGAGATTGTCCGCAGTATTTCGGCGATGAAAAACGAGCCGGAGTGGATGCTCAAGTTCCGCCTGCGCGCTCTCGATATTTTCCTGAAGAAGCCGATGCCCACCTGGGGCAACTGCAAACTGCTCAATGACATCGATTTCGACAATATCTTCTATTACATCAAGCCCTCCGAGAAAGGTGAGAAGAGCTGGGAAGAGGTGCCTGAAGGCATCAAACAAACCTTCGATCGCCTCGGTATTCCCGAGGCCGAGCGCAAGTTTCTTGCCGGGGTGACAGCTCAGTATGAATCGGAGGTTGTTTATCACTCGATCCGCGAGGATCTCGAAAAACAAGGCGTAATCTTCCTGGACATGGACTCCGGATTGCGCGAGCACGAGCAAATCGTGCGCGAGCATTTTGCCACCGTTATTCCTTCTGCCGATAACAAGTTCTCCGCATTGAACTCGGCTGTATGGTCCGGAGGAAGCTTTATCTGGGTTCCGTCGGGCGTCAAAGTGGAAATCCCGCTGCAAGCATATTTCCGCATCAACGCGGAAAATATGGGTCAATTCGAGCGCACTCTCATCATTGCCGAACCCGGCAGCTACGTGCACTACATCGAAGGCTGCACGGCACCTGTCTATTCGACAGACTCGCTGCACTCTGCAGTGGTCGAGTTGATTGCTAAGAAGGGCGCACATATTCGCTATACGACCATCCAGAACTGGTCGAAAAACGTATACAACCTTGTCACCAAACGCGCGGTCGCTCACGAGGACGCAAAAGTCGAATGGATCGACGGCAACCTCGGTTCGAAGCTGACTATGAAATACCCGGCCATTTACCTGGTCGGACAGCGCGCTCACGGCGAGGTGCTTTCAGTTGCTCTTTCCGGCAACGATCAGCACCAAGACGCCGGTGCCAAGATCATCCATGCCGCTCCCAACACCTCATCCACCATCGTCTCGAAGTCAATTTCGAAAGATGGCGGACGCGCTTCTTATCGCGGTCTCATCAAGGTGTATCCGGAAGCGAAAAACTCCAAGTCCTCAGTACGTTGCGATGCACTGCTTCTCGATGAAGCTTCGCGCTCCGACACATATCCGACCATGGAAGTGGACGAGAAAGAAGTGACCATCGAGCACGAAGCGACTGTTTCCAAAGTCGGCGAAGAGCAGCTCTTCTATTTGATGAGCCGCGGTCTGACCGAAGCAGAAGCCAAGGCAATGATCGTCAACGGTTTCTTCGAGCCCTTCACCAAGGAGCTTCCTCTGGAATACGCTGTTGAGTTGAACAGACTCATCCAGCTCGAGATGGAAGGATCCGTAGGTTAGCTATGGAGATCGTGGACTGAGGCGAGCCATGCTTACACATGGCCAAGACCGACGCGAATAGGCGTGACAACTGGATATAGAAAGATCATTGGGTGAGACGGTGAAAACGATAGCCAAAGAGCGGGTAGACGAAATAACCAAGCAGACTTCTGAGCCGGCATGGCTGAAAGACAGCCGTTTGAAAGCTTTTGAGTCTTACCTGAAAATTCCGACACCATGCAATCGCGACGAGAACTGGCGCCGCACGGAAGTCGACGCTCTCGATTTGAGTACTCTCAATGTAGTTGTAAGCGACAGCCAGGAGAAGAAAGCAGAAAAGGAACCGGCAGTCATTACTGCAGCGCTTTCGCACCTCGGCAAAAATCTTCCCTACATCTACACTACACCGCAGAGCGTCGAGATCGGCAACGCCGACAGCGACTTGCTTTCCAAAGGTGTGATTTTCTGCTCTCTCAAGACAGCGCTGGCTCAGCACGGAGAACTGTTGAGCAAATATCTTGCGCCGGAGAATTTGCCTTCTGCGGATTTCGCCCAGAATGACAAGTTCTACTTGATGAATCAGTCTCTTTTCAATTGCGGTGCATTTCTCTACGTTCCCAAAAACGTCGCTCTGGAAAGCCCCATGCTGAACATCTTGTCCACTGGACAAGAAGAGTCTGTCGCCATTTTTCCTCGGGTGATAATTATTGTCGAGCAAGGAGCAAAAGCCGAATTCGTCAATCTATGCACAGCTGACAAAACAAAGAATACGGCTGAGACTCAAGCCCTTTCTCTCGTCAATTCTTCCATCGAGACTTATGTCGGTGCAAACGCCAGCCTGTCCTATCTGGATGTGTCCGATTTCTCGGCCAACACCTTTGCAGTTTCGCGTGTTTACAACGAAGTAAAAAGAGACGGCTCTCTGCACGCTTCGACAATTGCACTGGGTGGATGGCAAATCAAGTCTGATATCCAAACGAATCTCATCGAGCCAGGCTCTAAGAGCGACATTCGCGGCGTCGTCCTGGGCGCCGGCAGCGAGCGCTATTCGTTCAATACCATTCAAGATCACATCGCACCGGACACCGGCTCGACTATCAATTTCCGAGTAGCATTGAAAGACAGCTCTTCCTCTGCTTATCTGGGCACAATCAGGGTCAGCAAAGAAGCGCAGCGTACGGATTCATATCAGAGCAACAAGAATCTCCTGCTCGGATCGAATGCTCACGCTGATTCGATACCCAAACTGGAAATTCTAGCTGATGACGTGAAGTGTTCTCACGGAGCTACTGTAGGACCGGCGGACAAAGAGCAGATTTTCTATTTGATGAGCCGCGGGCTCAGTTCTCTTGAAGCAGAAGAACTGATCGTCACCGGCTTCTTCCGCCAAGTGGTTCAATCTTGCCCGGTAGACGGAGCAGGAGACTGGATCAACAACCTGGTGGCAGACAAGATTCACAGCTAGTTTTTAGGAGCAGTCCAAGATGACCGTCGAATTTGTAAAAGTGGCAAACAAAGCTGATATTCCGCAAGGTTCAGCACGTGTCTTCACCGCTTTCGAAACCGAGCTGGCCATCTGTAACGTGGACGGAGAGTATTACGCCATCGCCGATCTCTGCACTCATGATGGAGGTCCGCTGGGCGAGGGCGAACTGATAAACAATCAAATAGAATGTCCCCGCCACGGAGCGCGATTTGACGTAGTCACGGGCAAGGCGCTCTGCCTGCCGGCCGTATTGCCGGTGCCGACCTACAAAGTCGAAGTGCGCGGGGAAGAAGTTTGGGTGGCGGCGCAAGCCACTGCCAGCGGTGCGAGGTAGCCGACAGTGAGCAAGTTGAACGTAGAACAAATTCGCAAAGACTTTCCCATCCTAAAACGTCAAATCGAAGGCAAACAGCTGGTTTACCTCGACAATGCCGCGACTTCGCAAAAGCCGAAGGTGGTAATTGATGCGCTTACAGACTATTACGAAAGCTATAATGCCAACATTCACAGGGGCATTCACACGCTTGCGGAAGAAGCCACTGATGCTTATGAATCGGTGCGAGAAACAGTTCGCTCATTTATAGACGCCGAACACACCCACGAGATTATCTTCACGAGCGGAACTACTGAGTCGATCAACCTTGTCGCCTATGCCTGGGGCAATGCCAATATTCTGCCGGGCGACGAGATAGTGCTCACGTCAATGGAGCATCACTCCAATCTTATCCCCTGGCAAAGACTGGCGACAGAGCGCAGTGCAAAACTCGTATTCATCCCTTTAACTGAAGACGGGCAGCTGGATATGGCGGAAGCCGAAAAGCTGATCAGCGACAAAACAAAAATCGTCGCAGTCACGCAAATGTCTAATGTCCTGGGAACTATCAATCCTATAAAGAAGCTGTCAGCGCTTGCCCATGCGCGCGGTGCCGTTATCCTCGTAGATGGCGCCCAAGGGGTGCCGCACATAAAGACTTCGGTGCGCGATCTCGATGTCGATTTTCTGGCGTTTTCGATGCACAAGATGCTCGGGCCAACAGGCGTCGGCATTCTTTACGGAAAAACCGAATTGCTCAATGCCATGCCGCCATTTTTGTCAGGTGGGCACATGATTACGTCAGTTTGGCGAGATAGAGCCACGTGGTCCGAATTGCCCTGGAAATTTGAAGCTGGCACACGCAATATTGCCGATGTCATTGCCTCTGGCAAAGCTATCGAGTATCTCGCCGCTCTGGGCATGGATAATGTACGTGAGCACGAAATTGAAATAACGAAATACGCGCTCAGCAAACTGAATGAACTAGGAGACATCACCATTTTCGGGCCTAAGGATGTCACTTCCCGTGGTGGCGTAATCTCGTTCAATGTGGACTCAATCCACGCCCATGATATTGGGCAGATTTGCGCCGACGCCGCAATCGCAGTTAGAGCCGGACACCACTGCTGTCAGCCTCTGATGCGGGATATGAATGTTATGGGAACAGCAAGAGCGAGCTTCTATATCTATAACACGAAAGAAGAAGTAGACCTTTTGTTTGAAGCGTTGAAGGAAGCAGATAAGGTTTTAGGTCATGTCGCTGTCTGACGATCTCTACCGAGAAACGATTCTCGACCACTACCACAACCCTCGCAATCACGGCGCGATAGAACACCCTACCGCCCAGGTAGAGGGCGTCAACCCGCTTTGCGGCGATGAATTAACCCTCTATCTGTCTATAAAGGACGGAAAGATCGAAGATGTCAAATTGACAGCCAAAGGCTGCTCGATTAATACAGCCTCCGGCTCGATGATGTCCGAACTCCTGCTTGGCAAAACCATTGAAGAAGCCAACGAAATCGTCGACCTATTCAAGCGGATGATGCTCGACAAGAAGGAAGAAGTTGAACTTCCTGACGAGTTGGAAGACCTTGAAGCTTTACGAGGGGTAAAAAAATACCCCGTCCGAATAAAGTGCGCGCTCTTGCCCTGGAACACCATGCTCGAAGGACTTGGAAACGCCCTCAAATCGCCAACTACTTAGGAAAAACCTCAATCGTTATCGATTGAGGTTTTGGACTCAAATAGAAGACCCCCTTTACCACACCCTGTAGGAGTTAAAAATGTCCTCGTTGCAAGAAGACGTAGTGCAAGAGAATTTGAGGACGGTAGTAGACCCGGAATTGGGGGTCAATATTGTCGATCTCGGCCTTATATATGGAATAGAGGTAGAAGGCAGCAATGTCACGGTCAAGCTCACGCTGACAAGTCCGGCATGCCCGCTCGGCGCAGTCATTCAATCGCAAGCGCATATGGCAGTGAAAAAACTGCCCTGGGTGGAGAATGTGAAAGTTGACCTCGTCTGGACGCCAAGATGGGACCCCAGAACCATGGCTAGCGAAGACGCCAAGATGCAGCTGGGCATTTTGTAAATCTGGTTTAGGCACAGGCGGCATTAAAGCAGCCCCTACATTTCGAAGGCTTCAGGAATCGCCCGCGATTCATGAAAGTGCGCGTCAGGACAAGTAAACTGAACTTCAGGCCAAAGCCTGCAAAGTAGATCTAGGGAATTCGTCTAGCTGATGCCAAAGCCCGTACTGCACGACCACGACGGACACGTCGATGACATTTTGAGCGCTGTGCTCCTCTGGATGGCGCCGGAAATCGATTTGCAAGCGATTGGTATCACCAATGGTGACTGCTTTGCGGATCAAGCGTACAGTGCCATGGTAAAAATAGCGACGTATTTGCAGCTTGAGGGCGCAGAAATAGCAGTAACTGAAGATGCGGTTCCCAACCCATTTCCAGACAACTGGCGCAAAGAAAGTTTCATCATAAACGAATTGCCCCTCTTCAGTGAAATCGAGATGAGGCGTTCGTATCAAGCAAAACAAGGAAGGAAGATCGAATCAGTTTTCTATGACTGCTTGAACAATTCGAAAATTCCCATGACGCTTGTTACCACGGGACCACTGACTAATGTCGCTCCTTTGCTGCGCGACAATCCGGAGCTGAAGAGCAAAGTCGAAGAAATCGTCATTATGGGCGGTGCTTTCAATGTGCCTGGCAATGTCCAGGAAGATGGGCATGACGGCAGCGCGGAGTGGAATATTTATGCCGACCCTGAGGCGTTCAAGGCAACGCTGGATACTAAGATTCCAATCAAATTGATTCCGCTGGACGTCACCAATCAGTTGCCGGTCACCAAGGAATTTCTTGGACTTCTAGATGAATCTTCTGACCGCTCTCGCGGTTGCAAGCTGGCATTGAGACTCTGGTCCCTAGTCAAAGGTTTTGAATATTACTTTTGGGACACACTGACAGCGGCGGCGACAATTAAGCCCGATCTCTATACGTTTAAAGAAATGAGGGTGGATGTTGCAACTTCTGGAAAAAGCATGGGCAAAACATCCACTTCACTGTTCGGCGGTCGAAAAGTTCAAGTAGCAACGGCTGTAGATAAAGAAGGTTTTGAGTCGCTCTTACTGAACATATTCAAGTCAAGATAACCTGCCCTGCTTTGCTTTTGCGTGTATTGAGGCACAGGAACCCATCTCGGGTTCCCACCTTTTTGCTTTTTTTACAGAGGAACTAACGCGGTAAGGTTGCGTCCACCTCGTAGCCCGAGCATCCATAAATGACTCGTACGCTCAAAAAAAGGAACATGCAGAAAAAGGTAGGAAGTTATGACCAATCACACAGAAGGAGAAAATAGCAGCAAGCCATTTAAGGAGCTTAAGTGGATGGCGGAATTCTTAGCCAAACACGGACAGCCTAAAAAGGCGCTGGAAATCTATAGAGAACTCGTCGATTCAATGTCAAAAAACTCTGAGGCAAGAGGGCAGGAAAAATCGGAAGAGTCAGAGGATCGGGCAGCTTAAATCAAGCAAGCTTGGTCGAGTAACTAATACTTTCACAAATAAATATCCACAGAGGAAAGGAACCCAGGTCTGGGTTCTGGTGGGGAGACTTATGTTTAAAAACGAAAACGCTGAAAAATTCCAATCTAATGAGCCGACAATTCAACCGAACGGTTATCTCCTGGTTCTGGAGAAAGAAGATCTGCGGGTTGTCGCGGCAAGCTCTAACTTCAGCAAGATCGTTGTCGGTGGCGCGAAAACGATTCTGGGACATACATTCGATGAATTGTTCGGAGCAGCTATTACAGCCAATTTGCGACGCAGGCTCAATCAAGAAGGGCGGACCTTGATGCTAATTTCCGGAGACTTCCCACTCTTTGACCATAGGCGTTTCAACTGTTATGTGCAAACGATGAGCAATCGAGTGCTTATAGAGATGGAAGAGAGTCAGGAGGATGCTGAAGCATCAACCGAAGAAACTGTTGCACTTACAGAGGCAGTTGCGGCCTTCGGAAGAGTAACGAGCATAGAGACACTCATCGAGCTGATTCCTTCTGAGATGAAGAAATTGAGCGGCTTCGATCGGGTCATGGTCTACAAATTGGACCAGGCGATGACCGGTCAAATCATCTCCGAAAAAGTATCGTCAGGAATGGACTCCTTTTTGAATTTCTCCTTTCCGGCCGAGGATATTACATGGGAAACGTGCGAGCAGTACTGTAGAAATACCATTCGAGCAGTGCCGGATTCTCACTACGAGCCTGCTTCATTACTTGGCGACTGCGAGCATGTCGACCTCTCCAATTGCGCCCTTGCCAGCGCCTCCAGAAATCATATTGTAAATTTGCGTCAGAACGGCATTGGTGCCAGCTTGAGTATCTCGATTGTTTGCAACGGTCGGCTCTGGGGCTTAATAGTCTGCCATCACCGCACACCGCGCGCTGTCCCACACTGGCTACGTTCCTATTGCGAGGTTGTTGGAAAGCTTATTTCATTGCGCATAAGCTCCTATGAAGATGGCACAGAGCGCGATTTGAAAGACAAACTGCGCCGCTTTTTTGAATTAGTGAGAGAAAACCCTTCTCGTAAACAGTTAGAAACTGAATTGATCAATAATGCACCAACAATACTGGAGCTTTTCGACGGCAAAGGAATGGCTCTGATCAGTGAGAATGCCATACGAACCTATCCCGTAACACCGGCAGACGTGGACATTTCAAGATATGCCGAATGGCTGAAAATAACAAACCAAAAACACTTTTTTGTGGAAGACAATTTACGCAGCAAATTCCCTCTCGAGGGAATGATTGAAACCGCCAGCGGTGTCATCACCATGTCCTTTCCTGCTCACGATATGAGCATTCACATTTTCAGACCGGAGCTTGAACAAACATTCACCTGGGCAAGTTCGATATTTATGAGCGTAGAGAAAAGTCGAAAGAACGAGCATCCTTACGAAGTTTTACGCCAGACGATTGAGAAACACAGTGCGCCCTGGACCCTGAACCAGATGTTTATGGCGCAGGTATTTTTCGACTCTATGAAAACCACTCTCGCTGCAATTGAACCTAAATAAGATAGAGAACTTACTTGTGCTCGTACTTCGCTGCTTCGGCAGATAAAGAGACAGCGAGGGTCTGATGCCCTTTATCCTCCAGCTGTCGAGCCACTCTCAAAAGCATGGTCGGCGCATCCTTCTGACGTCCGGTCAATTCCAGCAATGACGCGTAATCCAATCCCAATTGAGCTAGTTCGCGAGCGACATTTTCCACCATGACGGAATTGTTCTTTTGCTGAAATTGGTTCAAGGATAATTCGTAAATTTCTTTTGCTCTTAAAAAATATGGCTCAGCCTCTGCATATTTTGCTTGAGCATTTAGAAGCACGCCAGTCTGCACCATTAGCGGAGCCAGCCTGTAATCGTACGCGCCCAAACGTTTTTTCAAAAATGCCAGCGCCACTTCATGCACAAATACACCGGCACCATATGCGATGCTCAAGTCCTCTCCCAGGACATAACATCCTTCATAGAAGTGGGTCATTAGCCAAAGCAGCGGCAGTGCGCCGAAATACCAGCACAGAATCATTGCCGCTATCAATACCAGCGGCCCTATCCACAACAGGTGCACCATCATCCAGGCAGAAGCATTTTTGCAATGCCTTTGATCATGCCAGACACTCCGGAAAAGCCTACTGAATAATCGGCAACTTCACCATTCGGTTTAATGAAGATCATTGTCGGAACGGGACTTACATGATATTTCTCGATCAGAGGTTGATTGGATTCATCATCGACATCCAAAACTGTGAACTCAACTTTTTTACCGAAACGCGACTTGGCTTCATTTATGATTGGTTCCAAATCTTTGCACGGTTCACACCATTTGGCGCTGAAGATGAGTACCTTATAGCTGCCAGACATGGCAGCCAGCCCTCTCGGACCACCCAATACGCCAGGGCGTTTCTGCAGTCCGCCCTGAGTGGCGCGAGCCAGCGCCGGTGCAATTATTTCAGGTGGCAAATTTAGCAGTAAATCATTAGCGGCGCGAGCCTTGGCGGGGTCTTTACTATTGTGCGCGATTACAAAAGCTTGGCGAACATTTTCCCGCGCTTTGATCGGGTGTCCGGTTTTCAAGAAAGCCAAACCTAGAAGGACGTATGGCTCAGGATTCTGAGGCTCTTCTGCGACGATCTGCTGCAGTAGAGGAACAGCCCTGACAAACTGTTTCGACTGCATCATTGCACGAGCCTTCATCAAATTTGGCGATGCGGGTTGACCATTCTTATTGGGCAGCCGCTGCTTGATCCAATTATCAGTGAGATCGAGAACCTCTTTCGAGAACTGCCCTTCTTCATATACAAGATGCTCGGCGCCATTGACCATGGCTAGATTCTTATCGGCAGTAGGCAACTTTTCGAAAAGCTCCTTGGTGCCCTCGGCTTTCACGAGTTTATCTTTTCCACCTTGAACAAAGAGAACCGGAAGCCGATCAATCTTCTTGGCGCGATCGTGATTATCATTCATGAAAGCCTGAAACTGCATCAATTCTTTTGCAGAGAGATTCATACGCCCGAGCGGATCTTCGGTCCACTCTTCGCGCAAATTGGGATCAGCGGTGGCGCGGTCGACGACCGACTTCTCCACATTGACTTTGCGATTGCCCGTAAGCAAATGCATGAAAACTTTGAAGTCTGTTCGGCCCGTATTGAACCGCTCGGCTGCAGGAACAGCCGAAATAAGCCCATTGATGAGAGCAGGATATTCAGAAGCAACATCAAGAGCGATCGCGCCCCCCATCGACTCACCCAGAAGATAGACCGGCACATTCGGATTAGCCATACGCAAAACATTTAGAGTCGAAACAATGTCGTCCGTACAATGTTTGAAATCACACTTCTCTCGCCCTTTAGCCGCCATCCAGGAACCGAAACCGCGCACATCAACGGCGTAAACAGCATATCCACGCTGAGACATGGCTTTGCCGAACTGCTCATAACTACCACTATGAAGGCCCAATCCGTGGACGCAGAGAATAATTGCCTTCGGCTTGCCCAGCGGGTTCAACCAGGACAGACAGGGCGCTTCGCTAGTCGTTTTGCTGTAAGAAGATTCTTTGCCTGATTTCTTCTCGTCGGCGCCAGAGTTTTCACTCTTTTGAGACTTGGACGTCTCTTCGGACTGCTCTTTCCGGTCCGAATCAGCCTTTTTCTTATCCTTTTCGCCAGAGTCTGATTTGTCGAGATCTTCGCCCGAAATTACATCGATAGAGCTGTCCTTAGACTTATCTATTCGAGTGCCAAATGAACGCGAGTTGGACGACTGAGAATTTTCCAGTTGCGAGCTTTCTTTCTGAAGTTTTCTCAGCTGTCTTTGTTGGCGCCTTTGACGTCGCTTTTCGGCGAATCTCTGACCTGTCCGAAAACTCTGTTTTTGACTATCGACATTGCCGTAACTGTCTTGCGCAGAGACAGAACTAATCGGAGCGCCAGAAATATTGGCGATAAGAAACAGAGTCAGAAGTTTATTTTGTCGTTTCACGCCGCAGAGACTCTCTTACAGTTAGTGTCGATGGACCAGGTGAATTATATAACTCATGGTTTTCCCTCATTGACTTCGAGCTTTCCTGGTTTTACTCTGCAAGAACTTGCCCCATGGGCGTTTACTAAACAATTAGGATAAACAAAGGCAACAATGCCAAGAGCATTCTTGCCGGTTTATCGGCGCAAATCTTCCTATCTCAGCTATGACGGAAAATCCAATGAACGCAGAAGTGAATGCCAACACCGACGATAATCCAGTTGCTGAGAACACTTCAAACGCTGAAAACACTGCAAACCCTAGAGCCCAAGAGAATGCCACGAATGAGGACAGCGGCCAGACTGCCGGCGAACGCAATAAGTTCCATACACTAAGCCAAAAAGCGCAACAATTGCAAAAGAAGGGGCTCGGCTTCCGGCAGAAATTGCAGAATTTCCAGGAAAAAATTCGCCCGTATCAGAGCACAATCAACAAAGTTCGCATCGTTCTCTATGCCATTGCAATTCCATGGGCCATTTTCATTGCCTTCAAGTCGATGCCTTACTACGCCGCAATTGGTAGGGGCGAATCATATTTCAAACAAGGGCTGTACGAAGAAGCAGAAAAGGAATTCCTATTCTGTTATGAACAGTGCAAGACAGAAAATGCAAAAGACCCGCGTATGGTAAGGGTTCTGAACAATCTGGGCATGATTTACCGAGGCACCGGGAGATACCGGCTGGCTGCTCCATATGTGAAAGAAACAGTGGAGATCGCAGAAAAATATTTTCCAAAGCGCCAGGAATTGCCGATGAGCCTCAGTAATGAAGGTGCGCTTCTCAATGACCTTGGTCAATACGCCGAGGCAGAGTCTGTTTATAAGCGAGCCATTGAAACCTGGAAGCGCAACATAAGGAAAGACAGCGATACAAAACTTGCGGCTATATACAATGGCTTGGGCAGGGCACTGCGAGAACAGGGCAAACTAGAAGAAGCGGTTGAGTGCGCACAAAAAGCACTGTCCATGAGGCAGAAGGAAACAGGAAAAGATTCGCCCGAGTGTGCCGAGGTGCTCGAGAATTTGGCTAAGATTTACCAGAAACAGGGACGGTTTGCGGAAGCACAAGAGATCTTGGAAAAAGCGATTTCAATAGATCGCAAAGCCTTTGGAGAAAAACATCCTAATGTTGCATCCGACCAATGCACAATGGGCAGGCTGCTTCTTGAAAAAGGAAGAGCGGAAGAATCCAGAGGTGTTTCAGAAGATTCCAAAAGGGACTTGGAACAATCGAGAAGATTTCTAGAACAGTCGCTGGCAACACGACAAATGTTTTTCAGGCCAGGACATCCGACGATAGCAAGAACACTTGCTTCTCTGGGAGAGCTGAGCTCGAAGCAAGGTGACACTGACAAAGCCAAAGACCAGTTGGAAAAGGCACTGGCTATGCAAAAGAAATACCTGGGTGCCCAACATCCTGATACTCTTGAAACCGCCAACGCTTTGAAAGCTACACTTAGAGCCTTGCCTCGCGACAATAATGCTCGAATACATTGATTACGCTGAAATAGTCGATGAGAAATTACAGCACGAAAAACTTCGTGTATGGCGACAGCTCACTCTCACCAATGGTCGCCCCGTAAGCATTTATGCATCCGGAGAACGCGGGAAATTCGGAACTGTTTCCTTTCATTTATTTCTCACTTACGTTAAGACAGCCAAAGCACACGAATTCGAAAGTTTCTCCGCGGATTGTCTGAACTATGCTCTGAAAGCTTCGGAATTGCCACTGGCCAAACAACTGATTTCCACCTGTTTGATATTGCCGTGCTTGGCTACACACACTACGTTTCGAGAATTAGTCCTGGCGGCGGAAAAAACAGAAACATTGAGAAGAGGTGAGCAGGCAGACAGCGCAAAAGGTCCGAAAAATGCTTTTCTCCAAACAATTATCGTGCCCTGCCTTCTAAATTTGACCACGCATAGGTCCTTCCACTCAGGCGCCCGGCCGGGACAGAATGATGGTGTTTTCAAACTGGCTGAAGAACTGCTTCTCGAGACAGTAGTCCCTGCCAACGAAAAGAAAGATCTTGATCTGAAAAACAGATAACAAATGTCTCAGAAAGCCGCTATCAATTAGAAGAATTGATTATTTTGGCTGTCAGAACATGCGCCCGCGGTTATCATCAAGGGCAGAAATGGTGTGCGCACAGGTTTGCGCACCCGGTAGTGTATCGCCGGTCTAGGACGACCAGATTGCAGGGTAGGTGACAGTTATGGTTAGCGCGCAAACAGAAGCGATTACTCCAGAGGTTGTAAACAACGCTCTCAAATCGGTTATGGACCCCGATCTTCATACCGACATTGTCACGTTGGGCATGATTTCCGACATCAAAATCGAAGGAAGCAAAGTTTTCTTCAAGCTGACATTGACGACACCAGCATGCCCGGTCAAAGAGAAACTGGAAGCGGAAGCCAAAGAAGCTGTCGCCAAGATTCCCGGCGTTACCGAAGTTGAAATGGAATCGGGCGCAGCGGTTGCCGGACAAAGAAGACTGCCCGGCGGCAAAGAACCTGTGGAGGGCATTCGCCAAATCATCGCCGTCACTTCCGGCAAAGGTGGCGTTGGCAAAACCACAGTCTCCGTCAATCTGGCTATCGCTCTAGCACATCTGGGCGCTAAAGTCGGATTGCTCGATGCGGACATTACAGGGCCCAATGTCCCCCTGATGATGGGCGTCGACGACTACCAGCCGGTGGCAAAAGACAATAGAATTCTTCCTACCGAGAATTACGGCGTCAAAGTAATTTCGATGGCGTTCTTCGTAAACAAAGAAACACCAATCATCTGGCGCGGACCGATGCTCGATAAAGCGATCCGTCAATTCCTGCGTGATGTTCAGTGGGACGAACTGGATTACTTAATCGTCGACATGCCCCCAGGCACTGGCGATGCCCAATTGACCATGGTGCAAGCTACCCAACTTTCCGGCGGCGTCATCGTGACGACCCCGCAAGAAGTAGCGCTCTTAGACGGGCAGAAAGGGCTGGCAATGTTCCAACAAATGGATGTGCCGGTCTTGGGCTTCGTTGAAAACATGAGCTATTTCCAGCCGCCCGGTTCTAGCGAACGCTTCGAAATCTTTGGGCACGGCGGCGGAAAGCGCGTAGCCGAGGCTGCCGGGGTTCCGTTCCTTGGCGAAATCCCGCTCGATACAGCGATTCGGGAAGGCGGAGACCTGGGCGCTCCCATCACCGCGACCAATCCGGAAAGCCCTGTTTCGAAAGCATTTATCGAAATTGCCAAACAAGTCGCAGCGCAGGTAAGCATCCACGCTCTCACCCCTGCATAGTTTGCAACGGCTGAAAAACCTTATTTAGACTGAAGCGCTTCTACTCACTTGTAGAGGTCTCTCTCATTGGCACCCTCAATCAGACGACATACAAAAACCCCGATCGCGGCGCCAAGAAGCGAAGGAATTAGACCGCAGATCAAAAGAATCTCGATGTTATTCACATCCAGGACATCTTTCGGCCCCTCAGAAGGTGCGATTAAAATCCACCACCCAGCTGCCCCCCCACACAGAAAGAATAAGACCGCACAGACAAGTCCGGAGACAATCTGCGGAAAGACCTTGCCTTGCATTCATTCACCTTGCTTTGACTGGCGCCGGTTGTGGACAGGGCTTTTGCGACTTGCCTTCTTCCGTAAGCAGCTTGCGCTGCAAAAGACGCTTTCCCTTTTCATTCCACTCTTGAAGGTTTTCCCTCCCTTTTGAGGCTCGCTTTTTGGGCTAATATGTCCTCATGCCCGAACTTACCAAAAAGAACTGGATAATGTTGTTTATCGTCTTGACGGCGATTTCGATCCCAACGTTTTTGGGCGCGCGCGGTTTTGCCCGCATCGAAGTGGCAGAAGCGCAACGGGGTTATTTGTTGGCGCTGAAGAAGCAAATTCAAATTGTGTCTGAAGCAGAAGAAATTTCGAAGCAGGGCAATGATGTTGCTCTCTGTTTGCTTGCCTATCTGAAAGATCGCGATGAGACTGCCGGCAATCGATTGAAAGAGAATCTCGCCGAACTGCCCAAACGGAAGAAGGCTCTGACCGAGTTGATTGGTACCCTGCCTACCAATGAAACAATAAAAGTAAGCGAGCTATCGACGGCTATAGTGAACGCGGCAAAGGAAGTTCAAGCGACAGTAGAAAATCCCAAAAGCAGCATGACTGCGGACAAACAAGAACAGCTGTTCAAAACATTGCGTTCGAGTTGCGACGATTTGCGCAAAGAAGTGCAGACATTCCGAACAAAAGAGATGTCTTTGCTGGACTCGATGGCCAATGTGAAACTCAAACCAGGAGCCACAATGGTAGGTCTGGTTTTTCTCGCCCTTCTGAACGCCATCACCAGCTGCATAGCATTCTGGATGGTAGGTGTGCGCATCGCGCCAAAAGAAACAACACTGGCGCAAGGATCAGAATCAGTCTCTCCACCGTCAGACAAAACAGCAACCTAGAAGCCTAGGTAATCTCAGTTGCATATACAGGACTGCACCCCAGACTGTCTACACGATTGCCACCTAAGAGATTAGCTGTCAAAACTAAACAACGCTTGCACGACGATCCGAATTCGCTATGATATTGCCGGTAGGGGCATCGGCTCCTGCGAACAAAAGATATCCGACTCTATATACGGTGCATGTTAGAAAGTCTCGAAATAAAAGATTTTGCTCTGATCGAACAGATCAAAATTGACTGGTCAAATGGTCTGAACATCCTCACGGGCGAGACCGGCGCCGGAAAATCGATCGTAATGGACGCACTGAGTGCGGTGCTGGGCGGCAAGGTCGGAGCGCAGTTCATCAGAATCGGTTGCGAGCGCTCCAAGATCGAAGCAACCTTTAAGCCGACTTCGCGCGTGGAAGCGTGGTTGAAACAAGAAGATTTGATCGACGAAGACTCGAAATCCCTTGTTGTTAGCCGCGAGATCACAAAGACGGGCTCGAAAGTCCGCATCAACGGAACTACGGTAAATCATTCCGTACTGCAAGAACTGCGGGCGCTGCTGATTACTGTTCATGCACAACACGAAGCGCGCACACTGATGTCGCCTCAAGCTCAACTCGAGATGCTCGACAGCTTGGGAAGTGACGTGCACCGCAAAGTAATAGACGAAGTGCGCACTCTCTTTGCTCAAAGAAAAGAACTTCTGACAGAGCTCTCAGAGCTGGAAATTTCGGAACAAGAAAGAACCAGGCGTCTGGATTTTGCGACTTTCCAGCTGGAAGAATTGAGCGAAGCAAATCTTTCAGACCCAGATGAAGATGAGCATTTAAGCACCGAACACAATAAACTGGCACATGCTCAGACTTTGGAAGAATCGGTGAGCTTAGCCCGAGCTTTGCTCAACGGTGGCAGCGACAGCGAAGACAAACCGGCAATAGACAGCCTGCAAGAAGCACTGGCCGGACTCGAAAAAGCCGAGCGCTTTGATCCGAGTTTAAGCGCGGCCACAGAGCCTCTCAAGACAAGCTTATTCCACCTCGAGGAGAGCCTGGCCGAGCTGCGCCGCTATCAAGATACTCTGGACAGCGATCCTGAAACACTCAATCACCTGGAAAATCGCCTGTCTGTTATCACCGGCATCAAAAAGAAATACGGACCGACGCTTGCGACGGCAATCGAGACGAGAGAAGCGCTGAAGATTGAGATCGATAATCTGACTCGTTCGAGCGAAAAAATCCAAGAGATCAAGTTAGAAGCAGAGCAGCTTTATCACCGTTTAATCAAAATCGCCGAAAAACTCTCGGAGTCAAGAAAAAAACTGGCCGCAGACCTGGGCGCGAAAGTACAAAAGGAGTTGAGAGACCTTGGCATGGAACGCGCCGTCTTCCATATAGAAATCGAGCGCATGCCTGAACCTACTGCGCTGGGTGTAGACAAGCTCGAGTTTCAAATAGCTCCAAACCCCGGATTGCCTGCGCAATCGCTATCCAAAATCGCTTCAGGCGGCGAACTTTCAAGAATCATGCTGGCGGTCAAGTCGATTTTCGCAGCCGGAGACCATGTACCGACTGTAATCTTCGACGAAATCGATACAGGTATGAGCGGCAAGGCGCTTCAGGCAGTAAGAGACAAGCTGGCCGTGCTGTCCAAGTCTCATCAGATCCTCTGTATTACGCACCAACCAATTATTGCCGCGGTCGCGGATAGCCATATTGAGGTTGCCAAACGCCAGACAGCCAAGGAAACAAATGTCAGCGTAAAGACTCTTAAAGGTGATGAGCGCCTCAAACAACTAGCCCAAATGGCTTCAGGAGAGGGCGATACAAAAGCAGCGCTGGACTTTGCTCGCGCTCTTGTGGCGCAGGCAAACCAGATTCGACCGGCGATTTAGCCGGGTGATTCAGTTGGGTGATTCAAACGCGGGCATCGCGCCTGAATGTCCCCATACTCTGACGGATTGCGGGCTCATATTCAGAAGCTTTACAAATCCCCTTGAAACCCGCACGGGTTGTAACCAAACTAACTGATCGGCGTTGACACAATGCCGCGCCTTTAAATAAAATAGGCCTTCGACGCTAAGATTGGGGTGTCGCCAAGCGGTAAGGCAGCTGGTTTTGGTCCAGCCATTCTGAGGTTCGAATCCTTGCACCCCAGCTCTTACTCCTCCGTTTTGAGGGGAGTTTATCGTCCGCTTTAGGCTTACGTATTTATAAGGATCTTCTGGTCATGGACAAGATTAAGTTGGCGGTCGCGGCTCGCGAAGAGAAAACACCGAGACAGCTGAGAAGGGAAGCAAAGATCCCTGCAACTCTGTACGGTCCCGGCCAGCCGTCTGAAAACGTACAAATTGACGCTAAAGAATTTTCGCGTTTGCCCAAAGGCGCCTACTCCCACATGATCGAACTGGACATGGGCAAAGGCAAGCCGGTCAACGCCATCATCCGCGAAGTACAGCGCAGAGGCACGACCCACGAAGTATTGAACGTCGAACTCTATCGCGTCGCTCTGGACCGTAAGTTGACCGTGACAGTTCCGCTCAAATTTATCGGCGTATCGACAGCAGTAACTATCGAAGGTGGACAGCTGATCGAAGTTTTCCAAGACGCAGAAATAGAGTGCTTGCCGGGTGACATTCCTGACTTCATCGAAGCTGACGTTTCTTTGATCACCGAAATCGACCAGGGTCTGCACTTCGGCGAATTGAAGATTTCCGACAAGATCAAAATTCTCAACCCGGAAGACGAAGTCGTCGCCCGCGTTGTCGCGAAGAAAGCTGCCGAATCGACTTCTGCAGCATCTGCAGAAGGTACTTCAGCGCCAGAACCGGCAGCAGCAGCTTCCTAGTTCTGCCAAGAAACAAAGCATTCAAAACGCACTGCGAAAGCGGTGCGTTTTTGTTAGGTCGAAAGTAATAAGCACTTGTGGAAAGAGCTGATTGCTGTAAAACGTCAATCTTGCGGTTCTTGAACTGCAGTTGCTGTTCTTACGCTGCCGGATTCCTTAGGACGCTCCTGCTTCTCCTGCGCCTCCAGCCTCGCCAGCTCTGCGGTTCTTTTTTTTTCAGTATCGCTCTTGCCCGTCTTTTCATCGGCCACCGGAAGTCGCACTGTGAAAGTTGAACCTTTATTCAGCTCACTTTCCAGATCAATGCTACCGCCATGAGCCTTGATAATTGTCAATGCGATGGCTAGACCAAGACCGGTACCACCGCCGTAAATGCGACTCTTCACACGAGAACGTTCGACCCTGTAAAAGCGATCGAAAATTCTTTGTTGATCGGCAGGAGCGATACCAATTCCGGTATCAATGACGCGAATGATTGCCTGGTTATTGCTCATACGCAGAGTAACAGTGACCTTGCCACCTGCTTGTGTTGCCTTGATGGCATTATTGGTCAAATTGAGAAAAACTTGTTTGAGCCTGTCGCTGTCAGCAAAGACAAAGATGGGCTGGCTGGGCATGATGAACTGAATTTCGATCTGCTCTGGAGCGATGACGGTGACCGTATCTTCAACAGATGCAAGCACGTCACGCGCGTCGATAACTTCTTGTTGATTGATGATCGCTTGTCCCGCGTCGGCACGAGCCAATTGCAGCAAGTCAGACACAAGACGGATTAATCGACCCGATTCATCAGAGATAGTTTGCAAGGCTTCTGCAAGAAGATGCCCGTCAATACTCTGTCCTCGGCGCAGCAGCAACTTTGTATAGCCCTGGATGGAAGTCAGTGGAGTGCGCAATTCATGGCTCGCATCAGCAACGAATTGGCATTGAATATTGAGAGATTCTTCCAGACGGTTGAGCAACTTATTGAATGATTTGCGTAACTCAGCAGTCTCAAGAAGTTCGTTTGGCTCGACCTCCAGACGCTGGCGAATATCCATATTGGCAAGCTTCGTGGTTGCCTGCAGCAATTGTCTGAGGGGAATGAGGATGATTCCTGACAAGAACCAGTTTATGGCGATAAGGATGGGAATCAAGGGCAAATACCAGACGATATCGCTGATTCTCGCTCCGTTGGTGCCAACCACAATCAAATGACAAATGACGACCGGCACTACACTGGACAAAGACATAACGAGCGTCATCCGCGCCCGCATTGATTTTGTCCATTCGGCCTTGAGCATTTGAGAATTCCCTCGAAGAGGCAATTTTACCCTGACAGTTGTCAAAATTGGCTGAGTCAGCCAGTTAGAAGAAATAGAGCGGACAAGACCGCGCTGCAAAATGAGCCGCATGCGGCTCCCCTAAAGGAAATCCATCATGCCTATCAACGTTTTAATATGCCCAAAAATTGAGCATGCACAAGCCCGTTGGAGATCAGGCAGCTGCCGGTATAGACAGATTTACCGCCGGAAAGATCCGAAAATTGTCCGCCGGCCTCTTCTACGATTATTTTCATAGGCGCAAGATCCCAGACCTTTACGCCCACTTCCAGATGAGCTTCAGCCTTACCTTCAAACACATGGGCGAATCCTAGATAGTCCCCGAATCCTCTTTGCCGGGCGGTCGATTTCACAAGTTCGCTGAACGCGTCCCAGAGTCCCAGAGACTGAACACGACTCAAGGCTCCGAAATTAAACTGTGAGCCGGAGATCTGGGAGATTTCTGAGACGTGGATCTTTTTGCCGTTACGAAAGGCTCCACAGCCCCTCTCTGCCCAGTAAATCTCGTTGGCGGCGGGATTATACACAACCCCCAAAATAATCTCGCCATCATTTTCAAGCGAAAGCAAGGTGGAAAAAATCGGCACTGCCCTTGCGTAGTTATAAGTGCCGTCAATAGGATCGATTATCCAACGGCGACCTTTTGAAAGGGGTGAATCATCACCGCCCTCTTCCTCCCCGAGGATGGCATCCTGAGGAAATCTTTCAGCGATGGACTCACGTATCAGTCTTTCGCACTGCTTGTCAGCAGCCGTCACAGGAGTGCCATCGGATTTTTCTTCAACGGCTATATTGCAATCAAAATGCTTCATTGCAATGTCGCCGGCGCGACGACAGACATCCAGAGCAAATGAAAGCTCCGGCGATAAATCATTATCGGGCATTGGAAAGTGAAAGCCGCTCATCTTGATATCAAACCTAAAGCCAAGCTACCGCCTGCCTGCAGCCATTTGTCTCAGCATTTCGCTTGACAAATTCGCATAGCTAAGCTGAAACTCCCGGCAGTCATTACCTGACGGGAGTTTCTGTAGATCAGATCTAAGCGAGTAGAGAGAATCTTTTCGTTCTTAGAACAAGTATTGGTAGATACCACGTGCACCACGGTACACGCCGACTCCAATATCACGTACGTCGATCGCTGTTCCCTTTACCACGCGCTCCCAGAGGAAGCCCTTTTGTCGCTCAGCATAAGCAAGTCTCATGTCTTGCTCGATATTCTTCTCTTCAACAGCGCGCATTCTAGCTTCGAGGCTATCTACGCGAGCCTTGAGGTGGTTGAGTTCACCACGGAACTCTTCCAACAAGGCAGCAAATTTTTCCAAATCCGCTTTGTCAGCTTTAAGTGCAAGCCTTTCGGTAATGCACTGTTCGTATTTATAAAGCGCCGCAGCCAATTCAAAACGTGTGGTGGATTTTTGTCCACGATAAGTTCTGTCTGGGTAACCAACGAGGATGTGGCAAGGGCTGTTTACGAGCTCCTTGAGGGCGTTGTAAGCCCATTCGTTTCCAACAACATCAGTCAGTTCGCTGACATTACTAGCACCCTGCGCATAAGCAGCAGACGTATTGACTAAGGTGCTCGCACTTACGGCAACTAATGCGGTAAGTAAGGTTGCAAACCCCTTCTTCATAGTAGTAATCACTCCTTCGCAATGACCTGAATCTAACGAAAGCATCATAGCCTACATATTCCAGTCAGTAGTAGTGGTAAAACGTGCAATTTGAAACACCTGTAGAAAGTATCTTTGAAAAACCAGGGCTGGTGCCGAAAAACCGGAGCTTAAAAAACGCTAATATTTTAAGCTAAGGGCACCAAAAATATATCAGTTAGAAATCCGAAGACGCAGGGCACGCCTTAATTCCTGGCAACCAATTATCAAGAACTCATTGCTTCCCGCGGTAATCAAGTTTTATCGGACGAAACGCTTTGCAATCGCGCTACTATATATGGTGCGCCCCGCCGGCGGTATCAAACATGAAGACCGTGAAAAAACAGGACGGCAGGCTCTCAGAACATAAATCCGGTGCCAAGTAAGGCGCAGGTTAACTGCGTCAAACAAAATTTCGCATCGTTATAATGAATTGTCGGCAGCCCATCAAATCCCGCAAATGAGCCAGACTTATGGAATTACGCATCGCTCACCTTTACGCTCGTTTTTTGAACATTTACGGTGACAGGGGAAATATTATTGCCCTTACGCAAAGGGCAAAATGGCGCAATATCGATGTCACGGTCAGTCCAATCGGACTCGACCAGCAAGCAGATCCAGAATATTTCGACCTCTATTTCATCGGCGGAGGTCAAGACAAGCAGCAACAGATCATCGCTCAGGATCTAGTCAAGCGAGCACGACAGCTGAAAACCGCAGTGGATAATGGCGCGGCATTTCTTACGATCTGCGGCGGTTATCAGCTTCTTGGACACTACTACAAACCCCATGAAGGCGACGAGCTGAAAGGAATTTCTTTAATAGATGCCCACACGGTCGCTGGAAATCGCCGGATGATCGGCAATGTCCTTATCAAAAGAAGCGACGAATCAACCCTGGTCGGTTTCGAAAATCACAGCGGAAAGACTTTTCTTGGCAAAGATGTGCAGCCACTCGGCAAAGTCGTGGTCGGCAACGGAAATAACGGAGAAGACGGGGGCGAAGGAGCCCAGAGCGGAAAGGTCTACGGGACCTATTTGCATGGCTCTCTTTTGCCGAAAAATCCACAGTTTTGCGATTTGCTGATCTCACAGGCCCTCAGCCGAAGATATGGCAACGTCAATCTTGCCCCCCTAGATGACAGCCTGGAAAACCAAGCCCACAAGCGCGCTCTGAGCCTGCCAGCTTAGCGTGCCAGCACTTGACTGGCAGTTTGAAACTCGAATCGATAACGATTTAGTTTTCGAAGGTTGTATTGCAAGCCTGGCCGGATCTGTCCGTTTTCACCACTTGCCGAATCCACATTAAATCTGTTACATTAAATTGTAAAGTAGCAACTTTTATTACTTGTACTACTGATCTATAGTGCACTCACAACACTTACTAGGCGGACTCTTTATGAATAGGCAATCCAGGCAGCCGTCAGGCGCTTCGAAACGCGCACAGGTCAGGGTGAAAACTGCGACCATTTCTCGGTCGCAAGCACGCCTTGCAGGCATGTACATTCTGCTCAGCGCCTTCACGCTGAGCCTTCTTTCCGCATTGAGCAAACTCAGCCACCTCTAGAGCCAAACAATCGGAAAAGGAAAACCTAGAAGCTACCTATCTTCCACCCCAGGTACCCGCTCCTAATGGACCTTACTAAAACAATGAATAAACTCCTCCTTACCGCCGGCGTGGCTCTTGTGTGCGCCTCTTTCGTCCACCCTGCAATTGCGCAGAACAGCAGCTACAGCTTTCATTACGGAAACGGAACGGCGCGCGTCTGCAATCAGAATCAAATTGGTTTGATGGACCCGTCAGGAAGTTACATCACGTCAGGCACACTCAGTAAAACCGCCCAGGGCCTTCAAGTGGGCGGCGCGCAAGCCAACCCACTTCTGCCAAAAGTACCGTGGGGCGCCAATATTCAGACACCGGGAGACAATTTCTATACGCCTCAGCGTATCGAGAAGAAAGGCGGAACAAAGGTCCCAGTCTCTAAATGGGGTGCCAACGTCTCTCAGCCGGGCGACCAGATTCGCTCCGATTTAGGACATCAAGCTGCACAGTATTACGTGCCCGGAACAGTGCTCCAGCGCGGTTCTGGCGGATACAGCAGCGGCGCCAACGGTGGTCCGAAATTGACCCCCTATATCCCCGGACGCAACGGTCTGGCATCTTATGGGGATGATTCGGCTAACGGAGCCGGCTCGGCAACCAACAGTAAATACTAGAGAATCCACCAAACAGGCGATTATCCATTTAATAGAAGACTAGCAGACCATTACGGTCTGACATCTTTGCTACACTAATGCACCTGCGTGCACTCAGACAGGCTGTAATTCGGCTTGCCTGTGAGACAACCTCAGTGCACTTTCGGAGTGCATTCGATTTAGCTCGAGCCCTCCTTGAAATCAAAGCGAACAAAGCAAATAAATAGGTAGTGAGAGCTCATGAAAAAGATCGTAGTGCTGGGCGGCGCCGGAGCAATGGGACAAGTGATCGTGCGAGACCTTGCTGAATTCAGCAATTTCGACGCGATTGTCATCGCCGACTTTAATAAAGACAAGGCAGAAGAGCTCAAGAACAGTTTGAAGAGCAAAAAACTGGAAGCACAATTCGCTGATCTAAAAGATCCGGCATCCCTGGCTGAAGTTCTGAAGGATGCCTTTTTAGTCATCAACTCCACGCCTTATTACTTTAACGTCGACGTCATGAAAGCCTGTCTGGCAGCCAGTTGCCATTACATGGATCTGGGCGGGCTGTTTCACGTGACAAAAAAGCAGCTGGAATTGAATGACGAATTCCGCACCAAAGGACTGGCAGCGATCCTGGGAATGGGTGCTGCTCCCGGCATGACCAATATAATGGCCGCTGCCGGTGCCGGCGAACTAGATGAAGTGAAATCGATCGATATCACAGTTGGTTGTATCGACTTTGTAAAAACAAGTCACCCTCTTCAACCGCCATACGCGATCGACACCATTCTCGACGAATACACCAAAGAACCAATGGTTTTCGAAGATGGAGAATTCCGCGCAAAACCTCCAATGTCGGGCGAAAAGCTTGTTCAGTTACCGGAACCTGTGGGCGCCTGCCACGCCATACTGACTCTGCACTCTGAAGTGCTGACGCTGCCCAAAACGTATGAGCACAAAGGATGCACAGACGTCACCTTCAGGCTGGGCTTGCCGACTGAATTTCACGAGCGCCTGAAACTTCTTGTTGATCTGGGCTTCGGAGAAAATGAAAAGATAGAGATAGCCGAAGGGAAATTTACGCCTCGAAAAGTACTTGCTCACTTGATTGAGCGCTTCCCACAACCTGACCAGACTCCTGATGACGCGGAAGTTGTTCGTGTAGAAGTAAAAGGAAAACGCAACGGTCAGCCTGTCAATGTCACCCTCGAAACCACGGTCCTCGCTCACAAGAAATGGGGTTTATCATGCGGCGCACTCGACACAGGAGTGCCTCCAGCTATTGTTGCCGACATGATGCTTGCAGGAACAATTATGGAACGTGGAGCTATCCCTCCGGAAATCTGCGTGCCGCACAAAGAGTTCTTCCATGAGCTGGCGAAACGGACCATCGTTATGCGCAAGACCGTCGAAGAAGTGCTGGTAGAAGGCAAGATCGAAGAAAAAGCAGCCTGCCGCTAATAGCCTGGCATCAAATTGCCGGCACACCGCATCTGGCACTGAGAAGATATGGTCAGGACGAAGATCCTGCAGCAGCAGACATATTGTTTATTTGACTGATGACTGATGAAAATGCGGCAGAGACAGCAGCAGAGAGCGTACTAGGTGCAAAGGCAAATACCAGTGCCACCAGCAGAGCCACGAAAGCCAATATCGCCGCGTACTCCGTAATTCCCTGCCCGGAAATACGCCTTCGCCGATTTTTCAAGCACTTGTTCATGCAAAAGACCCGGCCGACAAGCAAAAGAATCCGCCTGGCTAAGACACACAGGTGGTCCGCTTATACCGTTGTACCATTCTGAACAAATTGGCAATATCACCCTTCGTGGGGATTGCTAGACTCCTGCTGTTTGCTTCAGTGCATTCAGTGTCTCTTCAAGCGTTTGTGCATCGGACACGTTATAAACATTGGCGGAGCGATCGATTTTCTTGACCATGCCCGAAAGCGCCTTGCCCGGTCCGATTTCAACAAAAGTAGTGACGCCCTGAGCGAGCATATATTCTATAGTTTCGCACCAGCGGACAGAACTGGGCATCTGCCGAGAGAGCTTTTCTTTCAAAGCAGCACCACTTGTTTCCGGCTTAGCGTCAACGTTTTGCACTACTGGGAAAGCTGCATCCCTGATGTCTATTGACTTGACCAGTAATTCAAACTCATCGGCAGCGGCTTTCATCAAAGGCGAGTGGAAAGCGCCTCCAACCGGCAAAGGAATTACTTTGGCACCGCCGGCCTTGGCTCGGCTGCCCGCTTCTGCGACCGCATCGGGATCGCCGGAAATAACCAGTTGTTCTTTGGTGTTGAAATTAGCGACGATTACAACTTTGGGTTCACCTAGAGTTTGCGAAACTTCCTTCGTAATCTCTTCGAGCTTATCGGCAGCCATGCCAATCACAGCCGACATAGCGCCTTTGGGACAAGCTTCCATCAGCTGAGAGCGCTTGTCGACAAGCTTCACCGCCGACGACAAATCGAATGCCGAGGCCGCATAGAGGGCTGAAAATTCGCCGAGGCTGTGTCCGGCTACGTAAGCAGGCTTGGGCCCACCATGCAATTCAAAACACCGCCATGCCACCATCGACACGGCAAGTATGGTCGGCTGTGTATTGACGGTGCGCTTCAATTCCGCCTCCGGACCTTCAAAGCACAACTGGCTGAGCGAGCGCCCGGCAATTTCGTCGATTTCAGCAAAGAGTTTTTTCGCTTCCGGAAATTTCTCCGCGAGATCTTTCCCCATGCCCACTGATTGCGAGCCCTGTCCAGGGAAGATGCATGCCAGCTTGCTCATTTCTTTCCTCCTTCACCAAGCGAATTCATCGAACTGATACCAGTAATTTTGCTTCGAAACTATTCGACAAACCTTTTGCAATTCAACTTTGTCTAGGCCTCGACTTCCATTTTTTCTGCGCTTTCATCAGAAGATGACTGGCGTTTATCTACCGCCGTCCATTTGACGATGGCCGCCCCCCAGGTCAATCCGCCACCAAAACCGACAAGAGCGCAAGTTGAGCCGGGTTTGATCTGCCCCCTTCTCAATGCTTGCCACATCGCCAGAGGAATCGAGGCGGCAGAAGTGTTGCCCATCTCGTTAACGTTGCTGACGATTTTCTCCGGCGGCATACCAAGACGCTCAGCCGCGGACTTGATAATTCGCATATTGGCCTGGTGTGGGATCAAGAAATCTATATTCTCCACGCCGATACCGGCATCGGAGCAAGCAGCACGCACCGCTTCCGGTACCGCGTTGACGGCAAATTCATAAATTGCCCGGCCGTTCATTTCAAGAAAGCCATGGGTAGCTTGCGGGGGTGTTACACCTGCATGGGGATAGGCAGAGCCGGTGTTGGGAATGTGCAGCAAATGTCCGCCGCTTCCGTCAGCGCGCAGATAAGTGCCCATCATCTGGTTTTCGCTCTCGTCGGCCTGCAAGAGAAAGGCTCCGGCGCCGTCGCCGAAAAGGATGCAGGTGTTTCTATCTGACCAGTTCAAAAAGCGAGAATGAATGTCGACGCCTATGACAAGAGCACATTTAAATGTGCCGGAGCCGATGAATTGCTGCGCTACGGCAAGGGCATAGATAATGCCGGTGCAAGCGGCTTCCATATCGAAAGCGGCGGCACGTGTCGCGCCGATTGCGGCCTGCACCATGCAAGCGGTTGAAGGATAGAGATTGTCCGGAGTAGAGGTGGCAACGACAATCAGTTCAATTTCTTTAGGGTCGATTCCGGCATAACCGATCGCATCTTTTGCAGCAGCTATGGCCAACTGGCTGGTCGTCTCCTCCTCAGAGGCAATGCGCCTCTCGGAGATACCGGTGCGTGTTTTGATCCACTCGTCAGACGTATCGACGAGTTTCTCGAGATCGAAATTCGTCACTACTGCAGAGGGCAAACCGGCTCCGACACCAATCAGTCGGGCGCCATGCGAAAACTTCAAGACTTGCTCCCAGCCGCGGTCATACTAAAGCTGTTCTCAATCTTTTTGACGATGTCGGCAGCAACCATATCTTTGGCTACCCGAATCGCATTCTTGATTGCCGTGTGCTTCGAGCCACCATGGGCGATGACACAAACACCTTTGACGCCGACCAGAAGGGCGCCACCAAAAACATTGTGATCGACGCGATTCTTGAGTCCGTCAAGCGCTGGTTTGATGACCACTGCACCGAGTTTTGTGCGAGTCGACCGGAGCAGCTCCTGCTGCAGCATGATCTTGCACATATTGGCGATGCCTTCTGCGGTCTTGAGTGCAACGTTTCCAGTGAACCCGTCGGTCACAGTTACATCTACTTTTCCAAGCGGAAAATCGCGCCCCTCGACAAATCCTATAAAGTTGATTCCGGACTGCTGCTTGAGGAGCTTATAGGCTTCCTGCACCAGTTCGTTGCCTTTGGTCTCCTCGGTGCCTATATTGAGAAGCCCCACTGTCGGGTTTTTCTTGCCGAAAAGACCGGCTGAGACGATCGAGCCCATGACGCCGAACTGCATCAATTGATAGGGAGTGCAGTCGACATTGGCGCCCACATCGATAAGCAGACACTTGCCTGTTGTCGCCGGCATGGTGCAACAAATGGCAGAGCGATCTACGTTGGCGATGCGTCCGAGACCCAATTGGGCAGCGACAGCGGCCGCTCCTGTCGATCCGGCGGCAACCAGACCATCGGCCAGTCCATCGGAAACACGCTTGGTGGCGACGACGATTGACGAATCTTTCTTCTTGACGATGGCGCGACCAGGCTTTTCATCCATAGCCACAACTTCGGACGCCGCCACAATCGAGATATCGAGACCGGCGTGATCGTGTCGCGTCAGTTCTTTCTCGATTGCATCCGGAGGTCCAACCAATTGCACGGCAACGCCGTATTCGCGTGCGCCAATTACAGAACCGTGGACAACCTCGCGAGGGGCATAGTCCCCACCCATGGCGTCCACTGCAATGCGAATCATTTGCGACTCCCAGTAAACCCGGCCAACTCTCGTCTCTAAAACTATTCGGTAACTACGTTGTCACGACGACGTGCAGGACGTCCGCCGTAATAACCACAGACGATGCAGATTTGATGCGAACGCGCGGGCGAGTTGCAATTGCTGCACTTGGCGATATTGATTTCTTCAGCTTTCCAGTGAGCTCTTCTTTGATGCTGCTTCTGGTGCGATGTTTTCTTCTTTGGCTGTGCCATAGCCTACGTGACCTCCATGCCTTGGCGGATTGACTATTATCTACGACTCTTCCCCAGATTTACTCTTTGGAAATAGAGTCTTTAAGTTCTTCCATCGCGGATCGATTGAATTTTCGTCTAATCTTTCTGAATCTGCATCGGAAGACGAGGCCACCGCTCCGGAAGAAACCCCGGAACCCGCACCAGTACGGGCTTCCTTTTCGGGAAGGCCCGGACACTCATCACCGCAATGGCAATAGGTCGGGGTGGCCAATGTAACAGCTTGATATACAACATCGCTGATGTCAAGGACGCCATCTTCCGGAAGATACTCAAAGAAATCATCCGATTTGAGCTCTCGCTCCTTGGTTTCAGCGCCCGCGTAGTCGGCGTATTCGACCAAGTTAACAAAGCGCTCATCTATTTCTACAGTCAGCGCTTGGAAATATGGCTTTAAACAACGATGGCAGGACAGCTTTAAGATGGTTTTAACTGTCCCGGTCAGTCGCATGCCTGCAGCCGAAAGGGAGGCTTGCAAGTCGCCCACTACCGGCTTGACCGCATCAAGACCGGCAAGATTCTCATTGAATGAGAATTCCAGCCGCCCATAGGGCAGGGCTTTGAGCTCGTCATAACTGATTTTCACGAATCTCTACTCGCTTATAAGTGACGTGAAAGCAGCGCTCATGGGCGCTTGACCAGCATCTATAGCCGGCCGCCTGGGAGCGCATGCAGTGCATTCAGCCAATCTTGTGCAATGCAGACACTGAACGAAGATAATATTACAACAAGAAGTAGGGCTCCTGCCAAGTTTTCAGGAGCAAGTGAGAAAGTCGGAATCATGGGTGAAAAACTTTGCCTGGCCGCCAGGTGGGCAATTCCTGTCGTCGGAGAACCAATTCACGATGCGGTTGTGGTCATAGACAACGGCATTATCGAAGGTGTTTATGCCCGACCGCAATTCAATAGCATTTACAAAAATCAGCAAATAGCCCATGCAGAAGATTACAAAGACGCTGTGATCATGCCCGGTCTGATCAATATGCATTCGCATCTGGATTATTCCGCGCTGAGAGCATTCGCCACCGACCTGCATTTCTTCCAGTGGATAAAAGGACTGGTGACGCGCTCGCGCGACTGGTCCAGCGACAAATGGTTCCAATCAGCCCTCTATGGCGCACGGCTGGCAGCTTTTACAGGCACGAGCACTGTCGTCGATTCATCGTACTCCGGACAGGCCGCCAAAGCCCTTGCACAAGTAGGCTTGAGAGGCATAGTAGGACTCGAGGTTTTCGGACTCTCAGACGCCGAATCGGACATCACCTGGTCAAACTGGTTAGCTCGCTTCGAAACACTGTGCGAGACAGACTTTGCACCGCTCAAAGAAGCTCTGGAAAAGCAGACAATTACATTGACGGTCTCTCCCCACGCACCATATACGGTGTGCCCGTCGCTCTGGCTGAAGGCCGCCACCTGGGCGAAGAAGTTCAATCTTCCTGTACTGGCGCACCTCGCCGAGTCCTCAGAAGAATGCCAATGGCTGGCTCAGAGTAATGATGTAGTCCATGAATTCCTCTCATTTTCCATGCGCACTGACCCCGATTCGGAAAAGCTCAGACCTCGCTGGGCCGGTCGCGGACTTACCCCGGTCAAGCACCTGAAGAATTACGGACTCTTGAACGAATGGCTTATTGCCGCTCATGCAGTCCATACGGACAGCGAGGACTTGAGCATTTTGGCAGAGCATAAGGTCAAGATAGCTCATTGCCCACGCTCCAACGCCCGCCTGAATAATGGATTGGCACCCTATTCGACAATGCTGGAGCATGGCATCACAGTCGGTCTGGGAACCGATAGCCTGGCATCGAATGACGATCTGAGCCTGCTCAGCGAGGCTCAATTCGCTCTCAATGCCCATCGATTAAGACAGCCAGGAGGTCTCGAAGACTGGCAAGAACACCATCTTCCAACAGCCAGACAACTCGTAGAAGCGATCACCATGGAAGCCGCCATCGCTATCAAAATGGATCATCTTATTGGCAGCCTTCAATCCGGAAAGCGCGCTGACATCGCGGTTTTCGCGCTGCCCCCGTCACCTCTCAGCGACAGCGAAAAAGAAGCGCTCTGCCCTTACAATCTACTTGTTTCCGGAGGAGCTCGCCTGCGCGATCTGCTCGTCGATGGTCAGTTCATCGTGTCCGAGGGCAAGTTGAGTCGCAATTAGGAAACCCCGTACAGGCTGTGCGCACACAACCCTGAAATTCATCTATACTTTAGTTCGGGGTTTTGCCAAAACACCCCGGGGGAAAGTATCCCTTAGTCGTCGAAATCTATATAGAACCAATAGCCAAGCGCCTCAATCAGGCCAGTCAGGAAGGTCCAACAAACATGGAAAGACGCCAGGATCACATTTGCAGCGGCAGAACATGCATGTTTTGCCGAGTCCTCGACAATCCTAATCGTCTCAAGCAGCTTGGCAATCGTTCTTACATGGACAGTCAGGTCCTGGAGCGAGTCAAAGAGTTAGAGCAGCGCTCACTTTTGACCACGACCGAAAACAAAATGAGCATGGTCAAAGGCGAAGAAATAGAGCGCCTGGCATTGCTTGACACCCTTACCGAGCTTTACAACTCGAGGACTTTCCTCAAAGAGATTAAGGAAGAGCTGAAAAGAGCCAAACGTTACAAACGTCCGGTCGCTCTTTGCATGGTGACGGTCGACAACTTTAAAGACATTTCCAGGCAGTACGGCGCACTGACTTCGGACGCAGTCCTGAAGGTAATCGGTTCCGTCTTGCAAGGAGCTGTCAGAGACGTCGATATTCCGGCTCGCTACAGCGCCGAAGAATTCGCCATCATCTTTCCTGAAACCAACTCCTCAGGGGCTCAGATAGTTGCCGAGCGCATCCGCCAGCGTATCGGCTCACAGGCGATCACTCACAACTGGCACAACCTCAAAGTAACAGCCTCGGTTGGACTGGCAGCCTTCCCAGCACACGCACGCGAGCACGACGAGCTTGTGGCCCGCTCTATTCAAGCCCTTGAGATGGCCATGCAGCGCGGCGGAGACCGGGTCTGCTCAGTCTAAAAACGATTGATATCAAACATAAGAGAGTCTGAGGGACACAATGCCTTGTACACCCTTATAATTTGCCGGTCGTAAAATCAAGGAAAGTCTCCATCGATGCTATCTCCGTCGAAGCCGCAAGTTAGCTCCGGCTCATTTATAAAGGACTGGAAGCCAATCGCCATCATTGGCGTTCTTATCTGGTCGCTCACAACACTCTTTCAAGTCGAGCCGGAAAAAACCGTTGCCGACTGGCAAAAACTGGCCGAACTCACCCCCGATGCACTGAAGATCGAAGTGGAAAAGCGGGTGAGAGAAACCCCCGGCTACGAAAAAATGAACGAGTACGAAAAGGAAGATCTGTATAAGCGCACGACCGAAAATGCGCAGATGGCCAACAACATGCAGATCATCGAGCGTTATAACGGCTATGTCCTCTTCACGACGTTGAAACTTGGTCTCGATTTGCGAGGCGGCAGCCAACTCTTGCTGCAAGCATTGCCCAGCAAGCTAGTTCCGGAAATCAATCCACAAGTCATGAATGGCGTCGAAACCGTCATCAACAACCGGATCAACAGCCTTGGCGTATCCGAAACTCTCGTACAGCGCTCCGGCAAAGATCGCCTGATCGTTGAAATGCCCGGTATCAAAGATCCGCAACAGGCAAAAGACAGAATTGGTACGACCGCCCTTCTCGAATTCAAAGAGATGGCTTACGACGAAACAGGACACCCTCTGATCGGGCCCAACGGTGGTCCGGTATGGAAGGAAACAGGTCTGACCGGCGCTGATTTCAAACACGCCCAGGGATCACCCATGGTGTCGGGCGGATTGTGGAGAGTATCCTTCGAATTCAAACCAGAAGGCGCAAAGAAATTCGGCGAGATGACTCAACGCCTGGTCGGACGCCAAATCGGTATCTTTCTTGACGGCGAGCCGACAGACCGAGGACAGGATGGTCGTCCTGTATCGCTCGTCGAGTATCGCGGCGTCAACGTGCGCGAACCTATTTTAGGCGGCACCGGTGAAATCACCGGCAGTTTCACCCGCGATCAGGCCGTCGATCTGGCTGTCAAACTTAATGCCGGTGCGCTGCCTGTTCCGGTCAAAATCCTGGAAGAAAGAACAGTCGGCGCCACACTCGGACAGGATTCCATTCAGAAGAGCTTGCTTGCCGGCGCAGTCGGCATTGCAGCGGTTATGGTCTTCATGATCATTGTGTATGGACTGCCGGGATTGATAGCGGACATCGCTCTTATCCTTTATACGATTATGACGCTCGCCATTTTCAAAGCTGTGCCTGTCACTCTGACATTGGCTGGTATTGCCGGTTTCATTCTTTCAGTCGGTATGGCTGTTGACGCCAACATCCTGATTTTCGAGAGAACCAAAGAAGAGTTGAACAGCGGCAAGGGTTTGTATGTCGCGATTGAAAACGGCTTCGGAAGAGCCTTTACGTCAATCTTCGACAGTAACGTCAACAGTATGATCGCCTGCGGCGTTCTCATGCTTTGCGGAACATCGATCGTAAAGGGTTTCGCGGTCACCCTGGCAATCGGTGTCGCCGCCTCGATGTTCACCGCGATTACAGCCACTCGTTCCATGTTGCACTTGATTCCGAAGAGCCTCGGCATGTTCGGTCACAAGTACGACAAGAAAGGACACGAGATCAAAAAACAACAGATTTTCAAGGAAACTGAAGCCAAGAAAGAGGAGGCGCTGTGAAGGGCGTAAAGATAGACCTGGTCAAATATCGCTGGATCTGGCTGGGCATTTCCGGTGTCATTCTGGTGCCTGGAATTATCGCCATGATCATCTGCGCTACAAAATTCCATTCGCCTCTCAAGCCTGGCATCGACTTCACAGGCGGCTCAATTCTGCAGTACCAGTTTGAAAAACCGGCACCACTGGACACAGTTCGCCAAGTGCTCGCCGAATCCGGATTCGAAGGCTCGCAGGTTCAGCAAGCATTCATATCCGGCAAAGAAGTTATCGTCATGCGTACAAAAGCTATCGACAGCGAAGCGGAGAAGCGCAAATTAGATGCCGACCTGACTGCCAAGCTGGGCGAATTCAAAGTCCTTTCTGTTGACAAAGTCAGCGCAACAGTCGGACCTGAGCTGCTTTCCAGCGGCTTAATCGCGCTTTTGGTGACGTTTTTGATGATGGTCGGCTATATCTCATATCGATTTCAATTCGACTATGCGATCTGCGCAATCGCTTCACTGCTCCACGACGTAATTGCACTGTGCGGCATCTTCGCCATTCTCGGCTTGACGATGGGCACTGAAGTAGACAGCTTATTCATCTCAGCAGTGCTCAC
>CAZBOX010000012.1:2594-3757 GCA_964493595.1 uncultured Candidatus Obscuribacterales bacterium | reverse complement strand
GGAACATACTCCTCTATTTTCAACGCCAGCTGCCTGCTTGTAATGTGGCGGGAAGCAAGAGGTGCATCCGGAGTCAAGCCAAAACCCAAAGCTGCTTAGCCTTTCAGGACTCTGCGGACAAGGTGAGCAATTGCTCTGGTAAAATCTCGTACAGTCTGCCGCAATTCAATTAGAGATAGACTTTCGGTGTCCCTGTCCGCTACTCAGACAAAACGAATTTCGTTTGAATCGCTCTAGAATCCCCAGATCAAGGATTTGCTCATGGACCCAAGTGACGGAAAAGAAGAAGAAGACCTCAACGACGAACAAAAGTGGGACATACTCACTCGTCCAGAGAAGCTAGGCGAGATTCTTCTGAAGCACGGCAAAATTACGCTCAAACAACTGGAAGACTTGATCAAAGAGCAGGAAAAATCAGGAATGCCCTTTGGTGAGCTTGTTCTGGCAAAAGGAATAATGTCGCGCGAAGACCTTATGAAGGCTCTCGACTGGCAACATAGAAGCGATCAGGTAATCATCGAGTCGCTCACCGAGATGGTAAGCAAGCAGGGCAAGGAAGGCGAAGAATAGCTATCGCGCCTAAAGCAGACTCGAGAAGTGAGATTCAAGAATAAAACGGCATACATCACAGGTGGTGGCTCCGGCATAGGCAGAGCAACTGCTGTCGCATTCGCAAAGGAAGGCGCGGCCGTCACCATTGTCGATCTAAACGCTGCGGGCGCCCAGGAGACAGCCAAAATTATCGAGGCTGACGGAGGCAGGTGCCTGGCGATTCATGGTGACATTTCCAACTCCGATTTAGTAAGCTCCAGCATAGAAGCAACAATTTCCAAATTCGGCGATTTGCACTTCGTTCTCAACAATGCCGGTTGCGAGTATGTGGCGCCGCTTCTGGAGACCACCGACGAGCAATGGGATCAAGTGCTCGACACCAATCTGAAAGGCACTTTTATGGTGGCGCGCGCTGCAGCAGAGCACATGGTGCGCACCGGCTTCGGTGTCATCACCAATAATGCCTCCGACGCCGGACTGCGCGGAATCCGCTTGAATGCTGCCTACAGCACTTCAAAAGCAGGAATTATTCACCTGACAAAATCAATTGCCCTTGATTATGGCGCATACGGCGTGCGCTGCAATTGTGTCTGCCCTGGATGCATAAAGAC
>CAZBOX010000012.1:0-2494 GCA_964493595.1 uncultured Candidatus Obscuribacterales bacterium | reverse complement strand
CCAAAACTCTCATCGATTTTCTGTCAAAGAGATACCAGTGGCGAGGAAAGCAATAAGGCCCCCAGCGCCTGTCTCGAAAGATCTTGGCATCGATCGAGCCGACATTGGGAGTAAAGAGCAAGAAGACGCCTCCCGGCTTTAGAACATCATATGCCTTGGCAGCAAAAGCGACCGGGTCGCCGACGTGCTCCAACACATGCCCTGCATAAACAACATCGAAAGAAGAGTGGGGCAAATCGATTTCTTCAAAACGCCCGACATATGCGGTGTGCCCATTTTCTCTGGCGCGTTGCACAGCCTTCTGCGAAATATCGACACCGAAAGTCTCTACTGTTTTTGTGCGGCACATCTTCATACAGTTGAGCGAATGCCCGTCTGCGCAACCTATATCAAGCGCCGCAATGGTTTTTCTGTCGGGCAAAAACCGCTCGAAGAAATAGGTTATGCCGGTAGAAATCAGCCAGTAAACGTACTTGTAGTAAAGACTGTCGCGAGAGCACGAGTCAAAATCAGACTCGACATTGTAAGGCGCGTAATGAGGAGGATAAAGTACCGGCAGCTCAGACAGGTCGGGTCTGGGATTCATATAGACGAGCCCACAGTCGCGGCACTTCACCATCTGGAACGTATCGTCCGAAACCTCGTACTCATAGTCCATTCCGGACGTCACCAATTGACGATTTTGAGAGCCGCAGAAATTGCACGCGACCTCAACCATCTTGAGGTGGTTTTTGGTTTTATTTGGCGCAAGTTCCCGCAAGAGGGGGTCCTCAGAAACCTATCATTCGACGCGCTTGGTCGGCACTAGAATGACAGCATACTACAGAACCGGAAAACGTCTACTGCGTGGTAAACTCGGTTGCTCGATCGGGCAGGGGAAGGCTTAACTAATGAGTATCGCTGGCTGGCTGATTAGAGGATTGGTCCTCGCCGGCGCCGTTTCCTTAGCCGGAAAGGCGATTCGGCTGGCTCGCAGTGCCAGCCAGGAAATGAAGGCACTGGAAAAGCCTGATTATGTGCCTGAAGAACCGGACAAAGACGCCGTCAGACGCGTTTATTCACGAACAATTGCCTGGCAAGTCGGAAAAGTCGAGGTCAAAGGAATCGAGAATCTCGACAAATGTCCACAAGAAGAACCACTCATCATAATCTCCAATCACTCGAGCTATGCTGACCCTTCTGTGATAACCTGCGCAATCGACCGTAGAATCTACTGGATGACGGCAATTGGAGTACTCAAGTTTGCCGGCGGATTGTCAGCACACTACCTCAAAGGTTGCGGCGCAGTCCCCATCGAAATCGCCGGAGAGAACGCCAACAAAGCACTCTGGCGCTTCAGCAGACTGATTGCCGCAGGCAAAACACTGGCACTCTTTCCGGAAGGGTGGATTCATCTGGACGGGATAACCAGAGACTTCAAAAAGGGCGTCATCCTGATTGCCAGAAAGTCGTCGAAGCTGCTCGGCCGCCCGGTGAGAATACTGCCTATCTATGTGCGTTACGGCAAACACCCGGGAGATTTTGTAGCCAACATAGGAGTGCCCCTCGACTATCTGATTACTCTGGCAGCCGGGCCTATTTACCGAGGAGGCGCCACGGTTTACATTGGAGAGCCCATCTCATCCGACTCTCTGCCTCAAGATTCGGATCAGGCAATCAAATTGCTCCATGAAAAGGTAGTAGAACTAAATCCGGCGTATCTAGAACAGTTTCGCTCAGAAAATGGCGCGGCCGAAAACAATTAGAGACGCTGTCATTGTCCGGCAATATAATTAGCTTCCTTGGCTAATAAGAAGGGATGCAAGGTGAAAAACCTGAAAAGAATATTCGTCCAATCAGTAGCTCAACTGGCCGAGCGTTGCCCGCGGTTTGCCGATCGTTATGCAGGAAGCAACGACGAATTCGGGCTGGATATCGAATACTTCGCAAAGACCGAGCATTATCTGCGTTTCTTGAGAGAAGATTGGTTCAAGACAAAAGTAATCGGAGTCGAAAATATTCCTGCCGAGGGTGCGGCAATCATCGCAGGAAATCACAATGGAACCCTGCCGATAGACCTTTTCATGCTTACCGATGCTGTTCTGAATTTGCATCCTCAGCATAGGTTGATCCGCTTTCTTGTTCATGATTGTTTTTACTGGGACAAATATCTGCGCACTTTTATGAGCAAAATGGGCGAGGTGCGGGCCAATTACATCAATGCAATTAAACTCCTGCATCAAGGCGAATTGTGCGGCATCTATCCGGCTGGAGAAAGGAGTATGGGCCAGCCTCTGTCAAACAAATACAAGATGGGCGAATGCAGGAGCGGCTGCGTAAGAGCGGCCATTGAGACGGGCTCGCCGATTATTCCTGTGATCACTGTAGGCAATGTCGAAGCAACGCCCGTAGTCTGGAACTCGAAGTTTTTAGCCAATATGTTTAGTGTTCCCTACTTCACCTTCACCCATTTCTATCCGTGGTTACCTTATCCTGCTAACAGCATTCCTCTGCC
>CAZBOX010000011.1:0-52025 GCA_964493595.1 uncultured Candidatus Obscuribacterales bacterium | reverse complement strand
CCTTCACCAGGTTGGCCAAGGCGACTAGAGTCTTGGCGCTGGCCAGGAAGTCATCGATTATCAGTATTCGATCGGCCGCTTCTAGATACTCGGAAGAAACGATCAAATCGACGACACCACCTTTAGTGTGCGAAGGCGCCGATTCAACGTAAGGCTCTGCAGCCATGGTCACGGGTTTGTGCTTTCTGGCAAAAACCAGAGGCACTCGAAGAGCCATCGCTGTGGCAAGTGCCGGAGCTATACCGCTGGTTTCGGCGGTCAAAACCCTGGTCGGGTTGAACTGTTTGAACTTGGCAGCAAACTCCTCGCCTACGGCTTGCATCAGTAGCGGGTCAATCTGGTGATTCATAAACGAATCGACCTTGAGAATACCTTTGCCCAGGTGCTTCCCGTCGTTCAAAATACGCTGACGAAGTATGTCCATAGCAAATCCTCCGGTCAGCCGATTATAGGCTAGCCGGAGGCTTCGCGATCATCTTCGATTGAGACCGTAACGAACCGGATCACTGTCGTTGCAGTCTCTAGAATGGGCGATTACGCTCTTCTCTCGCCATCGGTGCTCATGAACTGCCTGAGCCCATGAGGGTTTTTATCCGGTTCGAGAGAAGGAAAATTGCCCGATCTGGACGCTTTATTTTGCGGCTTATTGGGCGAATTCTCTTGCTGCCACTTGTGGAAGCCGGCAAGCGGAAGAAACGTACCGGAAGCAGTGGCGTTAAATTCATTGGCTGCATACTCACCCTTGAACGGGCGCACCAGAAGGTGTCGCGGTCGTCCCGAAATGATCTGAGAATCAGACATTCGCGCGATACTGATACTGTTAGGCGCGTGGTGCTCGGAAATGACCGGAGCGATTGGCACGCTTGTAGCCGAGTCGACATCCGTACTATAGTGACCGATAGTCTTAAACGTGCCTGACGAGCATGCTGCCAAATTCTCATAAGTACGATTCGGACTTGCCTGAGGACCGAATTTTTTCTCCGCGTAGAATGTTTGAGTGCAAGCATCCAGATAGGTCTTGTTCAAAAGATCCCTGGACTTGGCATGCAAATCCTCAACAACGATCTGGTCTTTCTTCGCGTTAGGGCGATAAAACAACCTCTGCGTCAGTTCGATTGGCGCAGAAATAATATCCAAAGCCATGACTACCAAAGGACGTGCGATACGGGACAAGCGTGGTCCCAGCTTACGCTCCATCCACTCGTCAAGCCCGTCTTCATATCTCCATGCGCTAAACATCGGACTACCCTCCACCTTATTCTGAAGCGTCCGCCACATGAATGAGGGCGTGCTGAAGCCCGCCTACAACCTCTGTTGCAGAGTTCGAAATAAGTTCCCCACTTGCAGTTTCCAGCACACGAATGAAATTCGTGTGAAAACTTTTCTGCCCCACCGGGCTTCACCAAACGGTTCCCCCCGTACAAATCATTAGACACAACAGCCCTTGAAATGTTCCGTTTTTTGCAGTCTATCCAGGTATAATTCTTCACTTCGGCGTGCCCGGTAACTCATAAAGCTTAGCTATCGATAGGTACCAAACGGTGAGCTTTGACACTCTGTCAGTCTTAGTAATAGGTTCTTTTAATACCGATATTGTCGGCTTCGGTTTCCCCACCCTGGTCAAACAAGACGAAATCGGTTACGGAACCAAGTTAAGGGTTTGTCCAGGCGGCAAATCCAGGTATGTGGGGCAGATGCTGGCAGCCCTTCTTGGACAGGGCAAAGTAGCGATGGTCGGGCGGACGACCCAGGACCCATTTGGCTTATGGAGACCACCTGTGGATGCTCTGATCGAAGCAGGCGTCGACTGCTCCGGCATTCGCTTCGTGCGCTTCGACAAAGAAACGGGCTGGCCAGGAATCACCCTGATTGCAATGGATGACGAAGGTAAAAAGCATACTTACGTCGTGGAAGGCGTCAATTCCGAGCTTTCTCCGGACGATTTACTGCAGTCAGACCACTTGTTTCGCGCCGTTGCACGCAATAGAGGAATGCTGATAATCTCCATGGAGATTCCTTTCGGCACGGCAATTTTCGCCATTCAGAAGGCCCGCGAGCACAACATAAAAGTCATGATGGACCCGGGCGGAGCCAGAGCGGAAGCCGATGTAGCGTCGTTGGTCAACAGTGATGTCTTCCTGCTCAAGCCCAACTGTGAAGAAGCCGGAAAAATCACCGGCATCACAGTCAAAGACGACGCCAGTGCTCTGGAAGCAGCCAGAAAGCTTGTGGCAATGGGCCCGCAATACGTCCTGCTCACCAGAGGAAAAGACGGCGCTGTTCTGGCATCCCGGGATGGTGAAAACGTGATCGCATGCCCATCTATGGCAAAGAGCGGCGCCGGTGATGCCACTGGCTGTGGTGAACAATCTTTAGCGGCAATCTGCGCATCAATATATCGAGGCAAGGACATTCAAACGGCGGCGAGTGCGGCTGTGCTTGCTGGAACCTTGCAATATCACCGCGAAGGTGTCATCCCGATTACAGAGCAAGATCTAGCAGTGGCATCGAAATAGGGCGCCAAGGTGTTTCTGGCAATCAAAAAAGAATGAAAATCGAAGCTATTCTGAATTCAATTTGTCTATGCCGGCAGCCCTTTCCAGGTCTTCCTTAGCTCCAATCTTGTCACGGAGCTTGAGCTTTATTTTGGCACGCTTCCTTAACAAAAGACTTCTTGCGCTTTGATTAGCATCTATGGCGCGATCATAGTCAGATAAAGCACTTTTGTAATCTTTCAGCTTCGCATAAATATCCGCGCGGGACGAAAAAGTCCAGGCATTTTCCAGACGAAGTTTGACCAGCAAATCGTAGTCATTCAGTGCTTTCTTGTAGTGTTTCAAATGCTTCCACGCAATTGCTCGATTCTCAATTGCCAGCCCATATCTTGGCTCAATCTCAATTGATTCGTCAAATTTTTTGATCGCGCCTCTATAGTCTCCACGATTTAGGCACTTTACGCCCTCATTGTTTTTGGAAATAGCCAAGCTCGAATCTTGAGATGCAAAAGCCGGATTCAGCAGCAGGAAGAGGAGGGAAAGAGCAACGGTTAATTCTTTCATCCGTTCACCCGTCACCTTGGCTATTTCATTTAGCATTTTCAGGTGCCATCTCCGTTGCATCATAAATTTCTGCCGGCGGAGATTCGTTGGTTTCCGTCGCACCAGAAAAAATATGCCCTTTCGCGATAAGAACCTTTGTCTTATCTAGCAATGAAAGTTGCGGTTCCAATCTGGCTTTCTTAGCCCTTCCAACAGTTTCAAATCGGTCCTTCGGAAAACTCCATTCCTCGATTATGCTGGTCAATCCACCGTCGGAGTCAGCAAATTGCGGCAATGTTTTGCCGCCCACCACAATCAACTTTCCGTCCTTTAGCTCAATAATTCGATGTCCCGCCCGGGGCAGACAGAGCGCTGGAAACTTTGACACAGTCTGGGTTTTAGGATCGAAGCATTCACACTCATCGATCGGATTGCCACTGCCATCGAGTCCTCCGCTGATCAACACTTTTCCGTTGGATAGCATCGTAAGAGAGCAAGATTTTCGCGCTCGCAAAAGCTGAGGTCCATCCTTTATTCGCGCGTTTTTCGGCTCCAGAATCCAGGATTGATCGATGACGCCAGCCGGCTTCAAGAAGGCACCACCGGCAATGAAGGTTTCGGCAGCGGAGATTTTTATGGCTCGCCAATCTTCGACCATGCGCTCCTCGACCGCTGTTTTTACAGGCAAGAATGGAACTTTACCGCCCTTCCATGCGATGTATGCCTTGACGGCATCCTCAGATTCAAAGTCTCTGGAGGATACTCGAGCGAAAGGTTTGCCAGCGTAGGCAACAATCGTAGAGTCGGTAGCAACCTTTGGGCTGTCCCAGCCGATAAGGTCTGGCTCAGCCAAATGAGAAACGACAGGCAACTCTTTTTCAATAGCACTGCATGAAACAAGCAATGTACAGGTGATGTACGCGCAAACACTTCGATAAAAAGCGCGTTTCACATCTAACCTACTTTGCTTATTCGGGTATGTCAGAAGCAAATTCTAACTATTTTGGCAAACTGAATTATGAATTCGCTTCGGCTAAAATATGCGCTCTAGACGCCCAGCTTAGATTCAAGAGGTCAATTATGGGTCTTTTCGGCACGAAAAAACCACCAAAAGGAACTGTCGAGAGTGTCGTTTTAATGCTTTCCGACTATTTCAAACGCCGCAAGCTCGACATGGACGGGCATGCACTGGAGGGTGACTCCGACAGCTGTGGATGGTGGCTGAAAGAAGGCTCTGCCAAGGTTTACATCTTCCTGCAAGAGGACAAGTCCGGCGGTGTTGTACTGCGCGTAACAAGTCCTATAGTCCACTTTCCCGATACAGACAGAGAGAGATTTTTCCAGCGCTGCCTCGAACTCAACCAGGAACTGAGCTGCTGTTCCCTGAGCTCTCACGAAGAAATCATTCTTGTCACCTCCCAGAGACCCATTGCCGGGCTTGATCCAGAGGAGCTGAATACACTTGTCTGGAACGTGTCACACGCAGCAGACGTAATTGACGACCTATTTTCCCGGGAATTTCACTGCCGGGTTTACGACGACTGTGGATAGCAAAACATCTCAAAACGCTGACAGAGATAGACATTCCGGTCCGAAGGATAGCAAAGACTGAGTTTATAAGACGCGAACAGGCGTTCGTTAAATCTTGCCGATCGTCTGTACGGCGTAGATTAGACGCTTTTCGGTGGAATAACATACATGGATTCTCTTTTTACGGCGACCAATTACTACCCCCAACCCAGCCTGACCTTAGTAAAGGCGACGGTGAAACATGCACGAACGAACGGCTCATGTCGACCCTTTTTACCAGATAGTAGTATCGGCCAAAATTGTTGGTCCGGAAGAAGCTCAGGAGGCGCAAGCTACAGCCAAGAAGCTGGGCATGTCCCTGAGCCAGGCAATTCTGATTCTGCGTCACTCAACTGAGCAGACACTTAGATTTGCAATGGATGCTCACGAACTCGTCAAAGCTGAAAAGATAAACGTCGATACAGCTGTAGCGGCGGTCATTTGTGCCAGGCAGAATGAATTCTCGATTTTGGAAGCGCTCAACATGATGGGCATAGTCCTCGACAGGCCGCCGCCGCCGAAAGTCGAGACCAATGCGCTGACAGAACTCATGATTGACGCCACGGCGTTGACCATGGACCAGCTTGACAGTGCTATCAAGAAGGCGAATGAAACGGGCATGCCTCTTACCCGCTCTATTGTCTTCATGCGCTACCAGAGCAGGCGAGTGGTGCTGGAGTCCATAACCCTTTTGAAACTGGTGAGGGAAGAAAAAATTGCTCGCGACGACGCCATCCGGGCGTTGCGAATCGCTTGCGACAAGCGCCAGTCCATATGGCAGATCATGTTCGAGCAGGGTATCTACAAAGACTGCTCCGGAGCAAGCTTAAGACTTCCGGAGCTACTGGCGATGTCCATGGTGGTCTCTGAGTCCGACCTGATGGATCTGCTGGAGCACGAAGTGCTTCTAGAAGTTCCGCTGCATAAGTTGCTTCTGGACAATGGTTTGGTAACCCACTCTTTGCTCGAATCGGCAATGACCATGCTCGATCTTGTGCAGAGTTATCTCAAACCGTACCAGGCGGCTGAAGCACTGCGCAATTGCAAAATCAAGAACATCGGCGTTTATCAGGCAATGGCCGAACTCAACCCGCCCCCTCAGATGCAGGCGGAATTGATGCGGTTCGGAGATCTGCTTGTGGCGGCAAAAGTAGCCGACCGCTCGATTATCGAGAAAATCGCATCGGAGGGCGAAAAGCCTGTCCGGGTTGGCAAAAAGCTGCTTGACGCCAATATAATCAATGATCAAATGCTGTATAGCGTTCTGCGCACCCAATCACTCTACAAGGAGGGTTTGGTGTCTTCGGATCAAGCAATTGAATTGCTCAAGATGTGCGTAAAAACGACTTTGACGGTAGACGAGGCAATCGCCAAACTAGGCTGGACAATCCCGATTCGCATGCAATGGAGCTGGACATAGGAAAAAGAGCAACAGACGACAAATCCAAGCCCTGCCTGAAAGCAGTGTTTTTAGGCGCGCTGATTTGTACTTTTGCTCTGGGTATAACTCCGGCTTTTGCACAAACGCCGCTGAATTCAGCCAACTCCGCTCCCAAAAGCGAGCCATCCGTCTCTGTTGAAGAGGCAAAGCCTCTCATAACGGATCAGACTCTTTCGCAAAAACACCGTCCAAAAGTGGGACTTGCCCTCGGCGGTGGTGGCATGCGCGGAGCTGCGCACATTGGTGTTCTCGAAGTGCTGGAGCGCGAAGGAGTGCGCGTAGACTACATAGCCGGGACAAGTATGGGTTCTGTAGTGGGCGGACTCTATGCAGCCGGAGTGCCGATATGCGAGATGGAAGAAAAATTCACTCGCGGCATGCTCATGAAGCATTTCATGACGGCACCCATTGGGGTAAGACTGGCTGTAGCACCGGCTTTTCTCTCTCTGAAAGCGGTGGGTTCGAAACAATACGATGGGCTCTACAGAGGCAATATATTCCGAAAGTTTCTGGACAAAACCATTCCTTGCGCTGACAAAAACATCGAATCTTTCAAAATTCCCTTTTGCGCCGTTGCACTCAATCTCATTGATGGCAAGCCCTATGCACTATCCAAGGGCAATTTCGGCAGAGCACTTCAGGCAAGTTGTGCTTTGCCTATGTTGAGGCGTCCGGTACGAATCGACGACAAACTCTTCGTAGACGGTGGGGTACTGGTCAATTTGCCGACCCAGCAAGTGCGCGATATGGGTGCGGACATCGTCATCGCAGTAGACATCGATGAGCGAATAGACGAATTGCCGATGGAAGAATTCGAAAAATTGGGCAGTGTGGCGCACCGCATCATCTGTTTGCACCTGGCAAAGGTTGATCAAGAATCACTGAAGCAGGCAAACGTCGTGATTCATCCGGACGTGAACGGCATACGCATGGTCTCGACCAAGCGCAAAGATGCAAAATCGGCTGTTGCAGCCGGTATTGCTGCAACTGAAAAAGTATTGCCGGAAATACTCAAGCTCGTTGGTCCGGAAAATCTTATGGTCGAAGGCAAAGTGATTGGTTCGCCGGCTCCGGAAACGGACGCGACGAAAAACTGAAGTTCAAACCTGCCGATTAACTAGGCTGGCGACGTTACCATCGACTTGGATGGCGAGTCGAGCAAGCGCAATTCTTCTTCGATATGCTGCTGCAATTCGCCTTCAAGCAGCTTCTGAACATCTTGCATGAATCGAGCCGCCGGAGCTCCATCAATCAAGCGATGGTCGAAGTTGAGGATCAAAGTCATCATCGGTCTGACCACAATAGCGCCTTCACGCACTACGGCACGTGGCTCGATCGTGCCGACACCGAAGGTGGACGTACTTACGCAAGGCGGAATCAAGCCGCGGCAGCCAAATTTGCCCAGAGACGAGAGGCCGAAGGTTGCGCCCATATATCTCAGGCGGACTTTTGGAAAGCGCATGCCCAGCCAGAGAATGAAACGGCGGAACAGCCACGGCATGTTGTTGAAACGGTCCTCGATATCCAATTGAGGAACACTCGAAATATCGTCTTCACCATAAGCGCGCAACTCTTCGGCTACCTGCACCAGTGGTTTGGAGTCAGGTGACTCGATGGCGCCGAAGAAAACAGCCGGCTGTTGTCCTATATAGCGCTCGACGGTGAAACCGGCAACGATGTCATTAAAGGTGACGGTGCGCCCCCACGGCAAAATAGCCGTACGGCTGGCTGGATGCAAGCGCTGTGCTATGCCGATCGCCTTCAAAAGAATAGCGGTGGCGGTCACTTTGACGCCCTTCTCCTTAAGCTGAAGACGCAGCTGTTCAGCCCACGTCATATCAATTTCGTAAAACATGTAAGTTGGAACTGAGCCACGTCCAATCACATTGATCATGTCGAGGACGTTCCAGCGGCAACGTGCTAACCACGAAAACGATATGTTTTTTGACACCCTAAAATGCTCCTGAGGACGTTTGAGATACGATGATGCCGGACTTCAATAATAATATAGAAGCTATCTGAGGTACTCCTATTATACGTGCAGGACCGGTTTTCAAGAATACGGTTTGCTGTCGAACTATAAAATTACGGTCAGGTACTGAAAATTAAGGGTATGTGGCGTTCTTTTTCCGGAAGTCTTTGTAGCGATTAAGCAACAAAGGACGTCCAGCCCTGATTAGTTTTACAACATCATCACTTGACTATTGGACGCCAACAGGCTGCCATAGTTCCTAGAGACACGCAACGGCACTACAATAGAAGCTGCAAACCGCAAGGATAAGTCAATGCGTCTCTCTCATCAGTTACCTGCAAACAGTCTTGCCACTCTTCTAGCCGCATCCCTGCTGCTTCTCCAAGGTTGCAACCATGAAGGTCCGAATATTGGCGCTGATGCGGAAAGCCCTGAAAGCTGGCAGAAGCACCTGAAGCCGGTCGAATCGAGTGCCCTGAAAGACTATCCGAGCCGTTCGCGCGCCTACGTGCCTGTCTATTCCCATATCTACACGGAAAACAGAGACCGAGTGCTCAATCTGGCGGAAACCCTCAGTGTTCGCAACACCGACGAAGGCAAGCCGATTGTTATTTCATCGGTGCGTTACCAATCAAATACCGGCAAGTTAATCCGAGAGTATGTTCCCAAGCCGGTTTTGCTCGAACCGATGGCAACAGCTGATTTCGTCGTTAGGTTGGACGATACTTCAGGTGGTTCAGGCGCCAGCTTCGTCGTCGAATGGTTGGGCAGCAAGACTGTAAACCCACCGCTTATAGAAGCGATCATGATCAGCACCGGCTCGGGTCGCAACCTGTCCTTCGTATGCAGGGCCGTTGACTTACCGCCCGCAAAAAACGACGCGCCCAAAAAAGAAGGCGAAAAAGAGCCTAGCGATGCACATGCAGGCGCGGATCAGAAATAGTGGGCATCTGCTTTCTCTTCTGATACTGCTTTAGAGCCGACGCGAAAAGCTGCCCCTGAGCGAAGCGATTAGTGCCTTTCGGCGCCACGGTTTGAGCATGGTACTGCGACCAGGAGAGAGGATCTGCGGCGGCATTGTTGCCGATGAACCTGCTGAGCATCTGCGTGACCATGCGCTGCGCTGAGTGCAAAATTGACACCATCGGGCCCTGGTCCAGATTTACTGTTGGAGCCTCTTCAGTGACCGGCTCGACCATAGTAAACAAATAGACACGTCTTCCAACATTGATGACATCATCATGGTTGAGCAGCGCCCGCCCATGAATCTGCTTTCCGTTGAGAAGTGTACCGTTTCGGCTGGCCATGTCCTCCAGGAAATAGCAATCTCCGACTCTGGTTATGCGTGCTTGCCGGCGTGAAGCAGTCAAGTCTCCATGCAGGACAATGTCATTCTCGCGAGACCGCCCGATGCGCATCTCATCGAGAAGCAGGCTAGTTTGAGTTCCGGTAGCTAGTTCAACCAGGGCCGCATACCGGCCATACGCGGTTTTCTTAGTAAGTATGTTCACAGTAGTAAGTTTTTAGAAGCGAAAGGGATGGACAGGAGTTTCCTGCGGGTTCCAGCAGTTTATTCAGCAAGTGTGGAAAAGTTGTGGCATGAAGATAAAATACGCAGCCAAAAATACTAAACAGTGACAAGCGTATAATTCGGCCCGCAATTCTCCACGGCGGCTGAAGTCTGGAACATTTAAGTAGAAAACCAGCTGGTGCGGAACTTCTACTGCAAGCATCCTATCCGTCGAACGTAGCACGAATGTGACAGTCTAAAAACTTCGGGGCGAGAACACCTCAAGCCCTGGAACAATGACTTAAGCAGCCTGGTTTCGACGAGCCGGGCGCCAGTTGAGCTGGCAAACGCCGCCGGGGCATGACTCAGCGGCACTATCAATCTTATTGGAGAGGAGTTGTTCCAACTCATTTTCTGTGACCTGTGACGTCAGATTTATGACCGTCTCGCTGGTAACTTCAAACTCGTTCTCTTTCTCTGAAAACATTGGGTTCACCTATCTACCTGATTACGGGATTCCAAAATTTTACGAACATGTTTAGGCAATCCTAGAGAGTATGCGGGGGGAGAATTCAATCTCACCAGGCTCTATGGGTTGCGCTTTTCGTTTGCTGAATGCAAAGACAATTTTCAGTCGCTATTGTTCCCGGTGAGAATATGATTGTCCATTTAACTCGTGGAAAAAATGTGGAATTGCGCAAATATTTTGCGTCTAGGAGCATTCCACGAAAAAATCACAGACTTGACACGATTAATTCACGGGCACCGCATAAGCTTCAGCATGTCTAGCTGAGCCTAGCTTAGCGCCACACCGGACACTTCCCTCCTCCCATATATTTACTAATGGAGTTGACTATGCCAGTTGATTCTTCGCAGCAACCGCTTGAAGATGCACAACGTTTGCTCGACGCCGGAACCAAAGGACTGAACGCAGACTGTATCTTTCAAAGCTGGTCTAGAGATAGACAGATGGCTGCATATAAGCAGCTTAATAAGATTCAGAATCCAGCAGACAATATTCCCGACCTCTCTATTCATAATGAAGGCTCCGGCTGGCATATCATAAGCAAAGGAAGCGGAAACTCCTCCAGGGACTACTGCCCAGCAACAATTCAGAGCGATGCTACAAAACATCTGCCTAAAGTTGAATTTGACGGCGATGAAACCTGGAAAGAGTTTCGCAAGATTGAGAAGGCAACTCGCGCAGACAGAGCGCTTGCAGAAGCCGATCGCTTAAGACATCCGGAAATTCCCGCCAAAAATATAGAAGACCTGATTCTGCGAAGCCTGGAGCAAGACGAACAGTCAAAACTGGATGTTAGAGTGCAGCTGGAAAAGCTCATGAAAGAACCTCCTCAGTTCAGAGAGCAGGTATTGAAGAGACTAGCGGAAGATGGAAGTGAACCTTTTTCCAAAGCACCATATCTGACAATTTCCCGCGATGAAAACGGACGACCTGTCGAGCTTGAATTCAAGAGCACCAGATTCGGTGTCACTACAGAAACCATTCATGTCGGCGAGTCTCTTCAAGAACAAGCAGCCAGAGCTAATCAAGACTTCATTAGAGCATTGGAAGATTATCCAGGAGGAATCGGTAAATTCAATCCGGCACAAGGAATGAGATGCATTGAAATTCTTATGGGCGCAGATCCAAAAGTGCCTAGCTGGTTCATGATTTATCGCCAACAGCAAGGATTGCCAATGCTCGACAGAAGCGTCATGCGCAGCAAGCCGGAGGCGTGAAGTAAAACTTTTAACAAGAGAAAAGAAGCTGGAGGACTCCAGCTTCTTCCTTAATTACGCACAACGATGATAATTTTGAGAATGTTAGATTGTGTTCTCCCAGAAATTTCCAACCGGTGCAACAGGTTCTTTGCCGGCGCTAATAGCTTCGATTTCGCTTTCGACGGCTACTAGCCCCCGCTTGACTCTGTCTACGATTTCCGCAGTCAGACCGCCGGCCTTCATTGCCGCAACACATTCGACGGCTTCAGTGCGAAGGAACTGCTGAAGTCTTGGCGCACTGGCGGCAAATCGAGATGCCTGCAAGTGCTTCAGAGACAACGCTCTGGCATTTTCAAGTTGATTCCAGTCAGAGGGCTGACCTGAAGCAAACTGGCTGACCAGACTACCAACTGCCAGGATCAGGCTGTTGAGCGCCGCGGCTAGTTCTGCATTTAGCTGAGGTTCGGGGCTTGAGCTCTTAGCCAATCTGCTTCGAATCGGCGTTCCCCATCCACCGCCTGGAGGCGGCGTAACGCCAGTTGAACCGGGGCCACTAGCAAATGGAGCCCAACTGCCGGTCATAACGCCATCATCCAGGTCCGCAGGTGCGCCCCAAGAGCTCCCGGCTCCCCAAGCTGCTTGGCCCGGAGCCTGGTTGGACTGCGGTACCGCACCACGAGCCGCGCCTGCATGCGGCGGAGCGCTGCCATAAGAGCCACCACTTGCACCAAAAAGACTAGCGAGCTGCTTACCGCCAGTCATGCCGGCCGAAAGGTTCTGAGTGGCGCTGCCAATTGCTCCCCATTCTGCCGGTTGATGTACAGCTTGGACAACAGTGCGCAGATTGCCGTCCTTATTAGTGACCTCCGAATCCACTGCAACAAAAGCTGTAAATCGGCAAAGAACTGAATGGGCAAGCGAAACTTCGATCATCCGGCGGGAAAGACTATGTTGATCGCGCACTTCTTCTCTCAGCGCATCTTCTAGATCACGAATCAAAGATTTCGCATAAAGAGAAGCGATGGCTGGCAAACTTACGCGTTTTTCAGTTACTTCCTCAAGGTAAGAATTTCCATCCGCGCGCACGCCTTTGATGCGAATTTTCTTTCGGCCTTTTCCACTTGTGTCTTGAGACATCTTGAAGAAAATTGTTGTAGCGCGTCCTCTGAAAAGATCAGGAAGGTTAGCTGGAGTCAGGGTGTCGCTATCGATGGTTCCAGATACCGCCTCAATTTTCAGTGCCGTCAGAACAGGTACGCCGATCTCACGCCCTATCTGTCCGAGGGCCTTTTCAAGTTTTGCTCCCGGTGTCACCAGCGCGGATGTTCCCCCGCCGAGAGTGGCCATGCGAGTCAATATGCCGCCATTGACTGCCGTGTCGATCCCGACGGTGAACACCCGCGCATCACCAAGATCTTCTTGCAATCGCTTGTAGACAAAAGATTCGTTGCCCACCTGCCCGTCGGTCAGGATGACAATGATTCCGGATGCATCCGCTCTCTTTCCATTTCTAAATTCGCCAAGCGCTTCAGCCAGAGCCGGTTCCAATTCAGTGCCTCCGCGAGCGGTGACAGTGCGCAAATAAGCTTTGCCACTCTCAATACCTGACTCGTCGGCTCCGACAAATTTGCCGGAAACACTGCTTGTCCATTCTGCATGCGGCTGCATCCATTCGTTTATGTCGTCAAATGCACAAATTGCAAAACGATCTTGCGGTCCTAAAGTATCTAGAAGTATCGAACATGATTTGGCTGCTGATGCCATTTTCGGTCCGCCCATAGAACCCGAGCGGTCGACAATGAAGATTACATCTCTGGGAACTCCGAGAAATTTTTCTTGCTTCGGAGACATTACTGTCAGCATGCAGTAAGTATTGCCATTTTTATCGGAATACGTGACAAGATTGGGCTTCAAATTCTTCTCTGCAGCGACCCACTTCAGAATGAAGTCTCTGTTCATAAGCTCATCTTCTTTGGACAGCTCGACTTTGATACTGCCGTCTTCCAAAGATGTGCCGACAACATGCTGAGAAGAACTCAAGTCTTTCACATTGAATGAGCCGTCCGCTGATTGCAGGAGCTCAACAGAAATCGAGAGCTGGACATTGTCTTTTGCTCCATCGACCAGACGGGGAGGAGTGATGCGAGAGGCGTCCGGTACCTGATCGGTATCGTTAACGGTTCCCATTCCGACTGAATCGCGGTTCAACGCATTGCCTGATATATAACGAGGAGCAACAACGAGAGGTAGACGAATTTCACAAGAACCATCTTCGAAGAACGGCAAACGTTCAGAGTAAGTGATCACTACGCTGACTTCTTCACCTGGAGCAATGTTGCCGACCTGCATTGTGAAAACATCGTCGCGCTCTTGTTCCATCAGGGCGGAGCGTTTTCCTTGCTGAATCGCGGCTTGATAATCTTGACGGGCTTGCTTGCGCTCTTTCACTTCACCTTTTACAACGCGGCTTCCAACGCGCATCTCAAAAGAAGTGACCACTGCAGAGTGTGCGAGCGGAAAAATATAAACCGCTTCTAAATGGTCAGTGAAGGTATTGCGGAATTTCTGACTGACTTTGACATCACTTATACGGTCGGCGACTTTCGCCTGAATATCGACCGCTGCCAGCGGCATCTCCTTTTTGACGCCTCCTAATTCGGCAATCAGCATGCCTAGAGCTCGCTTCGCGAATTCTGAGGCGGGGTCGAAGAGCGGAATTGTTCTAGCTGCTGGATCTGACGGCATTACCTTAACCTCCATCGTGTTCAGGCCCGCGCTGATCTTTGATTATCAAATGCAAAGCAGCGCGCATCGTGTTCAAAAGTGAGTCCGTATCGGATTCCGGTGACCACCCGTCTTCGACCATCAGCTTCAGTCCAGGCGCTACAACTATCTCTCTCCAGAGTACAGGACGAACTTGAACTTCGTCCCTCATTGCTGTCTTTCTCTGGCCGGAGATTGCGGCGGTCAAACCTTCGAGTTCTGCGTCACTAAGCCCGAAAAGCTTGTTCTGGATTTCCTGGAGCGGCAGTTGCAGGGTCTGCAGAGCTTTGATAGCCAGTAATTGCAGAATGTGCCTGCGTCCATAGATGCCCTGCCTCCCAACTATTTGAGGGCGATCTAATAAGCCGAGACTGGTGTAGTAACGGACTGTCCTCACATCCGGTAAGTCCGATACACGGTTGTCCCTCTGAACACCCAATAGACCCAGAGACGTCACGAGCTTTCCGACTTCCGTAAGAAGCTCTTCCAGGGTGAATGCGTCGTGTCCTTGTACAACCATGACAGTATTCTCTCAGATTACTGTCATAGTGTCAAGGTCGTCAAGAACCTACGTTTTTGGGAGTTATCAGGCAGAACACGAGACAGAATTCTCCATATATAAGGAAAGAAACTGTCACGGTAAGAGAAAATACTGGCACGGTCGCAGGAGCGAGCACAAAGCGCGGCTAACCTCACTGGTTCAAGGATACGCAGATTTCATCGAACAGAAATCAATTTATACGATGATTTCTATCAAACATTCAGGAACCGAATGCTCATTCCTCAGTCTCACCAGTGGCTAAATTTCCCGGAGTTCTTTTGAGCCGGCAAATCCGGAAGCAGCCCGAAGGTTAATAAGGAGACGAGAGATGAACGCAAAAGTACTACTAGCTGCATTTTCAGTAAGCATTTTGGGCTGCGCTGTTGTGCCTGCATTCGCCGATTGCGAAACAGTAATCCGCACAACAACGATCACACAGCCAGTCACAACAACAGCTGCAACAGAATTTGTCCTGCGTGGATCGGGCGATTATGTCGTAGTCGATCCACTTACGGGTGCAATCAAAGGTCCCTACGATCCTATAAGAGGATACGTGTCAGGCTCGCTCAGCCCGGGCTGGGTAATTCTTGACAGATCAAATAACAGGGTTCTGGCAAGTTTCGACACTTCCGGTCATCTGGTAGCGCTGACTACAGCACCGGCATTTGATTCTTATGTTGGTCTGATCGATGCGCGCAGGGCTGATCTGGAGCGCTATATCAATGAATCGCTTTCGCTTGGAAAAATAAACGCAGATCAAGCAATGCATTTGCGTTCCGATCTGGCCACCATCACCGCGCAAGAAGAATCTTATAGAGCCGGTGGTCGCGCCATTACTTATGAGGAAGCGCTTTCCTTGGCGGCAAGACTCAATGATTTGCATGCGACACTGTCAGGCTATGTACCGACAATTGCTTTTAGAAGATTGGTCGGAACGACATACGTAACGACGGGCGGGACAGTGGTAGCACCAGTTTCCACCGCAGTTGTCGATCGGACCGTTGTTGTTCCGTCAGGCACCGTTGTCGCCCCAGCTACTGCAGTCATCACTCCGGGACGCGTGGTAGCGGCAGCGCCTGTCGTTGTAGCCACTGACGATATCAGCGCACGAATCGCATTGATGACAACAAAAATTGACGACGAATACAAAGCAGGACGTTTGACCAATCGAAATGTGGCACGCTTGAAAGAGCGCCTCAATGAAGTGTCTACTCGCCAGGTGAAGTATACAAAAGACGGCATGCTGAGCGACAGCAAGCGGAAATATCTGTCGGAGAAATTAGACGATATCCAAAGTTCTTTCGACAACGATATTGCCAGCACGCAAAGAGCTCGCGCTCGTATTGGCATTCGTGTTAACTAAGGAAAAAGCAAGCAACAAGGAGACGGATTTTTCCGTCTCCTTATCCATTACCAGTAGGAGTAAATATCAAGGTTTTAGAAAATCTCTTTCCATAGACCAATTTTTGATGCAAACAGGAACGTTTTTCGGCAATAATTTGTTTATCTGTGCGGTTCCGAAGAACATCAGCCTCGCGAAAGGCTTAGTACGTCCCTTGAGGAGTTCAAATCTCGGATTTGCGCAAGAGTGACACCCATGAGGTCCAGGTAGAAAAATGAAACAAGCATCCGGCGACTCACTGACACATCAAGGCGATCCGCCACATGTGCTCCTTGTTGAAGACAATTTTGTAAATCAAAAGGTAGCAACGGTTTTGCTGCAGCGCCTGGGACTGAAGGTCAAGATCACAAGCAACGGGCGCGAAGCTGTCGAAGCCGTGTCCAATCACAAATTCGACCTAATCCTGATGGATTGTCATATGCCGATCATGGACGGTTTTGAAGCGACCGTAGCGATTCGAGAAATTGAAGCTCGTACGAATACTTACAGTCCGATCATCGCAGTTACGGCACTGGCAATGTCAGGTGACAGAGAGCGTTGCATTGCTGCAGGTATGGACGACTATTTGTCGAAACCAATTGACATTGATCTTTTGAAAGCAAAAGTAAATCACTGGCTTAGAACCGAGGTCGTTTGCGAAACCCAAAAACAAAGACGCAAAGTCCTGCGACCGAAGAGCCCACTTACTCTCGTCAAAAACGAGCCGCTCGACATGGCTGAGCTGGAGGAGTTCTACGAGCCTGAGCAGCTCACCGACATGATGGACATGTTCCTCAATGACACCAACGACATGTTGAGCAAGGTGAAACAACACATGGAGGAAAAAAACTCCAAGCTGGTCGCTGCGCTTGCTCACGAAATCAAGGCATCCTGCGCATCAATCGGAGCAAAAAATCTGGCGAGACTTTGCCTCTACCTCGAGCAAACAGCATGTCGCCATGACTGGATCGAAGCGGAAGAAACCGCCACTTCAATCGAGCGAGAATTCGCCGCTCTGCGTGATTACATCCAAAGCCACATGCCCGCCGAATCCGCCAAATAAAAATGGCCGGAGCGCCGGCTTCCAGCCGGCTCCCTAAATACTATTGGCCGGAGCGCCGGCTTCCAGCCGGCTCCCGAATAATTACGACGGGCGGATCGATTGGCTTCCAGCCGGCTTCCTAAATACTATTGGCCGGAGCGCCGGCTTCCAGCCGGCTCCCGAATAATTACGACGGGCGGATCGATTGGCACCCCTCTTTCTCTTTCACTGGCAAGCTGATGATATCCGTGCCGCGACATCTTTTGCGGGTTCCTCAAACAAGGGAACCATAGCCAATTGCATACGTCTCCATGGCACCACTAGTGTCGGAGGTTTCCATTCATATGATTCGCCAAGTATTTACCGCTATTGCAATCTTGTCAGTGCTGCAGTTTGCATCACAACCGTCTGAAGCAAAAGCGCGACGTTACACCATTACTCAGCGCCACGAAATCTTGGCTGCAAAGATCAATCGCATGGAAAGAGCCGGCGAATTGACATTAAGAGAAGCCCGCGACCTGCGAGACGACAATCGAGATGTTTGGCAGAAAGTCAGTCGCATGAAGTCAAAAAACGGCGGCAAACTCAGCTATGAGAATATCGCCGAGATCGAAAAGGATCTCAACAAAATAAGCAACAAGATCCACAAAAAAGCTCTGGCAAAACGCGTCGAAGACTAACGGACCGGCCTTGAGAAACAGCAGAGCATTCGCTCCTTTCAACAGGTGCGGATGCTTTTTTGTGTGCGAAAAATAAACCCGCAAGTCATATCTGCGTGGTTAAATGGCACAGCGCTATGAACCGATTCTGCATGGGTCATGGTGCTTAAACGGCTCATTGGGCTCGATCAACTTGGCAAAAGACCAAATAGAGTGCGACTTTTGTATCGTAGGCGCCGGTTTTGCCGGACTGACGGCGGCGCTACGGCTGACGCAAAAAGGTCACTCGGTAATGGTAGTCGAGTCCCGTGATCGAACAGGCGGTAAAGTCTGGACTAAGTATCTCGATGACGGCACACCAATTGATCTGGGTGGAACGTTTCTAGGACCGACACAGGATCGCATTTATTCTCTGCTAAGAGAGCTTGAGTTGGAGATTACTCCAACACCAATCAAAGGCGACAGTCAGCTCGTCTACAAAGACAAATACTACCGTTACGGAAAAGAAGCACCTGATGTAGACTCACAGTCGCTTGAAGGCGTTTGGAAGACATTACAGATGCTGTCAAAAATGTCCCTGGAGGTTCCTTACGAAGCCCCGTGGACAAGCCTGATGGCACGCGAATGGGATTCAATGTCACTTGGTCAGTTCCTGCATGATCCTGCACATGACCTGAATGAACCCGCGCTTTCCATGTTGCGATTGCTCTTTATCAGTTTGTTCACCGTTGAGCCTTCAGAAATTTCTTTGCTCTATGTTCTCTTTCAAATCGCCGCTTCCGGCAATGACATTGAATTACAGATGAAGGTAGAGGGCGGCGCCGATCAGGATATGCTCAAAGGTGGCATGATGAAGGTCGTCGACAAGTTGTGCGCAAAAATAGATGAAACGCCAAGAAATTGGCTGCTGCTCTCGTCTCCCGTCAAGCGAATAATGCAAGACGATTTCGGTGCGACCGTCATTTCGCAGAAGGCGATTATCAAGGCAAAACGCGTCATTGTCGCTATACCTCCCAATCTTGCCAGCAAATTGGAGTACGAACCGCCGCTTCCAACAACGCGAATGCAGCTTCTACAGCAAATGCCGGCGGGCAGATGCATAAAATTCATCACCGTTCACGACCGGCCATTCTGGCGTGAATCGGGCTTGAGCGGCGAGGTGAGCGTTCTTGACGAATATATCCAGCTAACTCTGGATACGTCACCTCCAGACACAGGTGTGGGCGTGTTGATGTCTTTTGCTTTTTCAAAAGAAGCAGAGGCTCTAGGTTCGATGGACGAGGACGGGCGAAAAAAACATTTGCTGGCGACGCTAATCAAACATTTCGGCCGCGAAGCAGCCAGCCCGATTCACTATTTTGAACATGATTGGTATCAGGATGAATGGACTCGCGGCTGCCACGTCGCTCACCTGGTCCCCGGAGTAATGACCTCCTGCGGACACGCTATTAGAGAGCCCTTCGGCCGCATACACTGGGCAACATCAGAATCGTCGCCGCTCTGGAATGGCAACATCGACGGCGCCGTACGCGCGGGCGAATTCGTTGCCAAAGAAGTATCGGCAAATATCTAGGACTTCGGGCTTTTAGGAATTCAAGACTTCGTTTCCGCAGCCGATTTCGCAGGAGGAATCACAGGCTCCTTCAAGAATTGATCCACACTGTACTGGCCAGGTCCAAGGGCAATGAGCAAAAGAAAACCACCCGCTGAGCCAAATGCTTGCAAGAAATTCATCGCTTCTCGTGCCTGCAGGTGGGGTTCAACGCCCCAGAATTGATGCGTAACGCTAGCCATCACCAGGGTGTAAAGGATACTCATCCACGCCATATATTTTGTCGCGTATCCAATCAGAATCGATATTCCAAGCACAATTTCGGCTGCGGTCGTTGCCGCCAAAAGAGGTGCAGACAGATTCATCGCAACGGGAAACAGCATCGTCAGCTGATCGTTCCACCCGGCGACATTGAAAAATGCCGCCCAAAACATCGACATGCTCAAAAGAAAACGTGCATAAAGAGCCAGCAGGGAAGAGTATTTGTCCATCATTCAAATGCCCTCTGGTACTCGGACTATTCAGAAGCTCTTGATCGCACTCAGCAAGGCCTTAGTCTCTTCAAGCGGATATTCTTCAGACTTTAGACATTGCCCCTGCACGATAATCACCGACGAATTACTCTTCGGTATTACACAGCCTATGAACTGCGAAAATTTCTTTCCACCACTATCGCTTACACCGACTGCATAAGCCAGTGGTTCGCCGCCGACCGTCAGTTTTCCTTTGTTTTGAACGGTAATCGGAGCGGTGGGCTTTGAACTATCACCGGAGACGTTAGGAACACCCTTTTGTGAATACTCGCCGACGACCATATCAGTAGTCATCTCTTTGCCGCCACTGGGCATCTTCAGAAGGGTGACGTTCAATCCTGACTTCTCATTGGTGAGCATGGCAATGCTGATTGGCCCAAATGGCAACGCCATGCCAAATTTCCAACCTTGAGGCAGTGGATCTTCGAATTTGGCAATCGAGTCAGTTGTGGCTCTGACTTTGGCCGGATCGGCAAGGTCTTTCACTGCAGAGCCTACAAACCACACGCTCGCACCGACAATAGCGAGAATCGAGATCGTACCGATAATCATCACACCGATGAGGACTTTCACCCATGTGGCAAGACCTTTCTCGTTGCGGGAATAATTGCTGAACTTGCTGCGCATGTATTTTCCTGACTGATTTCGAACTGTCATAACTGTCCTTTGCTTGAAGGTTGTACATGGACGCCTGATTAATTGTACTTTGTTATGCCATCACATTTGGTGGAGATGGTGGATTCTGAGGTCTGGGAGGCTGCGGCGGCCCCTGATGGCTGCCACCGCCCTGGGGTCCGAAAGGATTCGCTCTGACGGCGTGCAGCGCCTCGCGCATCTCATCCATAGTCTGATATCGGTGAGCCGGATTTTTCGCCAGGCACTTCATGATGAAGTGATCGATACCAGCCGGAATATTCAATTCCGGTCTGGCTTCACGCAAACTCTTCGGCGATTCATTGATATGCATCATGATTGTTTGCACCGCGGTATTTCCTAAAAGAGGAGGGTCTCCGACAATGCACTCGTACATGACACATCCTACCGAGTATATATCCGATCGCGCGTCTAGTTTTGTCCCCAAACCCTGCTCCGGACTCATATAGAGAGGGCTGCCGATAAGGTCGCCGGTGCGCGTCAACTCTTGTGTATTGGCGCCTTCCTCTCCTTCTCCGCTCATGATTTTGGCAATACCGAAGTCGACGATTTTGATCATGTCGCGACCGTCCTCAGTCTGCGTCAATAAGATATTGCTGGGCTTCATATCGCGGTGTATAACCATGCGCTTGTGAGCGTGAGACAAGGCATCCAGGACCTGATCGAAGATAGTGAAGAAACGCTGCGGAGGCATTGCATCGCCCTCTTTGAGCAGTTGCTCCAGATTAATCCCTTGAATCAATTCCATAACGAGATACGGAATTTTTCTGCGCTCGGTTATACCGAAGTCAGTGATGCTGACGAGGTTTGGATGTTGCAGAGCACCGACAGCTTTGGCCTCGTGTTTGAAGCGCTCGACTGCAAGTTCCTGCCGGGCAAATGTCGGATGCAATAGCTTGATCGCCAATTTTTGACCGGTATGGACATGCTCGCCGCTGTAGATAATACCCATACCGCCCTGGCTGAGAGGAGCTATGAGCTTGTAGTGTTTCGGCAGATCGATATCGTCGAGACTATCTGGATCACGGTCTCTACCCAGATCATTAATACCGGCAACAAGCGTCAGGTCTTCACGAGTCATTGCATCAAGCGTACGCAAACGGCGCTCGGGAATGTGAAAGTTGATGAGGGTTTGAGCTAGCAGGGAAGAGGTAACTGCGGCATCCTTTTTAAGAGTTTCCGGCGCATTTTCATAGTGATGAAGCGAGTATGCCAAACGCCTGCGGTCAATGACGAAATCCCACATCGCCATCAATCCATCCAACCCTTCAAGACCCTTTGGTACTTTGAATTCAGAATATTGCGGCACGGCCTTGAGCAAAACACGGGCATCAACAACCAGCCCGATAAGAATCGACGCCACCCAGAGTCCGAATGCGAGATAGCCGTTGAGCGCTACACCGTTGAGCGCACCGGCTATAAAATCATTGCTCACAACCGAATAATTGTAAGCAGCGTGATCGATTATAGAAACCGCCAGGCCAACAGCAGCTCCAATTGCGGCTACCTTCCAACGAGTTTTGAAAAAGAAACCGAATCCGATTCCGGCTGCAGCCAGTGACGACCAGATCAAATGGCCGGAAACCATTCGTCCATTAACGATTTCAGCGGTCGGCAACCAGGCCAGCTGACCGTACGCAGTGCTGTATTTGTGCGCAGCAGCGTACTCTAAACATGAAAAACCCGCACCCAGAGCAGCACCGGCAAGAATGAAATCAGTCATACCCATGGTAAAGGTGCTGAACTTCCGACCGACTACCAGCAGCACCACCAGTGGTATCAGTTTGATAATTTCCTCAATGGCCGCCATGGCAATTTCGGTTCCACCTCGGCCGGCAAATGCAAAAACATTCACAACACCATGAGAAACAATCACAGCAACGCCGGTCATGAAAGCGCCCCAGAGAAAGAGCGAAAGCATGCGGCGCAGAACAAGTGTACGAGTAAAACTTGCAATCGCCGAAAGAATTGCCAGAACAGCCAGATTGAAGGCAATCGCAGAAAGAATACTGGGACCAACTTGAGACCAGGCAAACAGAACGTAAAAGCCAATTCCTGCGTAAATTATGAGCAGACGCAACGACCAGGGACGAACGCCCTGGCTTTCCGGCTTCACCTTTTTGTTGGCCGGTGCTTTTGCCTCTGCAGTCTTCGTCTCTGTCACTTGAAGTACTCCGGCGGCGGAGGCTCTCTATCTTTCTGCAAATTGCTTCTCGGCTCGATCAATGTCGAGCGTCCGACTTTCTTCGGATCCTTTTTGGGATCGATTTCCTCAGGCTGAATTTCGGGCTCTGGTGCAAGATGTTGGGGTTGGGGTTGTGGTGGCGCCGGCGGCTGGTTGGCAGGCATCGGAAAACCTGGCGAAGGATTCGATGCGATTGGAAAACCTGGTGCTTGGCTTGGCGGCAGAGGAAAACCCGATGAGGGTTGCTGGTTTGGAGCCTCAGGTTGATTGGGCTGCATTGGAAAGCCGGGTGCTGGCGGCTGAATCTGCGGCTCGGCAGATTGATTGAGAAAGCTCGGCGGCTGACGATCCATGGCGCCCAAAATCTCTTCAGAAAAATACGTTGGCTTGAGAGGATCTGGAAATTCTTGTTCAGCCGACTGATCACTTTTTTCGTCGATTGCAGGTCTGGCAACATCCACATCTGTTCTCTTGGAACCGTAGGTAATTTTGCGAACAGCCATATTGAGCTGCAAATCTTTCTTCTCTTCACCCTTCTTGGGGTCTTTCTTAGGTGTCTTCTTTTCCTGCTTCAGCTTTTCTTCCTTAGGCTTCGGCTCTAATTTTGTCTTGGTGTCGAGTTTGTTCTTCTCGATCTTGGTCTTTGTATCGATCTTTGTCTTCGAGTCTAATTTCGTCTTCTCTACTTTGGTCTTCGAAAAAGACTTGGTCGCCTCGAGGCTTCTCTCACCAAGACCGATGCCCAGAACGCCCTGGTCAAACATAGTAATGGCTAACTCACTGGCAGACATTGCCCGGGTGCCTTCGCCAACGCTCTCGCCAGGCGCACCTGGCGCTTTGCCCGAAACTTGTGTGACATCCTGCCCGGAATTCTTCACGGTTACAAGGTCTTTATAGGCGAGACGATAACGCGCGGTTTCTCCCGCCCCCGGATCGATAAAGGAAGAAGGGTCGGCGCCTTCCGACTTACCCGTCAATTTCTTGCCGGGAAGCAGGGTCAAAACCAGAGCAGCCAACCCGGCTCCAAGACACGAAATGGCACCCAGGTCAGTGACCCAGGCGCCAACATGCATTAGACAATATTCGGACGGCACAGTAAATCCTCACTCCAGCGAAAGAATCGGGATTACCTCTGTCTGTATAGGTTGCCCAAAAACAAGCACCTCATCATCACCGACGTACGCATCGATTTCGCTGCGCACGCCAAACTCTTCGAGATAGACACCAGGTTCGATAGAAAATCCGGTATGGGCGATGATCTCCCTCTCGTCCTTGGTCTCCAGATTGTCGATGTTGGCACCATTTGCATGCACTTCAGTACAGATAGAATGTCCGGTTCTATGGACGAATTTGTCGCCATATCCTCGCTCAGCTATGTAATTGCGCGAGACGTCGTCAACCTGATATCCATGCACAGTATGTTTACCGGCGACCTTTTCAGAGACATAGGCTAACGCCGCATCACGGGCGCCGCGAACCACTTCGAAGATATCCACGTATTTTTGTGGCACGCTCTCTCCAACAAAACCCGTCCAGGTTATGTCTGCATAAATGGCATTATGGGGAGCACTCAACTTCGCCCAAATATCGAGCAGGACAAAGTCGCCTTTCTTTATTTCACTGAATGAATCACTGCTCGGTTGATAATGAGGCAAACCGCTATGTTCATTCACTGCCACTATAGGCGGTGACGAAGTGACCATCCCATGCTCCTCGTAGAGCCGGCAAATATACTGCTGAACTTCGTACTCATTGACTGCTCTACCTGCATCTATTCGCTCCTTGACAAACCGGAATGCAGCAAAAACAAACTTGCGGAGGTTCTCTGCGGCAGTAACGTGACTTTTCAGTTGTTCGTCGCTCCAGACAGCCTCGAACTTTTGCACCAGATTGGCGGATGTAGAAACTTGCGGTCCTGCAGAACGAACCAGTTCTACTATGCCGCTGTCGACACGTGAGACGTAGGGAATATGATTCATTGGCGAATATTGCATCGCCACTTCCTTGACACCGGCCAACGTTTCTTTCAGCACACTTTCCAACTGCTTCCACCCGAGATAAACGCGTTTGTCACCGGGAAGAGAATCAAGGGCATCCATCTCAATGCGATGCACTATCTTGATGGGCTCACCAGTCCGCGGCACAAAGTAAAACCAGCGCCGCGTGAAGTGGCCGCCTTCGAGTTGCAGGATGCTCAGCGAAAGAGGGTCATTGTCATGAAAGAAATAAAAGAGCCAGCCGTCCAGATCTTCTTCATTAATCGCCGCTTGCACGGCTTTCAAGTCAAAATGCTTGCCGCCTGTGGCCGAATCGGATTTCTTGGCTACACTCGCCTTCATGGCGCCCCCTTGTCAATCACGGCTTTAATCTAAATAGATTTAGCCTTTAATCTACAAATGATAGTTTAGTTTGCCGTGGTGCGTGCATGATCTTGAATGAAACCATATGTGAATCAGCGCGGATTGAATTTAATTGGAGGCTCTATGTGGGAAAAACCCAGCTACGAAATAATCAGCGCCGGCGCTGAAGTGACAGCCTATATTCACAAGAGGTAAGCGTGCGCCTGATTGTCCTGGGAACAGGCGCCGGTGGCGGCTGCCCGCAATGGAATTGCGGCTGCGAGAATTGCAATTTTGCACGAAACAACCCGCAGAGCGCGCGGACAACTGACTCGCTTGCGGTTGAATATGAATCGGATGGCAGGCAAGCGTGGGCAATAGTCAACCCTGGCGTGGATCTGCGACACCAGCTGGCGCGCCATTCGGAATTGCAGCCGCCCAAAGACGGACAGGTGCGCGATACACCCATAAAGTCTGTCATTCTTACCGATGCCGAACTCGACCACACAATGGGCTTGATTAATCTACGCGAAGGCTCACAGCTTGAGATTTTGGCGACCCCTTCAGTGCTCGAATTATTAGAGAGCCGGTTCCCGCTCAAGACTGTTCTGAAAAACTACGCAAATCTGACCTTTCGCACCATTGTGCCTGGCACATCCTTTCTTTTGGGCAATTCGCTCAGGGTAGAAGCTGCAGGGCTGAGCGGCAGGCAGCCGAAATACGCGCAAGAAGCGGGGCAATCTGCGAATGAAGTGGCGGGCACAGATGCTGTCATAGGTCTGCGCTTCGAGAGCCCGGTCACCGAATCATCCGGCCGCTCCTGCAAAGGAAGCCACTCAATCGCCTACGCCCCACAGATTGGAGCATGGAGCCAGGAGCTTATTTCGCTCTTGGACGGCTGCTATGCAGTGCTGGTAGATGGTACGTTTTATACATCAAACGAATTGCAGTGCCTGGGCGTCAAGGCCCCGAGCGCCGAGCAAATGGGACATTTGCCGCTAAGCGGAAGGGATGGAATTCTGTCACGCCTTGAAAACATAAATGCCAGGATAAAACTCCTTACTCATATCAACAACACCAACCCGATTTTGCGCGATAATTCGTCGCAAAGACAGGCGGTCGAAAACGCCGGGGTCAAAATTGCAGTCGACGGCATGTCCGTTTGTAGTGGCGCATCGTATGCGTCCACTTATTCGACAAAACCGGCGACCAAAAATCAGGGAAAAATTCGTGATTGATCTACAGTCGAATCGCCAGCTTCTTACAGAAGAGCAGTTTGTCGCGCGCCTGAAAAAAATAGGAGCGGAGAAATATCACGACAAGCATCCTTTTCATGCACGCATGCACGAAGGTCGCCTCAGCAAGCCAGAAATGCAACGCTGGATTGCCAATCGTTTTTATTATCAAAAATGCTTGCCGGTAAAAGACGGTATTGTTCTATCAAAACTGCCGCAAAGAGCCGATCGAATCAAGTGGCGAGAGCGAATTGTCGACCACGACGGGCGCACCGAAGATGATGGCGGAATTCTCGCCTGGTTGAAATTTGCCGAAGCCGCAGGCATTAGAAAGGACGACCTTCTCGAAGGCAAGCTATTTCTGCCGGGAGTGATTTTCGCTGTCGATGCTTACGTGAACTATTGCCGCAATAATGTATGGTGGCTTGCCGTTGCTTCATCTCTGACCGAGGTGTTTGCACCAAGTTTGGTGAGCTACCGAATTGAAGTGATTGAGCGTCACTACTCATGGATAGACAAAGAAGGCTTGACCTATTTCCGTAATCGATTGACCCAGGCGCCAAGAGATGCGGAGCACGGTCTTTCGCTGGTTCTGGCTGCCGCGGACACTGCCGAGAAGCAAGAACAGGCGCTTAAAGCCGTAGAATTCAAATGCGATGTTTTGTGGTCAATGGTTGATGCTATTCAAAATGGTGATCGATAGCGTATGGCAGACGGGTTGGAGAACATTGTAAAAGAATCTGTTCTGGAGTTGGCTCCGGGGGTACGGCTGAAATACGACGAGGAACGTCAATGCAAGCTTCTGCTCATGCCCGAAGCGATAGTAAAACTGAACAATTCAGCAACGGAAGTGTTGGAATTGGTAGACGGTAATCGAAACATCGCCATGATTTACTCGGAATTGGCGGCGCGTTATGAAGATGAAACGCTGCACAGGGACTTAGCCGAATTCATCATGGATGCACTGACACGCGGCTGGATTCAAGTAAAGCAATAAAATGTCGAAGCCTGCACTGAATCGGCCTTTCACTCTGACAATGGAGTTGACGCATCGCTGCCCGCTGCAGTGCATCTACTGCTCCAATCCTGTCGAACTGATTAGAGCTGAAAATGAATTGGCTCTTGAAAAATGGCTGTCCATAGTCGATGAAGCAGCAAGGCTTTCGATAGTCCAGGCCAATCTTACGGGAGGAGAACCGCTTGCTTATGCCGGATTGCCGCAAATAATTCAGAGATTGAAGAAAAACGACATCTACAGCAACCTTATCACCAGCGGAATTGGGCTTACCAAAGATGTTCTCGAAGAAATAATCGAGTGCGGGCTCGAGAGCATTCAAATCAGCCTCCAATCAGCAAACGCCAATACGTCCGAGCTGATCGCGGGCTGGAATGCACAAGAGCAAAAACTAGCCGCCGTCAAGTTAGCTGTCAATTCAAAGATACCGGTGGCACTGAATGTAGTGCTGCACAGGCATAATCTTCATGAGATTAAGGAAATGATTGAACTGGCTGAACAGCTAGGAATAAAACGGCTTGAACTGGCAAATACACAATTCTACGGATTCGCTCTGGCAAATTCGGCGAGCCTTCTGCCCACAGAAAAGCAGATGCAAGAAGCTCTGAGCATCTATGAAGCAAAAAAGAAAGAATTGACCGGAAAGATGCAGATAAGTTGGGTCATCGGCGACTATTTAGAAGCATCGCCAAAGCCCTGCATGGGTGGATGGGCCGCGCAGCATATCGTCGTTTCAGCAGACGGAACGGCATACCCATGTCTGGCGGCCAATGCCATTAAAACCCTTTCTTTTCCATCGACCAGAGATAGAACGCTCCAGTGGATCTGGGAAAGTTCGCCCGCCTTCAACGCCTACCGCGGATTCGAGTGGATGGAGGAGCCCTGCCGCACATGCGAGTTCAAGGAGAAGGACTTGGGCGGCTGCCGCTGTCAGGCCTTTCTTCTGACCGGCGATGCCAAACAGGCTGACCCGGTATGCAAGCTTTCACCGCACCATCGTATTGTCGAAGAAAAAATCGCTGCTTCTGAAAACGCGGAAGTGATGCCGTCCGTTGCCCGTGTCTTTTGAGCAGCGGTCGGTTACACTTAAATTTCATCTGGAGACAATTTATGGACGCCGAAGGCAGCAAAATCAATCAATTTCTGGCAGCCAAGAAATTCGCGGTAGCAGGAGCATCTTCGAATCGCCAAAAGTACGGCAACAAGGTATTGCGTTGTTACTTGCAGAACAATCGACAGGCGGTTCCTATCAATCCAAATGAAGGCGAAGTGGAAGGATTGATCACTTATCCTTCATTGCTGGATCTGCCCGAACCGATTGAATCTGTTTCCATCATTACACCGCCAGCGGTGACTGAAAAGGTCGTCGATGACGCCATTCGTGTCGGCGCGAAGCATCTCTGGATGCAACCAGGCGCTGAGAGCAGCGCCGCCATCAAGAGAGCTGAAGCAGCGGGGCTCAACGTCATTTACGGCGGAGCCTGCGTGCTGGTCGTGCTGGGATACCACGAGTTCTAATCAGGTCGCGTCGCTAGATCAATTGACTTGACTTGCTTCGTCGAGAACTTGAATGAAACGCTGCCGGAAGATGGAAAGAATGCCGCGCAGATGCTCTTTCGGGCACTCGCAAACAACATTTCCGACGCCTTTTGCAAACAAATTGGTCAATTCGGTCATATCGACAAGGCAGGTGTCGTTGGGATCGTTGAGGGCTTCCTCTAACCAAGACACAGGAGCGGAAAGAAAAACTCTCTCTCTGTTAGTCATCGGATTATTGAGCTCTGCCAATGTTCCTTGCGGTGTCAACAGCCAGATTTTGCCGGTAACGATTCTGTAAGCAGGAAATTCCTTTAGCGCCGCTTCATTGGTGTGATTCTGGAAGAATTCCAGCCCATTTTGAAAACCTTGCAACTCGGATGCAAGCCACATCAGTTTTTCGTCAGTTACCTTCCCTCGCAAAAGGGGCAGCGCCCGCGCCAGGGCATCAGGCAACGAAATTTCTTTGTTTGTGATTTGTCTTTTGAGGTCTTGCAAGGATCCAGCTCCATGGTTAGGGGCCCGCTACGGGTAACATCGGCTCGAAGCACCGGAGAACCGGCTTCAAAGGGGATAACTCGAGAGTCGCACACGAGTATAGATTCTTAGCTAGGTATAAGCCAGATCGCTGGCTAAAAACCTAATAAGTTTCTCTTGATTGCTTAGTAAGGTGGATTTGTTGACGTGTATTGGCCTTATATGAAAAGCTTAGCAAAACCAGATGACATCCGGTAGATCTGCCCGGTCCAACTTCTGGTTGCACAGGCTGGCAAAACCACAGGAAACACAAATAAATTCAATGACCAGCGCGCCGATAACGACCGCCTCAGCCGCAAAAGACGACCTGAAAGGCATTATCGCTCCGATAAAAGAGGAGCTTGCCATTGTCGAAACCTGGCTGACATCCAACCTCATTGACGATAATCCATTCGTCGGCGAACTGCTTACCCAGGTCTTTCAGTCCGGTGGCAAACGCATCCGGGTGGCAATTGCTCTTCTGGGCTCGAAAGCCAGCCTGATTGAGGGTCGAGAGCTTGGTCGCCTCAATATTATTCAAGCCGTACTGACAGAACTGATTCACACTGCCAGCCTGGTTCATGACGACGTGATCGACTCGGCATCGCTCAGACGCGGCAAGGAAACAGTCAACAAACGCTTCAACGACCGTCTGGCGGTACTCCTGGGCGATCTGCTCTTTGCTCAGGCGTCAATCTGCCTGGCTCGCATCATGAACCCGGTCGTAGTTGGCATATACGGACAGGTTCTCGGCGACCTCTGCGCAGGTGAAATTAAGCAAATGCGCAGCCAGTTCAACACTGAAGTTAACTGGGATGCATACATAAACAAATCAATCGCCAAGACCGCTTCCCTGTTTGCAGCCGGAGCACATGCCGGAGCGATCCTCAATGCTGCTCCCGATGAAATCGTTCAAGCTTTGAAAGATTACGGTGTCAATCTGGGGATCTGCTTTCAGATCGTCGATGACCTTCTTGATATTACGGGCGAAGCGACAGAGCTTGGAAAACAACCGGGCAGCGATCTCAGAGCAGGAGTCGTAACAGCGCCTGCGCTCTATGTACTGGAAAGAAAAGACGAAGCAGCAGGCAAGCTTCTTGATCTGATCAAGACGCGAAAAATTGTTTCAGACGAGGGTTCGGAAGAAGGAATAGCCCTTATCAAAGCCAATGGCGGTGTTGAAGCCACCGTCAAACTCGCTGGTCACTATGGCGATCTAGCCAAACAATCGTTGAGCAAACTTGCTCCTTCAGATGCTAGGGACTCTCTGGAGAACCTCATTAATTACGTGCTTGTAAGAACGAAGTGAGATGACATCCGCGCATCAACCAAAAGACGCTAATTTATCCAATCTTCTGCCGCTCAATTTGAAAGTAGATGGACGCAATGTACTGGTCACCGGCGGCGGAAAGCGCGCGCTCAGAGAAATCAACAGATTTGTCGAGTACGGAGCGAAAGTAGAAGCGATTGCTCCTGTATTTGCCAGCGAAATCGAAGAGCTCAGGGTTTCTCATGGCAATCGATTGACCCTGACCAAAAGAGAAATGAACGTTCGCGATTACGAGAGGATTCACTCAGGGCACTTCTTTATGGTCGTGACGACCGGTTCTGACGCCGACGAGAATGAAAGAATTTTGGAAACCGCAAAAAAAGCGAAAGTTCTCAGCGCATCCGAGGATTTCAACGCTGATTGCGACATAGTATTCGGACAGTCGGTCAAACGCGGGCATTTGAAATTAGCGATTTCGACAGACGGAATCAGTGATGCTCTCGAGCGTGCGCTAATCGGCAGACTGGAAGGGGTGCTGGTAAACGACATTGACAGCTACGTGCTGTTTCTCAATGCGCTGGCTGACATACTCAAAAAAACCGCGCAAGACAAAACATTTTCTCAAGAGCAGAAGCAGGGATTTCTGCGCGAATTAGCCGAGTCGGAAGACATTTATCGAGCAGTCAGCCGAGGCAACTTCGATGAAGCCAGACGCCTGACTGACCAGATCTTGAACGGCACACACGAGGAGACGACATTTTAAACGCAAGGATGCCGGCAGAAAGCCGGCGCTCCGGACAGAATATAAGTAGGGAACCCGGCAGCACGTGAACACAGAAAACGAAAAGACAGAGCAAAAACCACAGACAAGCGTCAAAAATGTGCTTGCATCGGTCAAGCTCACGATTTTTTTGATGTCGCTTACTGCCTTAACCGTGCTTATCGGCGCCTGGTGCCCACAAGAATCTGCAAACGGCAAAGAGAAGGTGATCGAGCAGTTCGGCCCAGAAGCCGCCAAAACGCTCGCACAGTTTGGCATCACGGACATATATCACAGCCCGTGGTTCCTCTCTCTCATCGCCATGCTCACAGTCAATATGATCGCATGCAGCTTCATGAGAGTATTTCCGCGCGTCAAATTATTGAATAAGCCACTGCCTTTCATCGGCGGAAAGGAAATCGGCAAGCTTCCGGTCAATAAGTCGGTGCTGATCACGAAGGATGAGAAATCTGCTCTGGCAGCCATGGCTCTGAAGCTGGCGGCAAAAGGCTTCAAGGTCTCCACCAATGGCGAGCGCTTGCTGGCTGAATACGGCAAGTACGGACGATTGGCGGCAACAGTAACTCACATAGGGCTGCTCACTCTGCTTGTCGGAGTAACGATCACCTCTTGGACCGGCTTTTCCGGCTTCCAGCCGGTACTACTCAATTCTCATCTGGACTTTCACGAATCAGAACACTCCAAGCTCTGGATTGGAAAGTTGCCGGAATGGACCGTCCGCGTCGATGAGACTCGAAGAGAAGACCACCCGAGCGGCGAGCCAAAACAGTGGTTTTCGAAGCTGACTGTAGTCGACAAGAACGGCAAGGACGTCAAAAGCCAGGAAATTTCGGTCAACAATCCTCTTTCATATGATGGCGTCGATATCTACCAGTCGAGCTGGGGCTTGGACCATATCCTTCTCAATTTCAACGGCAATGAAAGACGCCTGGACTTGAGACCGATGGGCAAACTCTATGCAGCCTTCTTGCCGCTCGATCAAGACACCATGATGCTTTTCTCGGTAAGAGCCGACGGTCAACCCATCAAGATTTTTGCCAAGCGCCCGGACTGGGAAGGTCCGCGGATGCTCACAGAACTCACTCAAGACAAACCGGCAAAACTCGGACCTGTCACAATTTCACTCATCAAAAAAATGCCTGTGACCGGACTTCAGTACAAATGCGACCCCGGTTTGCCAATCACTTATATTGCCTTCGGATTTATCATTGTCGGCGTACTCATGGCTGCAATCCCGCACCGGCACGTCTGGGTGAGCCTGGAGACAAAGGCTGAAGACGCCGATGCCATAAAAGACCCGCCCATGACAGTAAAACCGGCAAAAGTTCTCTATTTCGGAGGACGCTCGGTAAAGGCGAAGGTCGGCTTTGATAGATTGCTCAAACAGTTCGAGCAGCAAATCAGAGATGAGTTTGGAGAGCCGGAGTCTGAACCGGTGAAGGCCAGCGCAGAATTGCCTGGCGACACGGACGCCGGCGACAACATGAAAAATTCCCCCAGCAAAGCGAATAAGAAAGAGCTGGCGGCAAGCGCCAGTGGAAGCGGCAGCACTGAAACTGCCCAAGGAGATAGCTAATGTCCGAGATGCAGATGGCACTTACGAATACGGCAGGAATCACTTCGGTGATGTCTTTCTGGGTCTTCGTTGCCTCCAACGGGTTCAAAAACCGCAAGGACTTACTCGTTAAAATCGGCTCCGGTGCGATGGTTCTGGCATTCGCCAGCCTGACGGCAGCGATCATTATGCGCGGCATCGACTCACAACGCTTTCCGCTGGCTAATTTGTACGAGTCATTACTATGGTTCGCCTGGGCGACCATGGGCTCCTACTTATTACTTGCAAAAGCTTATGGCGTAAGGCAGTTAGGTTGGCTCGCCGCTCTGACAGCTTTGATGATGTTCCTCTACGGCAGCTGGCTGCCGCAGTCTCAGCACGAAATCCAGCCGCTTGTTCCTGCACTGGTCAGCTATTGGCGTTGGATACACGTGCCGCCTCTGATTATTTCCTATGCTCTTTTCTTTCTCGGTGGGCTGGCCGGTTTTATTCAGCTTTATATGGCCGGACGGATCCAGAGCTTGATCTGCGCTGTTGTGACAGTATGCCTGGCTCTCCTTGCGGTAGGACTCGGCACTTTCACGACCGTCGATACGGCTTGGTTGCAAATTCTCTTTGCCGGAGCCAGTTTGTTAGGCTCGATCATAAGTTTCAAACTATTACAGCGAATCGACAAAAAAATCGGCGACCCGAAACTAGCAGAAATCTACGATGACGTCAGTTATCGATGCATCGCGATAGGCATGCCTGCTCTGACTTTCGGGATTATTACCGGCGGTTTGTGGGCGAACCATGCCTGGGGCACATACTGGTCTTGGGACCCGAAAGAGTCCATGGCCCTTGTTACCTGGCTCAGTTACGCGGCATACATCCATTTGAGGGTACACCGAGAGTGCTCTTCAGAAAGGCTGGCGCTGGTTTCCATAGTCGGTCTACTTTTAACACTGATGACTTATTTGGGATTCAACTCTCTAGGACTGGGCGGGCTGCACAGTTACGGGAAATTCAAGTAAAACCCAGCCCTGTTTAGATCTAGGGATAACCCACTTTTCAAGGAGTGGGTCGGAACATTTAAATAGAAGTACCGTCTAATTTGGCAGGTGGGACAAACAAATAGATATGTAACTGCCCCAACGGGCGGGGCATTTGCATCCCAAAAATTCAGAGATCCGTTCTCGGATCTCGTTGTATTACCGTACAGCGGCCAAAGCCGTCAGGAAAATGATCAGGAAGTACGCTCCATCTATCGATGAATTCACTCTGGACGACCTAGTGCCAGGATACGCAGCAGCATTCAATACGGATGATGAAGTAGATCTTGGTGCAGTCGGTGACGACTCAGACGACGACGCGTCAGGATACGCGCCGATCGGACGTCGCGCTGGTACGTCGGAGGACCCGGTTCAATTCTATCTGCGCTCAATCGGACGAATCAAACTGTTGACCGCCGCCGAGGAGATCGAGTTGGCCAGACGCATCGCAGCCGGTGACATGCTGGCTAAGAAGCGCTTGGTTCAAGCCAATCTTCGCCTCGTAGTGTCGGTAGCCAAAAAGTATCAAGGACGTGGTCTGCCATTCCTCGATCTGATTCAAGAGGGCAACCTCGGTCTGATTCGGGCTGCAGAGAAGTTCGATGCGGAGCGAGGCTACAAGTTCTCTACCTATGCGACCTGGTGGATCCGTCAGGGAATCACTCGCGCCATTGCCGACAAGTCGCGCACTATTCGCGTACCTGTCCACATGGTTGAGACCATCAATAACCTCAGAAAAGTTACTCGCAAGCTCTCTCAAGAAATGGGTCGCAGACCAAATCTCGAAGATCTCGCGAAAGGAATGAATGTTTCCGTGGTGAAAATCAAAGAGATTCTTGCCGCCAACCGTTCACCGCTGTCACTCGATACTCCTTATGGAGATGACGATGACAACTCGCTTTCTGAGATTGTTGAAGACGAGAATTCTTCACGCCCTGAGGATTCTACTGAGGCGAGCCTGATGTCTAACGACATCCGCGGCGTACTGTCGATGCTCACCCCACGTGAGCGAGAAGTTCTAATCCTGAGATTTGGACTGAATGACGGTAAGCAGCGCACACTCGAGCAAGTTGGAAAGCTTGTGGGCATCACCCGCGAGCGAACTCGACAAATTGAGCTGAAGGCTTTGAGAGCTCTTCGCCAAAGCAACATTACGCTGAGGTTGAAAGAGTATCTATAAGATAGTCTCAGAGCAAAAGAAAAATTGTCTGGGCGGTGTTATTCAAGAACGCAATAAAAACATCTGCACTGGCTGACTCTTCGGAATCACCAGTACAAAATGAATTTAGACGCGAATTTCCTGAATAATGCCGTCCTTGACAAGAATCTCGCCGCCTTCGAGGCGTTGGAATATGTTCTCTCCGACGCGGACTTCGACAGGATTCTCAACTGTAAATTGAGTTACTACACTGCCGACGGGCAATTCGGTCAGAGCCTGGCTCTGTCCTTGCATTTCCTCTTTATACTGCAAAAGACGCATCTTTTCAGCCTCGATCTGCTGCCTGATTGTTTCGATCTGCACACGAGCATCAGCTGTAACAGCTCCGCCACTGCGCTTTTCGATGTCAGCGATGGCACGCTTGCCTTTGAATTCTAATTGCTGCAATTCCGCATCGATCTGCTGAAGGTTGCGGGCGATTTCGCCGCCGACTTGCCCCTTGAAGTTCTCCGTGACGATCGCTCTGACTGCAATCTGTCTCACGAGTTGAATGGTTTCAACCATTTAGCGAACCTCCAAACCAAGCTGCCAGCGGGCGTTAGCGATGCGCCCCTATAAACTGCCGATAAATACTAATCGCGCAAACGAGCACTGTTAGATTCTATCAGAACAGTTACCCATGAATCGCCAGACGCGTAGTCAAGCGCCAGATCGTCGTTCAGATCGCCATCCGTATATCGGAGATGTCAACACATGCAATCAAATCGACAATCCGAAAGTGGTACTACATATAGTGCCGCTTTCAAGCTATTTTTGAACTGCCAACATTCGAATGGGAAGGCGAGCATAACTGCGTTTCACGAGGGAGAAAGAATTGCCTAAAGTTCCCTCATGTTGGTGAATGGTTTCTTATTAGGGCTGGCGCCTGATTGGCTTTAGTATTGACATACAAACGCATGAGGGAATTGCGCTTGGCTAACAGCAAGAGCAAAACAACTTTCGAACTGGCTCGGGCATATCCTATAGGCGCAACACTGAACAGCGTCTACAGCGTGACCGGAACCATCTGCTCCACAGGGCGTTACAACCTCTATCGCGCCCGGGATCGCCGCACCGGTCGTTTGGTTACAATCAAGGAATTGACCCGCGCCAAAATTTCCAAGGAAGCACAGGCAGATCTCTTCCAGTCTGAGATCCGTGCCCTCAATAGGGCCCGCCATCACAATCTTCCATTAATGCTCGATCATTTTTCCGACCGCGGAAATTTGTACATAGTTTTCGAACACGTTACAGGCATGTGCCTGGGCGAAATGCTTTCAGCCGAAGGACCTCTGCCGGCGGAATTGGTATATCCGATTTTCCTGGAGATAGCCGAGGCGCTTTACGCTGTTCATGTTTCTGGTGTTGTCCACAACGAAATCACGCCCTCATCGATTTTCTTGTTGGGCGACAACGAATCAGCGCAGCTGGCGAAACTTACCGATTTCGGTGGTGCCACAATCAAAGACGATGCTGTGCAAACGCGTGAGCCCAAGACATTCAAGCCCGAGTATGCAAGCCCAGAAGCTTTAAAAGGCGAGCAAACTGATGAGCGCTCGGATATTTACAGCGTCGGAGTCGTTCTCTATATGACACTGACAGGTCGCTTGCCATTCTCTTGCAATGATGTCGAAGAGCTGATCGCCAATCAGAAAAGCGGCTTGCCACGCCGGTTCAAAGATTCGGCTCCAGAACTGAACATCCCCTTTCACGTTGAAGCGACTGTCTTCAAATGCCTGGCAAAAGAAAGAGAAGACCGCTTTCAAAATGCTCAAGAGCTCGCAAAATGGATGCGCTCGTGGAGACACGCTTCGCAGCAAGTCGAAGCAGAACCGGAAAGATTGGTGGCGCAAGTCGAGAAGTCTTACAGTCTCGATGAACTGAATGCAATTGGAACTCCGAAAGTTTCTCCTCTAATTCCGCAACACGCGCTTGTAACACAAGCACCTTCAAAAGAAACGTCAGCTCAACCGGCAGAATTTGCCGCAAAGCCTCGGCCCGAAAAAGTGTCTGAGGCAAATCTGGCTAAAGAAAAAGAAGCAACTCAGAAAGCAAAAGCGGCAATGAAAGAGGGTGACACCAAGGCTAAGGCACTGGCAAGACAAAGAGCAAAAGCAGAAGCCAGGCACAAAGCAGACGTCGCTGCTATGGAGAAAGAAGCAGCTAAGATCAAAAATGGCACTTATAAGAAGTTCGAATTTCCACTCTATCTAACAGCCGCAGTCATGGCCGGCGTGATCGGCTTCGTCGCAACAGTCAATATTCGACACGCATTCAATGCCAAAGATGCCGAACGTGAAGCCTTCATGCAACAAGACCAAATGCCCGAGGTTTCAAAACGCCTGATTGCTGCCCGCGAAAGTATTGCTCCTGAAAAAGAGCAGACAAAAGTCCGCGCGGTTTCAGACACGCAAATCCCAGCACAGCCGGATTCGCAACAATCGAGTGCGCAAGATCTTTCACAATTTACAGGCGAAATCAAGGACTCGGGAGCTCTAAACCAGGAAGCACCTGAGGTTCCGGTAAAGCCTGGCGAACCGGTAAATTTCGAGGGCGAGTCCACCTACAAGCCGCAACCAAAGAGTTCAACACAGTACTCCTCTGAAGAGGTACCGCCGCATACCTCAGGAGCGGCAGCAGACCAGCTGCGAAGCGAAATTCGCTCTCAGACAAGCAGTATTGACGCAACGCAAAGACCAAGACGCCGGGCTTACCAGACAACTTATTATTAGGTTGAAACAGACTCGACGCGAGAATTTCTTCAAACGCTAGTTAGCCACTCGATCATAGTCATCGGGTGAGTGCTTCCCACTATTCGGAGAAATCTCGAAAAACTCATCTTCACTCTGCCTGCGTTTCTTACGATGCTGCGCAGAATTCACTGACTTTCGGGCTGCCGTTTTCTCCAATTCTTTCTTGGCGGGCGTAACTTCTTTTGTTTCACTGGTCTCATTGGTGGTTTCGCCTCGCAAAACCTCAACTGGCACCTCCGCTTCAGGTTTCTTAGCCGGCTGAGGCTCAGGCGAGGCAACAGGCTTCGTATCCGCAGGTTCGGATCTTTGATAACGCGAATACACCCCAATCGATTCTTTAGTACGCTTGGGAATATCGGACACGGGCGGTTCTTCAGTTACTTTCGGCTGACTGAGATAGATGAGAAACCCGATACTTCCTAGCAATAAAACAATGCCGACAAATATCGCTATCCTGCTTTTCGAGCCGGTCTTAGATTTGCTCTGTACTTCTTCCATATGGCGTTCCAATTTCAAATTTCAGATTCGGGGCGAGAAAACTCTCCGGCGCGCCTTTTCAGGCTATCGAGACAAAACAGTGCGGCGGCACTGGAGATTATAGATAAGCGACCGACGAATTGGCTTTTTTAGGAACAGATCGAGACATTTTAAAAAACTCAGCCTGCCACGACTTTCAGCCATCACAAACGGTATCGTATCTGGTGGCAACGAATCTGAGAATCGATAAAGCAACTATTCAGTTGGAAGTTAGTAGCGTTCGGCTACCGACTTTGCTTGTGTGAAGAGCAGCAAATAATCTCTGCCACCAGCTTTCGAATCGGTACCGCTCATATTGAATCCGCCGAACGGGTGGATTCCGACCAGCGCACCGGTGCACTTTCTATTGATGTACAGATTGCCCACGTAGAACTCGTTGCGAGCTTGTTCTAGATTACGACGGTTTTTCGAGTAGACTGCGCCGGTCAAACCGAATTCGGTATTGTTGGCTATTTCCAGTCCGTGTCTCCATCCGTCAGCTTTTATGAGCGCCAGAACCGGTCCGAAGATCTCTTCTTGCGCGATGCGTGCGGTAGGACTGACGTCCTGGATTACTGTCGGCTCGATGAAATAACCTTCTTCCTTATTCTTGATGGCGTTGCCGCCGCAAAGCAGTTTGCCTTCCTTCTTGCCGATCTCGATGTATTCCAGCACGCCTTTGTACTGAGACTTCGATGCGACCGGACCCATATAGCTCTTGCGATCTTCAGGGTTGCCGACGACCAGCTTATCTACACGCTCTTTGATCTTTTTGACCATCTCATCGTAGATGTCTTTGTGAATGATTGCCCTGGAGCAGGCAGAACACTTCTGACCGCCAAAGCCAAAGGCGCTTGCTACAACACCGTCTGCGGCTTCATCCAGATCAGCGCAATTGTCGACGATGATCGAGTCTTTACCGCCCATCTCAGCGACAACGCGCTTGATCCACATTTGTCCCGGTTGCGGTTTGGCAGCCAACTCATTGATGCGCAAGCCGACTTCTTTCGACCCTGTGAATGCGATATATCTTGTTTTCGGGTGTTCTACGAGGAAATCACCAATAGTGGAGCCTGCTCCCGGCAAGAAATTGAATACGCCAGGCGGCAGTCCGCATTCTTCCATGAGTTCGAAGAATTGCCAGGCAATTCCGGGCGTTTCGCTGGACGGTTTCAATACGACCGAATTACCGGCAACAATCGACGCTGTCGTCATGCCAACAAGAATGGCCAGAGGAAAATTCCATGGTGGAATAACAATGCCGACTCCCAGTGGAATGTAATGCAACTCGTTTTCTTCGCCCGGGTTTTGCGTCAATGGCTGAGGAGCGCTCAAGCGAATCATTTCGCGCCCATAGAACTCCATAAAATCAATCGCTTCTGCCGTATCGGCGTCAGCTTCAGCCCAGCTCTTGCCGATCTCGAGAACCATAAAAGCGGAAAATTCGTGTTTGCGACGGCGCATGATTGCCGCAGCACGGAACAAGTAACGAGCCCGTTCCGGTCCCGGCACTCTCTTCCAGCTTTCAAACGCCTCGCATGCAACTTTCATTGCACGTTCTGCTTGCTGCTGCGTAGCCTTCGCGTAACGGCCAATCACTTGCTTAGGATTGCCCGGATTGGTGGAAACAAGCCAGTCATCGCCCTCGACAGGCAAGCGCTCGCCACCGACGACCAGCGGATGATCTTTGCCTAACTTCTTCTTCACCGCCTCAAGAGCCTGGGTGAATGCCTTCTGTTTGTCAGGATTGGAAAAATCAGTAAATGGCTCTGGACGATAGTCGGTAAGCATTGAAAACTCCTGGAAAGCTCCTAAAAAATAGTCTCTTCGAGAACTTGAATCGGTTCATATTAAGCGGCAAGAACGGAAAAACCTTCCGAATTCAGCTTAGTTTTACGTTGGATAAAAACAGATGAGAGGCGCGAAAGATATCGACTTTATACAGACTCTAAATACATCAAAACCTGGCAGCGATGCGCCTTTCCTGCTATTCTAATTGCTGTCGAAATCGGCACAGAAAGCCGGAAAATGAGAGAGGTAGCACGATGCAACAATACCTTGACTTGATAAGAACTGTCCTTGAAGAAGGCGAAAAGCGCGAAGACAGGACAGGCACTGGCACTATCTCTTTATTCGGCACGCAGACCAAATATGATCTGCGCAAAGGCTTTCCTCTATTGACGACTAAGAAAGTCAATTTTGCCGCTGTTGTCAGAGAGCTTCTGTGGTTTCTGAAAGGGTCCACCAACATCAACGATGACCTGCACGAGCACACCAATATATGGGATGCCTGGGCAAACGAAGATGGTGAATTGGGTCCTATATACGGTTATCAATGGAGACAATGGCCCGCTTACGACCTCGACGAAAAATCAGGACTTTACAAGAAGCGGCACATCGACCAGATTCAAAATGCCATTGATTTGATCAAGAACAATCCCGATTCACGCCGCATAATCGTCACGGCATGGAACGTCGCCGACATTCCAAAGATGGCGCTGCCACCCTGCCATATGATGTTCCAGTTCTATGTGATCAATGGAAGGCTGGACTGCCAGCTTTATCAGCGCTCTGCCGATCTGGCAGTGGGCGTTCCATTCAATATCGCCAGCTATTCTCTGCTGATGATCATGATGGCTCAAGAATGCGGATTGACGCCTGGCATCTTCACGCACACGATCGGTGACGCGCACATTTATCTGAATCACCTGGAAGGTTTGCAAAAACAATTACAGAGGAAGCCCGGACAGTTGCCGGAAGTGGAAATTCCTGTAAAACCAGTTCTCGAAGTCAAGTTCGAAGATTTCGTACTGAAGAATTACGATCACCAGGGCTTTATCAAATTTCCTGTCGCCGTATAGCAACACGGCCGGAATAACGGCCGGAATAACGCCCGGAGAAACGGCCGGAGCGCCGGCTTCCAGCCGGCATTCGAGCAAAAACAAGAAAGGCTCAGGAGTGTTCAGTGACGGAAAAAATTGAAATAGTTGTTGCAGCCGATCTCGATAACGGAATTGGCAAAGATAATTCGTTGCCCTGGCGCATACCCGGCGACATGAAGTTTTTTCAGTCGCTGACAACAGGCAGGACTGGAGATAGCAAAAACGCGATCATCGTCGGACGCAAGACCTGGGAGTCGATTCCTGAAAAGAGACGTCCGCTAAAAGACAGGCTCAATATTATTCTCACGAGAAAAACTGAACTAGATGCACCGGAAGGGGTTCTAGTCTGCTCAAGCCTGGAATCCGCCCTGGAAAAATTGAAGAACATTCCGCACGAACGTTGCTTCGTAATCGGTGGCGCCCAGATTTATAAAGAGGCACTGATGCATCCGGATCTTCAAACGATTCACCTCACTCGCATCATGCAAGAATTCGATTGCGATGCTCACTTTCCACCCATAGACGATCGATTTGCGCTCGCTGCCGTATCGGATACGATGGAGGAAAACGACATCGAGTACCGCTTTCAGCGCTATGAGAAGAAGAGCAGTTTGTAAGCTCGCGGACAAAAGACTCGGGGAATCCCATGATCGGTCGCGCTTTTGTTTTCATCAATTTCAAACAAGCTGCTCATTTCGGTCATATCGGCTGGGGTCTCAAGCTGGACGGATATGACCGTTACTTGTTCGGTTCCACCGACCATCTAATTCACCATAGAACACACGATTTAATGGCCTGGATACGCTACGCAAGTGTTCCAGTGGGCGCAGACGTGGACTACTGGAGCCAGGAAGGAACGCTCGCTTACATGATGGAGATAATGAAGACCGGGAACCATATACGATACCACCATTACAAAGCATTTCCTGTTCAGAATGCGAAGCCGAAAGACGCCATAAGCGCTGCCGCTGCCAGCGGCGCCGGTGGCTGGCATGTATTCAAAAATAATTGCGTGCATCAGACATACAGTGTTCTCAAAACATATGGCGCAGAATTGCCGGAACCGCCGCCCCTGATTCGTGGAATCGGTCTTATACCGCGCGTCTGGTTCGACAATATCAAAGGCGAACTCGGAGAGCTGCGCCCACCCAGCACCCCTGGACTTTAGACGTCCAAAGACTCAAATTACTTCGCCTTGCGAATTTCTTCCATCCAGCGGCGCTGATCCTGGGCCGTAACCGGAACCAAAATCGTGACGTCATCTTCAGGTCTGCCATCGATTGGTCCTCTTGTGACCAACGCTCGCAAATTACCAGCAGCGTCGAACATCGGAGCCCCTGAGCTGCCTTTTTTCGTATGCGCCAAGGCGGTAATTTCTTTTCCTGTTCCTTTGGTACCGGCGACATAAGCAGGCTCGTCCTTCACACCTTCGACATGCGCCATGGAAAGATGCTTGGAATTGGAGTTGCCCGGATAACTGACGATGGCTCCATCTCCAGCACTGATAACGGATTCGCCAGCCTTGACCGGATGGCAAAGCTCATCGGTCTTGTCACCAGTCTTGACTGTTATGACAGCGCGGTCACTGAGCGTATCCTTGATTTTCACATCATACCTATACATTTTTCCGTCATTCATTTCGACAGCACTGTTCAGAATCTGGTGCCTGGGAGAAGCCTCCACGACGTGACGCGCCGTAGCAACGACGCATTGATCTACGTTCTTTCCTATAGCCACGCCGGTTCCCTGCATGATTCCCTCTTCCATGCCTTTTCTTGCGTGCAGAACAATACGCATAGTCGATTCAGATCCGGCTTGCCAGAGACTTGGAACATTCAATACACCCGTCTCTTTCGCGACTTTATTGAGATCCTCGTAATCGCATCCGCTGGTGGCTTGCCCTGCTTTCATCACGGGCACTTGGCCGGGTGCCGGCTGACGTGTGCACTGAGTTTGTTTCAAGTCGGTAATCGCGGACGCTCGCAGCGCATCAGCTTCATCTAGGAGACGGGTGGCAGCTTGCTTTTCAGTCGAAGAGGACAGGTGAGAGCCAGAGTCATCACTGACTGTTTCTGCCCTTTTATCGCTTGTTGAATATTCGCTCAAGGTTCAGACCTGAGAATCGAGAACTGCTGGCTGAAATGCTGATTGCCAAGACTGCAGTTGCTGGTAGGAGGGGGAACGGGAAACGTCTAGTAAAGGAGGTTGGTATGGTAAACCTTCACCGGCACTGTAACGAGCAAGTTGGGCAAATTTGGTCTATAAAGATGAAACGCCCTTTCAGAAGATAGAATTTAGAGCATGACCAGAAAGAAGTTTTTAGGTAATCGTTCAGCTCGGCATTTTTCATTGCCGGCAACCGCTTTGATAATTACGGCGCTCGGCTTCGGTTGTTTTTCTCAGTCGTGGGCAGCCAGGCCGGTTGATGCGCAACCAGCGGGTGCCAAACCAGCCAAAGAGATTCATGCAGGCGCAAGAGGTGGGGAGGTCGGCGACAAGGCGGCTTCTGCAAAACCAGAATCTGGTCGTCCCGCCTCTGCAGAAAAAATTGCCAATGGCAAAAAGGTCTTCGAAAAACTTACGTGTGCAGGCTGCCACCCAAACGGTGAGAATTCACTGCATCCCTATCGGCCGCTTAAAGGACCTGGCTTCCTTGCTCGCTATAAAGACGATAAGCAAATCGAGCAGTTGATCCGGACAGGTGTACTAAAAGCAGGCATGCCTTCTTTTAGCAAAGTGAGGCTGAACGATCATGACATGCTGGATTTGATCGCCTACATCAGAAGTTTGACGCCTCCGACTGCAAAGAAGTGAAACAGGCTAAGAAATGAAATGGTTGCGCGACAGAGTCGAGCCTGAATTTACAGCTGAACTCGTGCTGCGCGCGTACACTGCAGGAATTTTTCCCATGGGTCACGACGATGGCGTGATTCGATGGTATTCGCCCGATCCTCGATGCATAATTCCGCTCGATGACTTCCATGCATCAAAGCGTCTCATGAGGACGGTTCGGCAGGGCAAATTCGAGATGCGCGTCAATTATGACTTCGAAGGGATAATGCGCCTGTGTGCCGAAAGAGACAGCACATGGATTACAGAGGAAATTTTGCGCGTATATTGCGAATTGCATGAGCACGGTTTCGCGCACTCAGTCGAAGCTTACCTGGACGGAGAAATCGCTGGGGGTCTGTATGGCGTGAGTATTGGCGGTGCGTTTATGGGCGAGTCGATGTTTCATCGTGTAACTGATGCATCCAAGGTCAGTCTTGTCTTTTTGGTGGAGCGCCTGAAAGAGCGTGGTTTTGTCCTGCTCGATTCTCAATACGTCACTGACCATCTGAGCACATTCAATGCACTGCAAATTTCACGCAAAGAATATCTCGAAAGGCTTAAACACGCGCTCACATTGAAATGTTCTTTTGCCTAGAATCAGGCGCCGAAAACGAGTGTTTTTAACACAACCGGAATCGTGCGGGCGATTCCATTTGCATCCAGGCTGACAGGTCGACCGATATCAATAAAATCACCGTCGGTGGTTGAGATGCCATCAAGAACAATCAAAGGGCAATGGATTTCGCTCGCCAGGCGAAACTGCTGCCCCAGTGCCATTCCCAGGTCTTCCTGCAGGACAATCACAAAGGGTCGCAGACGAGTAATTTTCCGAGCCGCCTCTGACAGCGACCGGGCAATTTGCTTGAGAGATTCATAATCCAGTGATTTTTCCAGAGTAGGCAATTCGATTGCAATCGTATTTAAGCGCTGTTCAGGATCAACGCGTTCTATTCCTGCTTTCATTCGAGTGACGACATCACCCGCGTCCAAAAGCTGGCTTCGGTCTTCAAAAGGTCTCAGCAAGGGCAGGTTGCGCAGTGGCAGGTGCTCTATATCAAAATCGATAGTTGAGCCGCTCACTTGCATCGAATACATTCCGGCGCCCGTTACTGTTGCTCGAATTGGCTGGCTAGGAATTTTGAAATTAAGACCGGCGGTTTTCAAGTTTGCACCGAGCGCATCAGCGATCAGACCACCCATGTCCCAAAATTCCAGGCGATTCTTTTTCTCATCCAGCAAAAACTCTGCAACTCCTCCACAGAGCCAAATTTCATCGGGCAGCGACCAGCAATTTTCAATTGAAGTGAGAGGAAGATTTAGCAAGCGACTCTCGTCTCTTTTCCCTTTTATGAAACCCACTACATCTGAAGCAATCGAATCTGCAATTTCTTCCGCTTGCCCGCGTGTCAACTTGTCTGCGATTTTGAAATGAGTGGGCAAATAAAAAAATCCGCTCTCATTAATCGCGCTCACTTCAAATTCGTCGTCAGCCGCATCTAGCCTTGGTTTGAACTGAAAACATCTACCGCCAATACCAAGACAATGAGTAGAGAGCAAAACGCCCTTTTTATAGAGCGCCAAATTCATCGTGCCGCCACCTATGTCGATATTCAAAACAGTCGCTTGCTTCTGAGCGGACTCGACAACTGCGCCTGAACCTCGAGCAGAAAGCACAGCCTCCAGATGCGGCCCAGCCGAGACAGCAACAAGGTCGCCGGAAAGCAGACAGAGTTGCTCGATAACCTCACGAGCATTGCGTTTTGCGGCAGTCTCCCCGGTGACTATTGTGGCTCCGACTTTGATCTCTTCGCGGCTTATTGCCGCTCGTGAATACTCGCCCTCAATCAATTTGAAAACAGCATGCGCATCGATTGCACCTTCTGATGTAAGCGGAGTCAGGTGAATCGGACTTTGAAAAACGATTTCCCTCTTTTCGATTTTGGCCAGAGGACTCTGGTTTGTAAGGGCCGCATTGACCACAGTCAATCGCGTAAAAGTAAGGTGAGTGGACGTTGTGCCCACATCAATTCCGACGCTGAGGAAAGTCGTCATTCTGGAAATCGACTCAACTCAATTTTTGCAGTTCAACGCCCGACACTCTTTTTTCCAGGATCGTCTTGACCAATCTGACGATGTATGCACCCGCTTCAACAGCAGGTGTTCCTCGCTCATGAATATTGGAGACGACGGTTCGATCGGAGCTTATTGTCTGCGGTGAGGGATTGTATGTAATGTAGGCGGAGAGCCCTTCTGCAGATGACAGTCCCGGTCTTTCACCAATCAGATTTATAACCACTCTAGCCTTGAGCGCAAAACCGATTTGATCGGCAACAGCCACGCGACCATAACGTACTACTACCGGACGACCGCAGGAAATATTGTTCATCTTCAGACCATCGACAATCATAGGTAATAGATTGGCGGCATTCTTTTCGACTGCTCTGGCTGAGAGCCCGTCGCTCACTACGATTTGAACGTCATTGTCCTGTGCGCACTGTGATTTGAGCTTCTCGAGAGTTTCTTCCTCGACAATTTTTCCGCGCGGAGGAAATTGGATGAACTCGTCTTTAGATGCAACCGATGACTGAACGTACGGATAACCATTGACGACAGCAAATTTCTCTATGAATTCTGGATTCAGCTCACTGCAAATGGCGTCGCGAGCCAACGCATGATCGACTCTAAAATCAAGCCAGGTAGATGTTTTCGGTCGCGTACCGGCGCGACCGACGGCAACTCGAGCGGGAGTTTTCGACGAGAAATCCTGCGGCTCGATTAAATTGGCTTTTGAGTCAGCGGCCATTGTAATTTTTGCACTGGGGAATCCGGACCGAATACGATACACTATTGAGCTTTCCTGTGTATGCGTTTGTAGAGAAATCAGCGCATGAGTCTGTCCATTCAAACGGGCGGCAAAAAATTCCAGTTTGCCGATCTGAAAGACTTGCTGGCCAAAGCCAACGAGGAGAAGTCTGGCGACCAGCTTGCAGGCATTGCAGCAACCAGTGAACTGGAAAGAGTTGCCGCAAAACAGCTTCTCTCTCAAGTAACTCTCGAGCAATTGCGGCAAGAACCCGTCATGCCTTATGAGTGCGACGAAGTCACGCGCATTGTAGATGACAATCTCGACCAGGAGCAATTTGCAAAAATCAAAAGGTGGACTGTTGCTGAGCTCAGAGAATTTTTGCTAAGTGAAGACGAGGAAAGTCTCAGTCAAAGAAAAATCGGAAAAGCTTTGACCGGCGAGATGGCAGCGGCAGTAACAAAGCTGATGTCCAACATGGACCTGGTTTTGGCGGCATCGAAATTGCGCGTGGTCGCAAAGGCAAAAACCACCCTTGGTTTAAAAGGGCGATTGTCGATTCGATTGCAACCCAATCATCCCTCCGATTCCATCGATGGAATTTTGGCTTCCACTTACGAAGGTTTGTCATATGGTGTTGGCGATGCAGTGATTGGAATCAATCCGGCTTATGACACACCAGACACGGTTGCCAGGCTTTTGGAGGCTACCGACAGCCTCATAGAAGAATTAGCACTGCCTACTCAAAATTGCATCCTCAGTCACCTTACAACGCAGTTAAAAGCGATTGAAAGAGGTGCACCGGCAGGACTGATTTTTCAGAGCATTGCTGGATGCGAAAAAGGCAACAAGGCCTTCGGTATCGACAATGACATGTTGAAGGAAGGAAGCGAGCTGGGTGCAAAATTGGCTCGGGTCGCCGGTGGACAATACATGTATTTTGAGACCGGTCAGGGCTCCGAACTCTCATCGCACACCCACGAAGGGGCCGATCAAGTTACGCTCGAGGCACGATGCTACGCACTGGCCAGACACTTCAATCCATTTCTCGTCAATGATGTGGTCGGCTTTATCGGACCCGAGTATTTGAAAGATGGCAGACAAATGATCCGCGCCGGCATCGAAGATCACTTTATGGGCAAGCTTCTGGGGGTTCCGATGGGAATCGATGCTTGCTACACAAATCACATGAATGCCGACCAGAACGATCTGGAAAATCTTTCCATGTTGCTGATACTGGCCGGCGTGAATTATTTCATGGGCGTACCGATGGGAGATGATGTGATGCTCTCATATCAATCGACTAGCTTTCACGATGCGGCCTCTTTGAGGACTCTGATGAATCTGAGACCGGCGCCGGAATTCGAAGCATGGCTTGAAGAAAGGGACTTGATGAAGGATGGGAAACTAACTGCAAAGGCCGGAAATCCCGACTTGATTATGTCGATGCGAATGGCCAAAGCACGCTGAGATTATTCCCCAGGCAAAAAATCGAAGAGGGCACCTGATCAGGGCACCCTCTTAGATCTGCGTTGCGTTTGAACGGTTATTTACCGTTCGTCTTCAAAACTTGTCCATGAACTTTTCCCTGTCCCGAAGACAGAATACTGGCATCGGTTTCGGGCTCTCCAGTAAAGTCCTGCTTGAACTCCGCAAGAAATTCGTCGCCTGGTTTCACAATTGCTTCTTGACCTTTGATGATCGAATCGGCGATCAAAAATCCGCCCGGCATTCCAGCTATGAGTCCCATGCCGAATCCTTTCAATCTTCTGTGGCGCACGTTCTGTCCGACCGGATGCAAAAATGCAAACGATGGATTGATCGCGCCAACGACTCCGTAAGCCAGCGGTACGACGCCAAAACTAAAGACTCCGGTTGCCGAAGCAGCTCCTCTTATAGCGAGGTGGGCAGCCTGATGCTTCAATTGGGTGGATAAAGGTGCAGCTAATTCACCGTTGTGATTTACACCAAGAACTCGTCCTTCGTTCACATTTTTTACGACACGGGCCTGACGAGCGGGAGCAGCCACAAGTGGAAGATGCTCGCCAGCGTCGGTTACGATTTCGTAGAAATTAAGCCCGAGCGCTCCGTTGGCTCTCATCCATCTTTTTCCTGAGAGTTCTGCATGAAGAATTCTGCGTGCCGGTTCTGATGAACTAACTTTTCCTACAACACGGCTGCCTGCTTTTGCGACGACTTTGCCGTTGATGACAAGATCGCTTTTCAGACGAGCTTCAACCGGATCGTTCACTTTGGCTGTGTGGCTATTGTGCGTGGAAAGGACGGAAACTCGAAAACGTGCGCCAGCGGTAATTTTGCTGCTTCCATTCGAATCAACAGTCTCTAAGGAATAAGCATCTTCCTTGTTGAGTTCTTTCTCTTTTTCAAGATCGTTATCAACAACGGTCAGTTGAGTGTCTGCAGTGTCTACAGTCGCACACGGCAAAGTGGCCAGACCAAGGGTCTTTGGAGCAGTCATTGTCTCGACCTTCTTGTCACTGGCATTAACGCTAGGATGCGTGACGCGCAAGGCAGGAGCGGGCGCGTGCTTGGGGGCTGCCGATGAAAGAGGAAAAACTTTTGATACGGGCGCTAATTGATCCCAACCCTGCGGGTTATCGACGGCAGGATTCTTTGTCAGTACTGTCGAATCGGATAAATCGTTATTAGTGATTGGTCCATCTATGGTGATCGACAAATTGTTACCCGGTCCCAGATTCAGAGAAGTCGGCTCCATAGCCATGACTGGCACTGAGGCAGCGACGAAAGTCTGTACAAATAGGCACGAAAGTAGTGCCCGTTTAAAACGGGTCGACATAGAAGCCTCCTAAACAACGAAGGTCTGCCGTGTGCGGTGAATACCGCCCACAACATTGGTATAAACGTCAAACGCAATTCGCTGTTTGTTTTATGCACCCAAGTCTCGAGAACAAAACGCTTGGCAAGCCAATTTTCACCACTTGACTAGCGCCGCGTTTGACTCTCGATGCATTCAACAAGATCATTATTGCGATGACACCATATACAGTATCAAGCAAAAATCGCGAATAAGGATTTAAAACCCGCTATCTTGCGGCTTTTGCTGCTCAACAGATTGATTCTGCGATGAACGCGAACCGCGGCGTCCGCGAGGCTGTGGTGGAGGGGGTGGACTTGCTTCCACTTGCTGCTGTTGAGGCGGCGGTGGTGAGCCATCCGAGACAATCTCCGCTCCCAATATGCCATCGCCAGTACGAATCGAATAAACAGTATTCATTCCCTGGACGACGCCGCCAAAAATAGCGTAATTGCCATCGAGAAAACGTGCTTGCTGCTTCGTTATGTAAAACTGGCAGCTGGCAGAATTTCTATCTTGCGTGCGCGCCATCGCCACAACACCGGGACCACCATGCGACAAATTACGATTGATTTCCAAACGCAACCTGCGTACCTGCCCTGACTCAGGGTGCACGAACACTCCATTCGGATTACCGTTTGGGCCGCCGCCCTGTATACACCAGCTTTCCACCCTGTGAAAAGCAGATCCGCTATAAAATCCACGCTGCACGAGATCGAGAAAAGCCCCGGCAGTATTTGGCACTGCATTCAAAAAGACGCGAATATAAATCGGACCTTTCGTAGTATTCACGCAAACAACCGGATCAGCGGCAAAGGCCGGCAGCGTGTTTTGGTAAAAGGATAAAGAAACGAGCGCCGCCGCCAGCATTGTCAACTGGAGCACACGACGCTTAAAGCCTGAAAGTGCAAACAGAGCTTTGCTTTTCATGATCCGGGCAGACCTTTTATACGACATTCCATATATATAGTACAGTGCAAGATAAATCGGTATCTTGCCGGCAGCGCTTACCCTGTTTGTTATTCCCGACAAAAAATGTGTGGCTGCAAATGCGAGGTATAAATTCTTTAGTCGAGTCCGACAAAACGGCAGTCCCTTTCTGAGTGAGTTTGAAATCCAATGGCTTTATACGCTGATCTTCACAGGCATCTCGGTGGCGCACTTCACCCGAGAATTATCTACAAGTTTCTGCAATTGCACGATCACGCTGTATTGAGTTATTTTCCGGACTATGACGGCTTCTATACATGGTTCACCCGGCAGTGCCGCACCCTTGAAGAGTTTGTCAAAATCCACACGCTTGTTGAAGAACTACAGAGTGCAAAACACCTCCCCTATTTCTGCAAACGTCTGTGCAGAGGGGCATACACTTTTGAAAATCTTCAATACCTTGAATTGCGATACAACCCATACTTTCGAACCGATCACACTCAGTCCCCGGAACGCCGTATCGAGTTGATGCAGGAAATCATCGAAATCATCTCGGCCAACGTCAGACCGGCTGACTATCCTATTACAGTGAAACAAATCCTCTGCCTCGATAGACGACTTCCACAACATATCAATGAGGCCATTCTCAACGTTGCAAAAGACAATCTGGGTCCGGTCGTTGGAATCGATCTGGCCGGTCCGGAAATCGATCCGGAAAAGTATGAGGTATGGGTAAACCTGCTTCGCAAGGCCAGATCGTTCGGATTGAAAACGACCTGCCACCTGGGTGAGACGAGTGCTGAAAACGTCCACCCTGATTACTTTTCCGTCCTCGATAGAATCGGTCACGGGATTCACATACCTATTTCACGTCCCGATTTATTGAAGGAAGTTGCAAAACGTCAAATCACACTGGAAGTTTGTCCGACAAGCTACCTGCAGACGGGCTCAATCAAGGATCTCGGCGAATTGAAAGTGGTATTCGAGCGATGCAAGGAATACGGAGTAGCAATTGCGATCTGCACCGATAACCCTGGCCGAAATCCCGCGCCCTGTACGCTTCCTGGGGAATACGAGCGTTTGATCGATCATGACGTGATCGATTTTGCTGATTTGCCGCAATTGCAAACGGAAGGTTTTAGATCGGCCTTTGGATTCGTCGGCAGACTCTAATTTCAGTCAAGAAATCTCTTTTGGAAGCAGAGCATAGCTTTGCGGGAAATTCTCACGTTCGGATTTCCACTCGAACGAAAAATGCGATTTGCATTTTTCTTCGGCGCTGTGACTGAAAACACAAACAGGGTCGGGCTTTTTGAAGCATGCAAAAGCGCGAGACAGAATTTCTTCGTTTCTGTCATTTTCAATCTGATTCTGTTCGAATTTTCAGAAAGTGTATATGCATGTTAAATACCCCACCGTTTTTTTTCAAAGT
>CAZBOX010000010.1:47885-54141 GCA_964493595.1 uncultured Candidatus Obscuribacterales bacterium | reverse complement strand
ACGTTCTCACCGTTCAGGGTGTGGCGCTGGAACTTGTCCAGGCACCGCGTCAGCGAGCCGACATCCAGTTTTGTGAGCAAGAGCATGGTTGCCGAGTTGGTTTCCACTTCTTGCAGCACGATATTGGTGAAACGCCAGGCGAGCAAGGTGCCAACCTGATTGGCATAGTGTTCGTCAGAGATCTGATCGCGGTCGATTCGCAGTTTGTGGTAGATCCACTTGCCGGGGCGGGGTGCCTTCAGCTTCCGAATCAGATAGCGGCGATAAGAGGGGTCTTCCAGCCTGTCCTGATCGAATTCGATCGGCTTCGGTTCGTGCTTAGAAGGTTCGCGGAATTCCGTCAGTCCAAACACATCCAGCGAGCTGAGACGAGCATTCCAGCTCTCTTGCGAGATGGCGGCATTGCGCAGCACAGAAACGAAAAGCCCGCGCCAATGGTTCATCAGGACCTCGGCGTGACCCATGGTGGGCAGGTTGGTAGCGTTCGTCATTAGTAGGCTCCCTTTAAAAGCTAGGAGGAAAAGGTTGTCTTCGCTCGGCTCTGCGACAGCATCTCGAAAGATTCGGCGGCGTTTTGCGAAGGGTGGCTCTTGTCCGGGGAGTTTTATCCCTCTATATCTGCTGGTTTAGGCTGTTCTGGGTTGCCTTTAGTAAGGAGTGACTCCGCTTTGTTTTTGGTCTTTTTCTTTGGACAAGAATGAGTCCCAGAGTAGACTTGAGGTACCCGAAAAAAAAGAGATTCCGATCGCGTTTAATGCGTGCCTGTCAAGTGTGTGTGCCTGAGAAGCCGCATGAATAGGGCATCTGTCTTGAGGCTGTCGTGTTTATTTCATGAGCCTGACTAGCGCAATTGCGCGAAAACAGCCAATCTTTCAATAGGTTTTCGGAAATATTTCACCATGCTGTCAATCATAGAAGCTTTTATACTGCTAGTTTTCATTTGTCTTTCGCGTGTATAAAGGATGGCGCAGCTTATATAAAGTCCTATGGACAGCCATTCTTTCGCCATGCTGTCGCATTTATTTCGTGAAACTGGCAAGAAGCGGGTTGTAAGAATGGCTTTTGAAGGGCTGTCGCAAGACTTCTAATCAAATCTCAAAAAGAGATATTCTTTCCATATTTTTCCGGCGTGCGTTTGCCTGCGACCTAAATAAGTGTCGAGAGTTTTTTGCTACCGATGCTGGATTAAAACAGCCAATCGCCGCTTGGCAACGCCGCGCTCGTGCGATCCGAGCGATGCGATAGTGCGCTAGCGGCGCTAAGGGTGAGCTAAAATCGCGCGGTAGTCAAGAGTCAAAGATCTCAGCTTATATCTCAAGAGCATGTAGTGTACTGAGGTTGCGCCATCTATTCTGGTCTTTAAATCACACCTCATCTACTTGAGAAGCCATATAGCCAGGCCATAAAGTCTGGTGTTACTTTTGCCATCTCCCTTTTTCATTTGCACCTCCGTCTTCTCGAAAGCACCAACCACTCTGTCTTCCTCTGACTTTTCCTCTTCCTTCCCGGAAGGTGGAACCTCACAGGCATGACTCTGGGTTGGACACTGCGAGGGTCGGATGCATGGATGCGCAAGAGTAAGTTCAGCTCAACAGTCTCAAATAATTGGAGAAATCACCATGAGCACCGCAAACACCCACAAGGCGAAGCGCGATTCCCGTCTGGACGAGGTTCTGGGTCTGGCCACCGGCCACGCCAAGAACGAGCTGGGCGATGCCGAGAACAAGAGCGTGACCGCCGCCGCGACCCTGACCGTCAGCTCCACCGAGAACGACGTCAAGGAAGACTGCGGCGTGAACGCGTCCGTCACCCTCGGCGCCACGCACAGCAAGACCGACCTCAAGGCGAAGAAGTAAGCGTCGCCGTCGGCTAGTCAGCCGATATCGTTTGTGAACTTCATCTGAATCCGAAGGCTTTAGGCAACAGATGATTTGTACTCGGCACTGGCGCAAACTGATGATTCGTCGTCGGTTTCGCACAGTGCCGAGATTTTGTGAGCCGGAACTCCGCCTTCGAGTTTCGGCTTACTTTTTCGCAACCGTTTCGATTTTTTTGTTTTGTCCCCGAACTAGCCCGGCTTACAAGCCTTAATGCAACTCGAGGACGCAGCAAAATTTTTGAAACAACCTAACTATGGTCGGTAGTAATGCTTGGCTACCTGTGTTTTCGAGCATGCGCCGTGCCCGTGCTTTACTCGCTGGTCATTTGCTGCGGTTCAACAGCACCAATGGTGGAGAACCAGAGAATGTCCAACGGAACACCTCCCTATCACGCTCAGCAGCGGTGGGTAGACCAACCTCCTTGCGATGCAATCATTCGGGAGGCTAATCCCAACCCCGGTATGCGCCACGCGGATGGCAGTATCGAATGTGGTGGCTGCGGGCTTGTTCAACCCGACAACAGTGCGCCAGGGTTGAAGCCCTCGTGCAACATGTGCTGGACTGCAATCGATGTTGTCGCAACGTCGCAGCATCGTTTCGCTTTCCCGCCCAATTACTCGCTGTTTGGCTAATAACAAAGAAGCGCAGCCAGTGCGCTCAAGACGACGGCTGAATTGCCGGCCGAGATAGGAGATATGTATGTCACAACATTTGCATCCCTACGTGCACCCAAAGCTGGTGGCGAAGATTCGTGACTTCGCTGCCGAGCAGGTCGTGCATGGCTCGCACGATAAGATGTTTACGCAGAAGTGGCAGGACATCAAGGCGCAGGGCGAAAAGCTCGCTTCCTTCGCGTCCGAGCTTACCGGCAAAGCGGTGAAAGGGCACGAAGAGTCCCTCTGCGCGCTGTTTACCCCGGAAGCTCTCGCTTACATCGAGCTCAAGTGCCTGAACTCGTACTGGTTCTGGTATCTGATCTCGAAAGTCAACACACGCGTGCTCAAGTTTAACGAAGCATCGATCGCGCGAGCACACGCCCGCGCCAAGGACAGCTTGCACGACAATCGCTACGGCTTCGCTTTTATCGAACCGTCGCCGCTGGAGCATCAGCTCAAGGGCTTGCCGCCTGGATTCGTTTTCGAGATGTGGCACAGGGGGCGTTTGCTCGCTGTCTACAATCCCTCGGGCGACTACAAGGCGCTTCTCAACCCGCTTCTCATCGACGACTAGTCGAAGAAGCTCCTAGAACTCCACAGATTTCGGGAGAAGTAAATGGACCGACCTGAAACCGAACACACGCAGACCCCCCCGGTGGAAGCTCCGCGCCAGGAAGAGCCGCGGACTCCTCGCAAGGGTTTCAGCGACTATGCGGACGACCTTCTGTTCGCGACCCGCTGGGTGCTCTATCCGATCAATTTCGGACTGATCCTGGCACTCACGGTTTACTTGCTGAAATTCCTCTACCAGGTAGGGGAGCTCCTGCTCAACGCCAAGGAGCACATCTTCGGCCACAGCGCCGGTCATTCGCAGTTGATGATCGAGATGGTCAGCTTGCTCGACCAGGCTATGATCGCTTCTCTGATGATCCTCACGATCATGGGCGGTCATCAGATCTACGTCAGCCGGTTCCGCTCTCGCCGCGCCGGCCAGACGCCGCAGTGGTTGGATCACATCGACACAATCATGCTCAAGGTCAAACTGGGGCTAGCATTCGTCGGTGTTTCCAGCGTCGTGCTGTTGCAAGATTGCCTGAGCGCAACTGCCGTACCGCACGAACTCTGGATCCAGCATCTGGTCATCCACGCGACCTTCCTGGGCACCACGCTGGTGATTGCCCTGGTCTGGCGCATCATGCATCCCAAGCAGTAGCGATACTGCCGGAAATGGTCACGGATAGAAGAACAAATGCCGTGACCATTTTGATTCGCCAGCAAACTTCATGAACTCTGGAAAACCTTGGCCTCCTTCTCTGGATGGCCAAGGTTTTCTCTTTTTGTTCACTGAGCAACGATATGCGGTAGTATAAAAACGATTTGGCGAGCTTGTACAATTTCATCGGCGCGATTATTCGGATTCGCGTCGGAAACCCATCAGGCGGCACTATATGGCAGAAATTAAGGCAGTTGTTTTCGACTTCGGTTGCGTCCTTGCTTACGAACATCTTGAATCGGACTTGCAGGCCATGGCGCAATGCCTGGGACTGGACGTACATGTCCTGCGCGATGCTTATTGGCACCATCGCCACGATTATGACGCCGGCATCAGCATAGGCCCGTCCTATTTCAAACAAGTGGCCGAGAAATGCGGCGTTGAGATAAGCCCTGAGCAAATCAGAAAATGTGTCGATATAGATAATAATAGTTGGAGTCGTCCAATTCACGAGATTGTCGATTGGGCTCATCGGTTGAAAGAGCATGGAATAAAGATTGCGGTTCTCTCCAATATGCCCCAGGATTTTCGAGACTTTCTTCCGGAAATTCCATGGCTGCCCGAGTTTCACCATGCTACCTACTCGTGCGAATTGAAGACGGTCAAGCCTTATCACGACATCTATCACCACTGCTTGAACGGGCTCGGGATGCATCCGGAGAATGTTTTGTTTATCGACGATCGTCTGCCTAACATAGAAGCGGCTAAACAATTGGGCTGGCAGGGGTTTGTTTTCACCAATGCAAAGGAATTGCACGACTTTGTCCAGGGCACTAATTTGCCGCCTGTTTTGGTCTAGTGCACTAATACAGTTTTAGACTAACCGACTCTCTTGCGCGTTTTTTCCAGAATTCATCATCGAATTCTGAGCAAAAGTCCGACATCAGCTGTTTCATTCGTTCCATTTTTCGCCTGAGTACATTGTCCTCTTTCGCCCGCTTCTCAGTACCGCTGTAATCGACAATCATGTGGCAAAACATCTCGGCTTTGTCCTCATGGACAGCGGTCATTGCATACGTTGAGATAAAGCCGGTCTCCGCTTCATGTTCTTGGTTTACAGGCAGGTCGTCCTTGTACGTAAACTTCGGGTGATTGAGCTTTTTCCACTGATTGTCGTACAAGCCGTTGAAGTCGTCTGAGTTGTCGATAGAGTGGTAGAGCTCATGGTGAATAACGGCGCGTGTATAAGAATTCTGCGGCGTTTCAACATCTATAAACAGGCGATTTCCCAATAATTTTCTGAATCCAATCATCTTCAAATCAGCCAAACCGGCTTTCTTTTCGCCGAGCGATGCCAGATTCTTGCACAGTATAATGCTGCTCAACCTGCTTCTTTTGAGAACATTCGTCGAATAGATGGAAAGCTCTTTGCAAAGAAAAGATTCAATGTAAGAATTCGCCTTCTCTTCGTCTGCCTGATTGTATGCAATGCCTATTTCCAGCCTGTCTTTGGCTGCGATCAGAGACACGCCAAAACGCTTTTTGAAGTCTTCGATAATCTGTTTTTGAGTGCTCATTTAACCAGTATGTTCAAGTGGCGCCTATAGTCATAAATTGAGCTGATTTCTTTAAACATTTTGTCCATGGCGTTGCAATTTCGCAGACGGCGGTTTTGTCGAAAACGCTTTCTGTGATGTGAATGTGATGTTGCCGTCCGATACTGCACGCATCCCCCACCGCGACCGCTATACGCGAGTCGGTTACTGAGGTTCTAAATATGGTTTCTCATGTCTCTGATTCTTCCTTTCATCCTGAGCCGCCCGAGACGGGCAAAGACAGCCTTGCTGACCAGGTGTTAGCTAAATTACAGGATGAGTCGCTCACCTCGGCATTCAATTTCATGAAGTCGTCGGTTCAAAATGTTTACGCCGGCCGAGACGAAGATCAAGATGGAGTGCTCGACCTGCGCGACAGGCGCTCGGACGTGCCGATGAATGATAAGGAAAAACAAGAATTCTGGTCTTCTCTAGCCAAAGAATTGGAAGAGAAAAGACCTGGTGTTTTGAAAAACCTGTCGGCCGTCTGGCTCAAGGACTTTAAAAACAGCGAGTTGAAAACGATGCCCTTCGAGGCTGACTATGTTCAGCAAATTGCCAACCACGGCAAGACAATGAACAAGACATTCGCGGCCGAGGCTCTAAAGGATCTGCCGAACACCAAAGCGCTCAACCGCGCCGATGATGTAATTGACGATATCGAGCTAGACAAGAATATTCAAAGACAGAAGCAGATTCCTCGTGAGCAATTCGTCACCGACATTATCAACAAGGCTCTTGCAGACAGCCAGACAAGCCCGTTGAAGGCAGTCGATGCGATCTATGCATCACTCAAGCAGAGAGGTCAGACTGAGACACAAGCGGAAAGAGTGGCTTCATTCGCTGCTGTTGCGGAGGCTTTAAAAGATCATCCGGACCTGGCTGCCAAACTATCAATGGGCTATATGCAGC
>CAZBOX010000010.1:0-47785 GCA_964493595.1 uncultured Candidatus Obscuribacterales bacterium | reverse complement strand
GCTTTAAAAGATCATCCGGACCTGGCTGCCAAACTATCAATGGGCTATATGCAGCGCAATTTCAAAGATGTTGATACCAATTACGGTGAGCACAAGGAGAATTACCGAATCAGCAGAGAAGAGCTGAATGACTTTACTCCAGACAGCATCGGAAAGGTATTCATCAACTACGTCAAAGCTAATTTCGATTCGATTGCCAGTACGTCCACTTACGATAAATATCTGAATGCTGAGTCCTTGACGGCAGACGAATTGAACAATCATATCAACCGCCTCAAGCGAAGCGGCAAGTAGAAAGGTTTTTGGGAGGATGAGGTTGAAGCGCGGTAAAACGCGCTTTGATCTTCCCATGCATATACTATAAAGTATCAGAGATACATCTCCAAGCAGAAGGGCACAATGAAGGAAGACTGTTTACAGCTTCTCTTCATCATGCCCTCCGCCAGACCTTAGGAGGCTTTACCTGTGGTCCTGAAGTTCTTCAGGGGCTGTCAGCCGAGGCGACGCTTGGTCTCTTTCTCGGCTTGTTCGGACAGGTTTCTGATTTCTTCGAAGACGATATCCGTTGCTCTCTCCAGATCTTCGGGAAGATCGGCGAGCGGAATCGGTTTTCCGAAGGCGACGGTAGCACCGAATGTGGTTTCGTTGAACCAATCGGAGAACCAGGTGATTCCGAACCAGCGCGCTACTCGGAAGAGCAGTGTCGCGTGCTTTGCATCGCGATCGTAGTAGATGCCGACAGGCAGCACAGCGAAAGGCAGCTCGCTTTTCTTGGCGGCATGCCTGCCGATCATCAAGGCCCCAGCGAAGAAATCCTCGCGGCGCAGAGCATTGTCGCGAACCAGCTTGCCCTGAGGAAAGACGACAAGCGAACTCGTCTGCTCCGCGCTGAGTGCTCTCATGGCTGTGCGCACGGAGGCAGCCGGGTTGCGGTCGTGATGCACTGCAATGCCGCCCAACCAGGCAGCAAACGGAGCTCTCAACTTGGTGATCTGGTTGATCGCCATGAGAAAGCGGAAGTGCATCGTTCCGAAGACAGCTGTGACGATGACAGCGTCCTTCTCGATCTGGTGGTTCGGCAGCATGAGCAGCCGACCGCGGTATTTCAGATTCTCTTTGCCGAGGATAATCAGCCGTCCGACGCGCAGGCGCATGGCGATGCGTCCGATGGTCAGTCGCGTCGCGCGCGCCCACCAAGAGACTTTCGGTGTCATGTACCCCGGTTGAAGGAGCTTCTTGCCCTCGTTAATCCAAAACCGAATTCGCACTGCGGCGACGATCAGGGCGAGCAAAAAGGTGCCCGCAAAAGCATAGAGCAGGTGAGTTGTTGTCATAGTCTTTGTCGCTTTCAGTTACGGTTGAGGAGGGAGCGAAATTGCTCCCTCCTCGAAGAACCGCTCACCGTTAGGCGCTCAACTCCCTCGCCAGTTTCTTGACGCCCTTCAAGTCGAGCTTGCCGGTCGGGTTGACCGGGAAAGCGTCCACCTTGTAGCAGTCGCCGGCTTTGGGCAGCCAGAGCTTCGGAATGGAAGCGTCTTTCGACAGCAAGGCGATGAGCTCCTGAGGAGTCATCGGCAGCTGCGTGTAGAGAACGATCAGCCGCTCGCCGCGAGCCGGGTCTTTCACGTTCGTCACGAGCAACTGCCCGGCATCCACACCGGCAGCTTCTCGCAGTTTCGCCGCCACCTTCTTGTTCGGCACCATCTCGCCGCCGATCTTGGAGAATTCGTCCAGCCGGTCGACGATGAAGAGGAATCCATCAGCATCGACATAGCCGACGTCGCCGGTGCAATAGATGTCACCGTCGAGCACCTCGGCCGTTTCCGCCGGGCGATTCAGGTAGCCCTGCATCACCTGAGGACCGGCAACGAAGATGAGCCCTTCACGGCCGGAGCCGAAAGGCAGCACTTCGTGCGTGTCGATATCGACGATGGCGATGACCGTGCCGGCGACCGGTTGGCCGACCGAACCCAGCTTATTGCCGTGCACGCGACGACCGTCGGGAGTGAGAACTTCCTCCGGCGAATTGGCGGCCACGACCGGCGCCAGTTCGGTGCATCCGAAGCCTTCCACGGGCTCCACACCGAGCTTTTCCTTGATCTCGGCGGCGAGTGCAGGTTCCAGCTTCTCCGAGCCCAGCAGGAGCCAGCGGAGGCTGCTGAACTGCTCTTTCGTGCAGCGGGCCAGATAGGACCGCATCAGGGTCGGGGTGCACGCCATCAGTGTCGGCTTCTCCTTCTCGAGGAGCTTGCCGACTTCACGCGGGTTGAGCGGGCTGATGTGATACGCAGCGCCTCGTCCCAAGGTCGCCATCGTCCACAGCGTGACGGTGAAACCGAACGAGTGGAAGAAAGGCAGGATGCCGACGACCGAGTCTCGCTCTTCCAGCTTGGCGTGGCTGTTGATCTGGTGGATGTTGGAGAGGATGTTGCCGTTGGTCAGCAGAACACCCTTTGGATCACCGGTCGAACCCGAGGTGAACATCACGGTCGCGATGTCGCCGAGCTTGCCGGCGAGGCCGGGCAAGAACAGCTTCATGAGCGGCATTGGCAGGCGGGAAACGGCCCAGCCCCAGGCCTTGTCGGCGTTGCTGATGTCGGTCAGCAAGTCTTCGAGATAGATCACCTGCGCCTCGAGCGGTGCACCAAGCTTCTCCGCCACCTGCTTGGAGGTGAGGATGACTTGGATGTCGCACTGCCGGGCGGCGTTGTTGACGATATCGGCGGTGGCGGCATAGTTGAGATTGACCGTCCACTTGCCGAGCAGAGTCGCTGCGAAATTGGCGATGGTGGCGCCCACCGAGGGGGGTACCAGAACGCCGATGGCCTTGTGTCCTTTCACCTTGCGGCGCAGGAAGGCGGCCATTACGCACGAGCGAAGCAGCGCATCAGCGAATGTGATGCGCCCCTTCAGCGTATCGGTAGCGAACAGCTTGTCGGGAGTCTGCCGCACCTGCTTGACGAAAGCGGATGCCAGCGAAGTCCACCCCGAAGGAAGCGGTGAAAGCTGTTTCAGCGTGACCATCTGGCGGCGCGCCGGAAAAGGAACGCCGTATTTTGTCAGACGTGGTGATTTGCTCACGTGATTCTCCATTTCTTGGATGTCGCTCTCAGCGCGCTCATGCGCTATGCGTCCGCGCATGCGCAGGCGGCAGAGAGCTGCGCTCTTGCGAGCGCGGAAATGTCGAGAGCCCGTACCAATCGCAAATCATGCGCGATGAGGAAACGGGCAAAAACACCCCTGGGACAGTTCTGCAAAAACCGTCGTCGATATTTCGTTCTTGATTCAGACCACGGTCAGAAAATTCGGCGCCGAGCAGCGGATGCATATCCGATGCGTGCGAACGGTTTAGAGCTGACTGCGGCTTATTGTGGGAACGAAATATCTAAGGAGTGGAAAAAGAGAGACTCCTTTTGTCTATCAATGAGCGATGAGAGTCTCCAACCTTATGGTTAAGTTGGAAGAAGTCTTGAAGACCGTTAACTGGTGGGGCTTTTCTCTACATCTACGCGAAAAAGAAAAATGCGTCCTCACTAATAATTGTCAAGATGTGCAAGAACTAAGCTCTGGACGGCGTCCCGCGATTGCGCGTCTAGCGCGAATTTTCACCTGGTTTAACAGCATTCGTCATCTACCGGCCGTTGTGCGCTAACTATGTGTGGTCTGCCTATGCGCTAGAAAAGTGGCGGCCGATGGACATTCGTATCTGCACCTTTGTGTGCATGCGGTCTTTCTTTAGCGCTACCCGCGCTACTGTGATTGCTACCAGATTTCGGGCTTTCGGAAGGTTGTGAAGAGATAACTAATGATACGTGAAGTGGTTTTCTCCTCGGCGTCCCAACGGCTCTGTGTATGTTTTTGCTAATCCCGGTCCAACTCTTCCTTTCGTTTCCGCCAAACCTTTTCCGACTCCACGTCCACTCCAAGTGTTTCCTCTCGGCTGATTGGCTGAGTTGAAAGCACACGTGCTCGGAAAAGCGCAGGCAGACCGGGTGAAGCTTCCCTTGCAAGCAGTTCCATTCGAATCCTTCGCTTGCACAACGACGATTTGAAATTCGTCACAGGAGAAATTCACAGTGAGCAAGACCACAGTCACCCCCACCGCCGCTTTCGCCCTCGAGCTTCTGAAGCAGGAAGTCGCTGCCAAACCCGGTGAGAACGTTCTCGTTTCGCCGCTCTCCGTTTCGCTCGCCCTCGGCATGACCGCCAACGGCGCGCGCGGCGATACACTCAAGGGCATGACCAGCGTTCTCGGCATCGAGAGCGATCTGGGCGCCAACAACAAGGGCTACGCTGCCCTTCTGGAGCTGCTGAAGCGTTCCGGCATCGGCGTCACTCTCGACATTGCCAACGGCATTTTCGCCAAGCTCGGGGTCACCTTCAAGCCCCAGTTCAAGCAGGCGAACAAACGCTATTTCAACGCCAAGCTCGAGGACCTGGATTTCGATGATCCGGACACCCTCGAGATCATCAACGCTTTCGTCTACGAGGGCACCAACAAGAAGATCGACAAGATGCTCAAGTCGATCAGCCCGGACGCCGTGATGTTCCTCGTCAACTGCGTCTACTTCAAGGGCGAATGGACCTCGAAGTTCGACAAGGCGCTCACCAAGGACCTGCCCTTCGCCGGTGTCGGTGACATCCCCACCATGTACAAGGACGGCTGCCTGGTCTACTCGTCCGACTGGCAGACTTACCAGTCCATTGCACTGCCCTTCGGCGAGTCGAAGGCCGTGCGCGAGGTGATCATTCTGCCGTACGAGGGCAAGACGATCGACGATGTGCTCGGCGCGCTGACTGCCGAAAAGGTCAAGTCGTTCGCTCAGGAAGACGAGGGCAGCGCCGGCGAGCTCTGGCTGCCGCGCATCGACATCGGCTACGAGAATTCGCTCAAGGATTCGCTGATCAACCTCGGCATGGAAGACGCCTTCGGCGGCGCCGACTTCAGCGGCATGTCCGAAGACCTCGACCTCAAGATCGGCGACGTGAAGCACCGCACTGGCTTCAAGCTCGACGAGGAAGGCGCCGAAGGCTTCGCCGCTACTGTCGTCGAAGTGATGACCGAGAGCGTGTCGATGCCCTTCAAGATGAAGGTCAACCGTCCTTTCGTCAAGTTCACCATCGACAAGGAAACCGACGCCGTCCTCTTCGCCGGCGTGGTCTACAACCCGACCAAGTAAGCCTGAACGCCTGAGGGTCGGCTGTCAATTTTGGCAGTCGGCTCTCTGATTTGGTCGTTGAAGCGCAAGACTCGTGGAGAAACGCCATCGATTCTTGCGCTTTCGTTTTTTGGTTGGGTCAAACTAAAAGATATAGTAAAAATATCGAATTCGTGCTCATGGTTTGCCGGTGTGGATGATGGAAGAAGAAACACTCTTGCTTTGCGCCTTTCACTCCAATGCAGTGACCAAATAATGTTCAAGCGATTTCAGCTGCTGGGTGATTACGACGGTAGTTGTCATGCCAGTCCTGTACGCCTTCGTACTCTTCTTCCAGATTTTTGCTTGTCGAGAGAAGTGTGTCGTCGTAGATCGGCAAATGGTGAAGTATTCGCGCGATCGTTGTTGACATGCGATTCTCAAGAGTGCGGGGCTCGCGCGAATGGTAACTCTATGATTTTCGTCAAAGCATCGCGAAGACTTACAGGCTCAAAGACTATAAAAACAAAGAATAAACCTAGGCTTGGGATGTTTCGCGGGCGTGTGCGCGATCTAGTTTCCTCCGCGTCAGATCTGGCTCTTGTGTTAGAAACAAGTCCGGAAGCCAATATTTTTCTCTCTCGAGAAAACCCTCTGAACTCATAACCTTTCCCGGCGTTCGCGTAAAAGCTTTTCTGTCCTTCGGACAGTGGCTCTGCGCCTGCTTCCGCGCCAAAGTCCGGCTCGAACGACTTCGTGTTCGGGTTAACGGACATTGAAATCACACAACTGAATAATGGAGGACGAGCTATGAAGACCAGCTCTCTCCTGCGTTCCGCATGGCGTATTCCTCTGGCCCGAAAGGCTATTGCGAATTATGCTTCGGACGCATGGTTGCTTGAATTTACTCAGCGAGCCCACTTCCAGTGGTTTCGCCGAAATCAAAATCCTCGCACTGGTCTCGTGAAAGATCGAGATCAACCGAAAGCTCCCGCCAGCATCGCTGCTACTGGATTTGCACTGGTTGCTTATCCGATTGCTGCGAGCCGCGGCTGGATATCTCACGAGGAAGCTCTCACCTACGTGAATAAGACTCTTCGGGCGCTTTCTGAAGCGCCGCAAGGCGCTGAGCGTGAGGGTGTGAGCGGCTATTGGGGAATGTTTTATCACTTCCTCGATCCCGACAACGCCACGCGTGCTGTGGCGCCGAAGTTCTGGGACAGCGAGCTTTCGACGATCGACACTGCCTTGCTGATCGCTGGTGTGCTTTTCGCCGGTTCTTATTTCAGCGGCGACAACGCGCATGAGCGCGGGATCCGCAACATGGCGGAAAATCTCTACAAGCGTGTCGAGTGGGACAAGTTCGTGCGCGATGACAAACTGATCCTTCACGCCTGGACTCCCGAGCGCGGCATGTGGGATCCGGTTTATCGCGGTTACAGCGAGGCTCTGCTTCTCTACATTCTCGCACTCGGCTCTCCCACGCATCCCGCACCGGCTGCCAGCTGGCAGGCTTTTATCGGAGACGCGCAGACCGAGACGCACTTCGGGCAGACCTTCATTCGCATGCACGGAATGCCGCTCTTCTGCTATCAGTACCCGCAGGCGTTTATCGACTTCCGTGGTATCACCGACGATATCGGTCGCCGGCTTGGTTTCGACTATCACGAGAATGCTCGTCGTGCCTCCATTGCGCAGCACAGCTACGCGGTGGCCAATGCCGGCGGCATGCGCGGATATGATTCGCTGAACTGGGGTTTGACTGCTTGCGATGGTCCGGGCGGCGGCAAGAAAGTCGTAGATGGCCGCGAGGTCGACTTCCGTGGCTACAGCGAACGCGGCGGGCCGATGGGTTTCGATGACGGCACAATTGCGCCGACCGCGGCGCTCTCGGCCATGCCCTTTGTGCCGAAATTCTCCAAGCAGACGCTAAGGCACTGGCTCAGCGCTCGCCCTGAGCTTTTCGACATCGATCTTGGATTTGTCGACGCCTTTAATCCGACCTTCGACTCCAGTACGCATAACGGTTGGGTTGACGCCGACCGTATCGGCATCGACCAGGGTCCGATCGTTCTCATGTTGGAAAACTACAAGAGCGGTCTGGTCTGGGAGGTGATGCGTCGCAATGACCATATCAAGCGTGGGCTCAAGGCGGCTGGATTCTCCGGCGGCTGGCTGGGCTCGTAAGGTAAAACAGGGAACACATCAATGGGACACAAACACGAAAACACCGCTCAGAAGCGGCTGATCGATGCTGCAATCTCCGGGCTGCCGAAACACTTCAAGTTCGGTGCTGCCACGTCCGCGTACCAGATTGAAGGCGCTGCGCTGGAACACGGCCGCGGACCCTCCATCTGGGATACGTTCCTTGCCGACAAGAGTCGCCCGCATTCTGGCGACACGGGCGAGGTGGCGTGCGACCACTATCACCGATTCCGCGAAGACATCGCCATCATGAAGGAGCTGGGGCTCGATGCCTACCGGTTCTCCATCTCCTGGTCGCGCATCTTTCCGGACGGCACCGGCGAGATCAATCGCGAAGGTCTGCAGTTCTACAACGACCTGGTGGACGAGCTGATCGCCAACGGAATCGAGCCGTACGTCACGCTCTATCACTGGGATCTGCCGCTCAAGCTTCAGGAGAAGTGGGGCGGTTGGCTATCGCGCTCGACGCTGCACGCTTTCGCGCGCTATGCGGAAGTGATGGTGCAGGAACTCGGCGATCGCGTGAAGAACTGGACTACCTTCAACGAGCCGGAGGTGATCATCGCCGGCTACATCGGAAACGGCATGGCGCCTGCGTACAATCGCGGCGACGTTGCTTTCCACGTCGGGCACAACCTGATGGTCGCGCACGGTCTTGCCGCCAAGGCGATTCGCAAGACCAGTCCGGATGCGAAGGTCGGCATCGTGCTCAACTTCAACATCGTCGATCCCAAGGACAACACGGAGGCTTGCCGTGTCGCCGCCCACCAGCGGTACATGCGCGCTTACTCGTGGTATCTCGACGGTCTGTTGAACGGTGCTTATCCGGCTGAGATTCAGTCCGAACTTGCGAAAACTCCGAAGCTGCCCGGTGTGCGTCCGCACCCTGCGCGCCACGGCAACGCCAGCTGGATCAAGCGCGGTGATATGAAGCTGATTTCCCAGGAGCTCGACTTCATGGGCATCAACTATTACACTCGCTTCGTCGTGGACGAGAACGGCCATGACTATGTCACGCCGGATGTGGCGCGCACTCAGATGGGCTGGCAGATTTACCCCTTCGGGCTGGCTCGCCTCATGGACGAGATGCACCGGCACTACAAGCTGCCTCCGCTCTACATCACGGAGAACGGCGCCGCTCTCGACGACACGCTCACTGTCACCGCTGATGGTGCGAGCGTCCACGACGAGCAGCGCGCGAAGTTCGTCATCGACCATCTGGGCGCCCTGTCTGCCGCATGCTCGGCCGGTGTCGATGTGCGCGGCTATTTCGTCTGGTCGCTCCTGGACAACCTGGAGTGGCCGCTCGGATTCGCCAAGACATTCGGCATCGTGCATGTAGACCGTGCCAACGGTCTGAAGCGCACGGTGAAGGACTCCGGTCGCGCATACGCTCGTGCCATTCACCGGCACAAGCTGCGCCGCTGAGAAAACTCCAGAGGGGCCGCGCCAGCGCCGCCCTTCTGGATTTCTAATAGGAAACAGCAACAAACAGGGTTTCAGCCATGTCTGAAGAAAATGACAAAGGCTTGTCGGGCGCGTCCATCGTGCTTGACGACTGCAGTGATGCATCGAATTGGCAGGTGCACGCGACAGAAGGTGTCGCGGCGCTGGTCGAGGTTGTAGAAGACGGTGGGCGCAAGAGCCTTCGTCTCGATTACGACTTCAATGGACGGGCGGGATTCGCGCTCGTCCGCAAGAAGGTGGAGCTGAAGCTCCCCGAGAATTACGCGCTGACGGTCGGCGTGCGCGGGCAGTCGCCCGACAACACGCTCGAGCTGAAGCTCGTCAACGAAGCTCAGGACACAGTCTGGTGGGTGAATCGCCCCAGCTTCAAGTTTCCGGCTGAGACGGTGGAGCTGCGCAACAAGGCACGCCACTTCTCGTATGCCTGGGGACCGGACAAATCGCGTCTGGTAGATGTCCGCTATATCGAGCTGTGTGTGACCGCTACAAACGGCGGCAAGGGCTCGGTGTGGTTCGAGAATCTCACCTTCCAGGAGCTGCCCCTGCCCGGCGCCGAGCAGCCCATCCTGGCTACAGCGACTTCACGTTCGAGCGATCGGCATGAGGCGCAACGTGCTGTGGACGGACTCGACCATACTTTCTGGCATTCCGGCCGGGCGGAGAAACAGGACCTGATCCTGGACTTCGGCGCCAACCGCGAATTCGGCGGGCTGGTGATCGATTTCGGTGCTCGGGATTTCCCCCGCCGTTATTCGGTGGAAACCCGCCTGGATGGTGCAAGTAAGTGGACTGTCCTGCACCGCGTCAAGAACGGCAAGAACGGGCGCGCCTATGTGCTGTGCACGGAAGCCGAAGGTCGCTACCTGCGCATCAAGATGCGTAAGTCCAGTCGCGGTGCGGGCTACAGCGTTCGCAATCTGGAAGTGAAGCCGCTTGCATTCGGCAAAGGTGCCAGCGAATTCTTCATGAACGTCGCTGCCGACGCGCGCCCCGGGCTGTATCCGCGTCACTTGCTCGGTGAGCAGTGCTACTGGACGATCACCGGCGTCGAGACCGATACCAAGAAAGCGCTGATCAACGAAGATGCGCTGGTCGAGACAGAGAAGCTCGGCTTTACGCTCGAGCCTTTCATCCATGCCGCCGGTCGAGGACTCTTGACCTGGAAGGAAGGCACTCATGAGCAAACGCTCGAAGACGGCTATTTGCCGGTGCCGACTGTCGAGCGCAAGCACGATGGGCTGTCGTTGAAAACGCGAACATGGGCTCTGGGAAAGCCGGGCGAATCGGTTTTGTTTGTCGGCTACGAGCTGACCAATACCGGCGCTGAAGCTCAATCAGGTAAGCTCATGGTTGCTGTTCGCCCCTTCCAGGTCAATCCGACCTGGCAGTTTTTGAACGCGCCCGGCGGTTTTTCGCCGATACGTTCAATCAAGCGCAAGAGCAATGCGGTCGTGGTCAACGGCGACAAGCTGGTCATCGAGTGTGCGGTGGATGATCCCACACGCATGAATACAGCATTTGAACGCGGCAGATTCGGTGCCACCACTCTTGATGAGGGTGACATCGGTTTGCATCTGTCCAGGGGCGTTTTGCCTGTAGCCAGCGAAGCGACCGACGCCAACGGATTTGCATCCGGCGCGCTTTCCTACGATTTCGACTTGCCGGCAGGCGCCACTAAGCGCGTGGTTCTGGCTGTTCCTTTCCACGCTCACTACGACAAGAAGCTGGTCGGTGCTGCGGCTCTGAACTCGCGTGAAGAGGCGGTCGCCTACTGGCGCAAGCGTCTGGAGCGGGTGAATATCAGCCTGCCTCCGGCGGCAAAGGACCTGGAACTGACGTACAAAGCGCAGGCCGGGTACATCCTGCTCAACCGCAAGGGAGTCGGAATCCAGCCGGGCGTGCGCTGTTACGATCGCTCCTGGGCGCGCGACGGTGCGCTCACCTCTTCAGCCCTCTTACAACTCGGCTACAAAGAGGAAGTGCGCGACTTCATCAACTGGTATGCGAAATTCCAGTTCGATTCGGGCAAGATTCCGTGCTGCGTCGACCATCGCGGCGCCGACCCGACGCCTGAGCATGACAGCTGCGGGGAGTTCATCTACCTTGTCGCTGAATACTTCCGTTACACGGGCGACAAGCAGATGCTGTGCAGCATGTTCCAGCGCGTCCTTCGGGCGGTGGGGTACCTGGACAGTCTGCGCGCTCAGACGCGCACGCCCGAATTCAATACAGATGCCAACCGCCACTTGCGCGGATTGCTGCCTCCGTCGATCTCTCATGAAGGATATTCGGACAAGCCGGCATATTCTTACTGGGATGATTTCTGGTGCTTGAAAGGACTGCGCGATGCGGTCTTTCTGTCCCGGGAATACCATGGAGCCACGCACAAGCTGACGGCTGAAATCGAGCGCATCGCTGAAGAGTTCCGCGAGGACTTCTTCGCGTCTATCGAGGCATGCAAAGCCAAGTATGGCGTTGACACCATAGTCGGTGCGGCTGACCGGGGCGACAAAGATGCTTGTTCCACGACTATCGCTCTTGACCCTGGTTTGCTCACGATAGAGCTGCGCTGCGATCTCGATCGCACTTTCAAAGACTTCTGGTCGTTCTTCTATTCGCGCATGGCGCCCTACGGCAAGTGGGACGTCTATACGCCTTACGAGACGCGCGCCATCGGCTCGCTGATTCGTCTGGGCTATCGCGAGTGGGCACACAAGACGCTGGAATTCTTCATGCCCCATCGCCGGCCGCAAGGTTGGCGGCACTGGGCGGAGTGTGTTTTCCGTGACCCGCTCAAGCCGCAATTCATCGGTGACATGCCGCACACGTGGGTGGGCTCCGACTTCGTTCGCTCGGTGCGGTCGATGATCGCATATGAGCGCGAGGACGGCTGCCTGGTCATTGGCGGCGGTTGGCGTTCAGAGTGGATGCATCATCCCGGCCAAACGAAGATCGTCGACATGCCCACCGAGTTCGGCAAGATCAGCTTCTCCGCTAAGCGCAGCGGATATCGTCTCTTCATTCGCATCGAAGGCGACGTGAAGAACAAAGTGGTGCTGGCTCTGCCGTATTGGAATCACGGCGTCAGCATCAATGGACGTCCTGGGGTTCTGGAAATACCGGTGGGGCAGCTGCCCGCCGATATTGTCGTCGAACTCGCATAAGGCGTTTTCAATAAGATGGCGGGCGCGCGTCGCCCGCCATTGCCGGGGCGGTTCTTCACCTTCCCGTTCTAACTGCAAATGTTGATACTGCCGCGGACTTGTAGTGCCCGGCAGCCTGCAAATCTCTCACGGAATTAAACGCACTGCGGGGGCGGCATTTTTGCTGCCTGAAATCGGCACGCCGCCGAAATTTCAGGTGCCGGTGTGATACCGGCTCCCTGCGCGTGCGTTTTTTCGTTTCGTAGAGTCAAGGAGAGAGGTATGAATACGCATGGAAATACGATAAGGCGAACCCTCGGGCTCGTTAAACTGTTCTGGCTGGGCGACCGAAAATGGGTGGCCTGGGGCTGGTTGTCGCTCGTGCTGGCAATGCTTGTCGGCATCAATGTTCTCAACGTCCAGATCAGTTATGCAGAACGTGCCGTGCTCACCGCGCTTCAGGAGAAGCATCAGGTCGAGTTCTGGCACAGCATCATCAAATACGCATTAATCTTCGCTGTAGGTACGCCTCTGATCGGTCTTTTCGGCTGGGTCAAAGGCAAATTGCACATGCGGTGGCGAGACTGGCTGACGCGTCACCTGATGGCTAAGTACTACGACAACGACCACTTCCACCGAATCAACTCAGACCCCAGGGTCGACAACCCCGACCAGCGGCTGCAGCAGGACGTCACACTGTTCTGCGACAAGGTGATGACTATATCGCTGGCGCTCATCGACAGTGCGATGGCCTTCAGCGCATTCATCGCCATCCTCTGGTTTATCTCGCCAACGCTCGTTTTCGTGGCGGTCGGTTACGCGGCCTTCGGCACGTTCATCATGATGTATTTCGGCAAGCGCCTGATCGGTCTCAATTTCCAGCAAGAAAAACTGGAAGCGGATTTTCGCCGGTATCTGATGTACACGCGTGAGCATGCCACATCAATCGCCAGCTACCGCGGCGCCGAGCGTGAACACAGCGGTGTTTTGGAAAGGCTTCGGCTGGTGCTGTCCAACTGGAACGGCGTTTTGAGCTGGCAGCGCAATCTGACGCTTTTCCGCGTCGGATATGACTATGCCATCATCGTTGTCCCGATGGTGCTCACGGCTCCTCTATTCTTCGCCGGCACAGTCGATGTTGGTGCGGTCTTTCAGGCGGGCACCTCCTTCGGTCGCGTGCTTGGTGCTCTGTCTGTCTTCGTCGGTCAGTTCATGCTTATTGCAGAACTGGCTGCAAGCGTACAGCGCCTGGCTTCTTTCAACGAGATTCTAGACCGGCGCAATGAAGAAAGTTGCCCGCCGGAAGAAGAATGCCGGATCGAGCGCGGTTATACAGACAATGGTCTGCAGTTGTCGAATGTCAGTGTTCTTACACCTGATCGCAAGCGCCGCTTGATGTCGGGATTGACCTTCAGCGTGAAGGCCGGCGACAGATTGATCATCACAGGACCGTCAGGGGTGGGCAAGAGCTCGCTTCTCAAAGCAATCGCCGGTTTGTGGAATGCGGGCTCCGGTCGTATCGACGCCCCCTCCAGACAGGACGTGCTTTTCCTTCCCCAGAAGCCGTATATGCCGCTCGGCACATTGCGCGACCAGCTCACCTATCCTGGTCGTGGCGAAACGCCGACTGATGAGGAGCTTCGGGAACGGCTGCGCCTGGTCAATCTGGGCGAGTTTATCGACCGTTTCGGGCTGGATGAAGTCTATCCCTGGGCGGACACCATTTCGCTGGGCGAACAGCAGCGCGTAGCCTTTTTGCGCATGCTGAACGCCCGTCCGAAGCTGGTGATTCTCGATGAAGCGACCAGCTCTCTAGACGCTGAGAATGAGTCGAGACTATATGACCTTGTCACCGCCACCGGTATCACGGTCGTATCCGTAGCTCATCGCCTCGAATTGCTGGAGCATCACAACAGGGTGCTCGAGCTCAGAGGAGATGGAAACTGGAACTTTTCGTAGGAGCGCCGCATTGCCGTCCAAACGGCTGGAATTTAAAGAGTCGGGGGGAGGTGTGCGTGGGTTACACCTCCCCCCTTTCTCTCGTTACGGAATTAGACGCAGTCGCCTTGCGGAAGTTCCTGCACTGAAAACGCCTGCTGTCCATGGTTTTATATACTGAGCGTGTTTTTGCTAAACTCTCTGAATCGAATTTGTGAGGTGAGATGAAACATCCGCGATATATAGGTCCGGCCTTGTTTTTTGCAAGCTTGCTGGTAACCTTGACCCCCGTTTTGTCGCAGAGTATTTTTCCTGATTTGCCCGCGGCGTCGGACAGCATCGACCGCTTCGAGAACGAAATCAAGGCTTTCGAGGCAGGAGACAAAAGGAAACCTGTCAAGCCTGGCGAAACGCTTTTCATTGGCAGCTCGACCTTCAGGTTGTGGCGCAATCTGGAGCAGGAGTTTCAGAACGAGCACGCAGTCAATCGCGCCTTTGGCGGAGCGACTATCGATGAGATCAATCACTACGCCAACCGGATAGTGATTCCCTACAAGCCGAGCCGCATTGTTTTCTATGCCGGCACCAACGATCTCGCCGATGGTGATTCCGCCAAGGACGTGTATGAGGACTTCCTCGAATTCGAGCGCATAGTGCACAAGGCATTGCCGAAGACAAAAATCTATTTCGTTTCGGTCAATCCGGGTCCGAGCCGCGTCAAGCTGCAGAAGCTCTACGACGAGACCAACAGTCTCGTCAGTCGCGAAGCGCAGCGTTCGCACAGATTCAAATTCGTGGATATTCGTCCTGTCATGTATGACTCGAAAGGTCGGCTCAAGGAGCAGCTTTTCGGATTTGACAAGCTGCACATGAACAAAGCCGGTCAAGATCTGTGGGAGCCGATTATCAAAGATGCCCTTGCAAAGGACAAATGATCGACATTATCGGCTCTTTGCCAGAACCTGTGCGCAATTCGTATGTTCGACGATAGTTGCAGATAACTGCAATTGTCGTCGAACCGGCATGGACTGGCGGATTTATCGGTCTGCTTTTTTTTTACTTGATGCTAGTAGGGTGGTCTACTATTGTGGGAGAAAAAAACGGGAGCCGCATTCCCTTTGGAATTCGCGGCTCCCATATTGCAGGTTGTTCTTACTGCTTGCCCGGGTTGACGTTGATGAAAGGTACGGCGCCGCCGCCCATCATATTCGGCAATTGCCCGTTCCATTTCTCGACGGCGTTGAGGTCGACCAGGCGGGGGTTGGAGCTGAGCGCATCAGCCTTGCGTTTGATCGCCGCAGCTTCAGCGATGCTCTTCTTTTCGATGGCGTAAGCCTCCCCGTCGGCGGACTTGCGTTTGGATTCCGCGTCGCCTTCCGCTTCGGTGATCTTCTTGCGTTTTTCATTTTCCGCTCTAAGGGCGTCTTGCTCGGCCTGCACCTTCTGCTCAATGCTCTTGTTGAATTCCGGCGAGAACTGGAAGTCGGTGACCGCGATCGAGCCGATGGTTATGGCGCCTTTCAAACCCTGTGCTTCAAGCGCGTGGGCAACATATTCCCGAATCATCTGGTCGATCTTTGTCTTGGCGATTTCTCTCTGCGTGATCAGATGTTCGGCGCTGAATTGCGCGGTCACCGCTTTCGTACTTTCCTGGATGCCAGGGTTGATGATCGCGGCTTCAATTCTGTCCAGGTTGCCCACTTTCTGGAAGATCTTGGCGCCGTCGCTGGCGGTGATGGTGTAAGGCACGGTCACCTGCGTGTGCACTTTCTGCAGGTCTTTCGATGCCGAATCCGCGCTGCTGGAAGGCGATTGCAGCCGAACGTTCATGAGCGTCACGGATTTCCAGGGCGAGATCGTGTGCAGACCTTCAGAAAGCGGTTGCGGATCGACCTGTCCGAACGCGGTGACGATGCCGATGTGTCCGGATTTCACCGAGCTGAAGCAGCTGGTCACCGCCGAGAAGAGCGTGACAAGCGCGATCACGCCGCCGGAAATGAGCAGAACGGTCTTTCTGGATGCCATGTCGAATTTCATAAGTCGTAGAGTCCTTTCAGAATTGAATCTGGACGAAACCTGCTTCTCAGGCTTCGTCCGGGTAGTTAGTCCAACGTCTCAGGAATTGCGCCGGCAATTCCTCTTGTCACTACTGCAGGAAGGGCAGGTTGGGCATTGCCAGCTGGGCAGGGATGGAAGCGAAAGCCCGCTCCAAGGCTTGCCGAGCATGTTCGGTACGAGCATTAGTCGGAACTCCGTTGCAACTGATTCCGCTCTGTTCGTGTTGACGCCTGGTGAAAACAATCTGTTTTTCTGCCCGCAGAAGTTGGAGTTTGATTGCGATCATGTTGTTGCGCGCCACCGAGTTGTACGAAGACCGCGCCACCATCGCGTAAGTCTTTTTGAACAGATCATCAGCTTTGAAGTAGGCATTCCAGTAACTGTCGACAGCATTGCTGAGAGCCCAGCGCGCCACCTCGAAGTCGACCGCCGCTTCGTTGTAGTTCTGGACGTGCAATTCGGCTTCCGCCGTCGAGGGGTGAGGGAGATCCCATTCTTCGGCGAAATACCGAGCTTTGGCATCGAGGAACAGTTTCAATACATGGGCACTCTTTTCGGCTTGCGCGTTGAGCTTGTCCATCGCCGCTTCCAGCTCTGCCATGCCGTCGCTGCCGGAGACGGTCGTGACGAACGGGATGACCAGATCGTCATTGTAGTGATGCACCTCCTCGGGCTTATTCAGGTTCGAGAAGAGGTTCATCAAATCGCTGATTCCGCTCATGCCGCGCTCGCTTGGCGTGCAGAAGCTTTCCGCCATCTTGGTCAGAAGAGCGGGCACCTGCAAGTAGAAGCGAGCTGCCAAAATGGCGTTGGCTTTGCGCCCGTAGGAGGGCACCGTGCTGTCGTAGCGATTGCCGCCAGCGATCATCACCGGCATCAGCGCTGCCAGCTGATTCGCGCATTCGATGGCGTTCTTGGCGTAGTGCTGAAAAGCCTGCACGGCTGCAGTGAGGCTGGCCGAGTAGTTGATTTTTCTGTTGATGATTTTGCGCCGCGGCTTCGATTCTTTCTGATTGATCACTCGTTCGTAATTGGGAGCATGCGCCGTCAGACGGTGGCGAGCTGCCTTGATCAGTGCGACCATCTCCTCAGCCTTTTGCATGTTGGTGGCCAGCTGGAGGGCGATGTCATCGGTCGTATTGGCGTCGGCTTTCGCCACGCCGGGAATGAAAGCGGAGATCGGAAGTTTGGTGCCGTACATAATTTTCCTCTGCCTGAAATTCTTGGGGTGGCTGGCTTACAGGCTTCCTCGCCCCCCTGTCGAACGCCTTGCATCGAACCGAGGTTCAGCCCTTATGCTTGCTGATATGGTGTCGGCAAGAATCGTCGAAATTTGTTCGCACGTTGACTGTTGCGCAGGTAAGTTCGATAGGCGGCCGGCATGCGCCGGCCGCCCTTAACTCAGTAGTCGAAACGAGCCCGCAGTTCTTTGGGAAGGATCGGACAAGCATCTTCCTGTTTTTTGAAGAGCTTGCCGCGAACGGAAGCGACCAGGTCGTAGGTTCTATCCAGTACTGCCCGCGGTACCAGTCTCAGGGCAATCGACAGCACTCGCCAGATGCCGCCGAGCCTTTCGAGAATGCGCAACCAGGCAGCCGAGCGGATCAGTATCTCTCCTTCTCCCGTAAGCACGACCATGCTGTCCGGCAACTGGGCGCGCACTTCTTCGCTTACGGCGGACACGAACATGTCGCCCTGCAGTGGTGCGAATCTGAAGGCGATGTCGGCGTTGTCGCGCGCGTCTTCGGCAAGAAGAAAGCGCACGGCGTGGTGGCAGAGACCGCAATAGCCGTCGTAGAAGACCCTGTCTATTTGCGGACTCGCCTTGCGTTTTATCCAGGCGGGGTTGAACGTGAAGAGGTGCAGCATCACCATGCCGAGGCTGAGGTCAGCAAAGTCGACGAGCACAATCAGCCCCAGATGCATGAGCAGCATGTTGAACCAGATGAGCGGACGGCTGCGACTGATGAGGCTGAGCGGCAGAAAGAGAATTTCGGCCGCCAGCGCTCCCCAGGTCAGCATGCTGATGACGGTGCCCGGCATCCAGAGTAGTAAGTCTCGGACAATGCTGGGGCGGGCAAGCGGGCTGTTCAGTACATATGAGAAAGCTTCGCCGTCTACCCATGAAGGGCTGACCAGCTTGGTGTAGCCCGAGTAGGTGTATCCGGCGGCCATGAGGATCCAGACAACAACGAAGAGCTCCTGCGGCAGGCGCCAGCCGTTGTTAGGGTCGGGATCTTTGCGCCGATCGAATGATCCGTATGGCGCACCGGGAAGAAAAGTATGCACGAAAAGCAGCAGCCCGACGTAAGGTAGCCCGGGATTGCTGATCAGTGGATTTCTTCCGAATAGGCATGCCCAGATATACCAGAGCAAGAGAGAGAATACGCGATCGCGCACGCCCAGCGCAAAGAGCAGTGCGAAGCCGGTGGCGGCCCAGAGCACTGCAGTGACGAAAAAGGGCCCATCCCAGATTGCGAACATATTGGGAAAGGCGTGGATGAGCGGGCTGGCGCTGCTGTCGGCGAGCGCTCCCTCTTGTGAGAAAAGCTCGGCTCCGTAGGGCGCGAGCATGGCGAAGTGGATGACCAGGTAAACGCCGAAGATCAGGCGGAAAATGCTGTATTGCCCGCCTGTCCAGCCGTTGTCGGCGTCGAGTATGCTGCTCAGTTTATTGACCAGATTCATTGACATTTCACCTCTAGCTCTCGTGGCAGGTCGCCCATGTTCACCGTCCGCGGTGGCACATAGCGAACCGTCACCGAGCCTTCTACAGATCTTGGATCGATACCTATTTCGCGCAACAACGGAGCGTTGCCGCACAGTGCGAATTTGCTGACAGCGTTGAACATTCGCTGCCCGGCCGGGTCGGTCGCCATGACCGGACCATAGGAAAGGACCGCCCCATACACATTGCGGCGTTGATACGGACCTCTTACCTGCGCGTAGAGCTGGGGCGAAAGCTGAATCTGCTTGGGCTCGCCTGCGCTCCTCCATTGCAGGAAGAATTGCGAGGAGTAGGTCTCGAGCCCCTTGTGTGCGGTAAACACCTTGGGCGCCGGCGAGATCATGGTGGCAGCGCCGAGCCCCTTGAGTGCAGGAACTTGGAGCAGATCGCCGGTCATTTGCAGAAGACCGACTGCCAGTATGAAGAAGGCGGCTGTTCTTGCACCGCCCTTCTTCTTCGGCTCTTTGGGGGCAGCGAAAACGTCCTGACAGAGGAGCATTTTGCCGAGTTCGTGTTCTTGCTCGCCGAATCCGCACTGGGCATCGAAGTTGCGCGGATTGTCCAGGGTGCCGAACATCCAGTCCCAGAGAGGCAAGTCACCGTAATTGCTGCGATGCTTGCCGGCCTGGTGGTGAACGCAGTGCGACTCCGGGCGCTGGATTATGAAGCCGAGCCAGTATGGCGTCTTCACGTTCCAGTGATAGAAAAGCTCCGCCAGACCTGAGAGCAGAAGCGCGCCGGCTGCTTGCTCGGCATTGCACCCAACTCCCAGATAGAGGATGGCGCTGACAATCAATCCGTTGGAGAACAGTTCGAAGGGATGTTTGTAGAAGCTGGTGATCACTTCGATTCTCTGCGGCGCGTGATGCACCTGGTGGAGAGTCAGCCACAGAAAGTCAAACTTGTGCCGGAAATAATGCCACCAATAGAAGACGAAGGTAATCGCCAGGTAGCCGACCAGAGCTCCCCAGAAAGCACCCAATCCCTCGGCGTTGAGCAGGCGGTGTTTGATCATCCAGCCGTCCCAGAGCCAGCCGGCAAGAAAGACCACCGCCACCTGGATGATGTTCAGGATTGCACAGCGCACCCACCATCCTCTCACGCTTGGCCAGTTGCGCCCTGGATTGCTGCGCTCCACTGCCGTCATCACGCAGGCGGCGGCCACGACGAGCAGTGGCACGACCGCAACATTCAATAACGCCGCCGCCAGGGCGGTCGCAATGCCGAGTGCAGTCAGCACTCGATTTCCATTTGAATTCATGTTCCTCACTTTCTCTGATTCAGTTATTCAGCTCAGGCTGCGCCTTCCAGACCAGTCGTTCGAGGTGCGACAACCTCGCACCGGGTGTCTCGTGCTACTGCTCTTTGCGTGTCTTTCTCCAGATAGCGAGCGCCGTACAGCCAGAGAGCGCCGCCGACGAGGAAGAAGAGCGAGACAAAGAGAAAAGCGACATTCATACCTCTGGCATCCGCGACCGCGCCGATGATGAGCGGTGAGATCACGTCGCCGAGCGCATGGATGGCGAAGATATTGACGCTGTAAGCAAATGTGCGGACAGCTGTGCTGTTGACGTCGGCGATGATGGTATTGGCCGGTCCGGTGTTGAATAACAGGCAGAACGTGGCCAGAAACATCAGTATCCAGGCGAAAGGAAACGGCACATAGAGCGCCGCCACGAAGATCGGAAAGCCCAGCAGCATGGCCCATCCGGAAACCAGGAAATAAGCTCCGGACCGATGTTCTTTCAAGCGATGCGCCGCTTGAGCACCGAGGAAGGTCGCCGCTGTGCCGGCCAGAACAACTATGGCGCCGAAGATCAGATTGACCTGCGCGAGGCTGCCTGCGCCGCGATATTCAAAAATGTAGGACGGCATCCAGAACACCATCCCGCCGATGGCAAAGGTCATGGCCGCTTCACCGAGCGTGACAAAGACGAAGGAGCGGTTCTTCAATAGCTCCCTGAGCATCGCTCCGCGACTGGCTTCCGAAGCTGCTTTCTCGTCTGTGCATACGGGCGGTTCGCGCATGAAGTAGGAGAGAAGACCGAGGATGGCTCCCGGTACTGCCGCTACAAGAAAGACTGCACGCCAGCCGTACGCTTGGGCAATCTGACCACCGAGTACGAATCCCAGCGCGCTGCCCAGGGGCAAGGCCAGGTAGAAATAGGGCATGACCCGTCCGCGCACGCTGACTGCAAAATAGTCGGCGATAATCGATGGAGCTACTGGCGCAAATGCCGACTCGCCGAGTCCGACCAGGCAGCGAGCTATGAGCAACATCCCAAAACCGCTCACTAGCCCTGTCATACCGGTGGCCAGGCTGAAGAGAATCACTGCGCCGCCGACCATCCACCAGCGTCGTGTTTTGAACGAGGCGAAAAGAGGCGCTCCCACTGTGTAGGGCAACATGAACGCCATTGCCAATAAGCCCAGCATGGCGTTTTCAGCATTGCCTCCCAGAATTCCCGACAGCCTGTCCAGCAAGAATTGAACTGCCGGATGCAGAGGCTTGCCGCCGGCGAAGAACTCGGCACGCAGCATGGGCACGACAGCCGACAGGATTTGCCTGTGGATCAAGTTGAGCAGGTTGATGGCGACGAGTAGCAGCAATGCTATTTGCGCCGGTCTGGAAGCCGATGCGAGCGGTCCTGCTTGTCGACCACTTCTGCGTTTTGCAGACGCATTAGCGAATGTATCAGAGTTAGTCATAATCCTCATAGACATGCGACGACTTGCCGGCTGGTGCAAGGGCAAATCAGCACGTGATTGAGTTGCTGAGCGTGCAAGTGTCATCCGGCTGTGCTTAAACACAGAGGTACGACTACTTTTACGAGCGGCAACTTTGGCTACTGGTTGTTTTTTCCGTCCAGGGGCGAGGGAAAAATAGGTTGTTGATGCCACCAGCATAAATCGCGCACACTGCCAAAAGGAAGGCATTTGCCCAGGCTGTCAAGAAGATGTGTGAAATCCGGTTAAGCACGCTTCAGAGCGGTCCGTATTTGAGCTTCTAAATTGGTCGTTCGTTAATACCATTGATACTTTTTGCCAGGCTCATTTCTTCGGGGTTAGGAGGGCGGATCGTGCAGCCGAATACTATATAGTATAAGAGAACTGCTGGAAAAAATTGTGGAGCAGCAAAGACCTTCATGATCTCGCTGCTCCACTAGACCCCCTCTTACTGGAAGTCGTGGCTTTCTGACTTGCCGTTGCGTGTGATGGTCACACGCAGGAAGTCGGGAAGGATGTACTGACTGATCACGCGCACGCGCGGAGCCTGGTCGAGGTCGACCGTAAAGCTCTGCGGCATGTGCTCGGCACCACGGCTTCCCTTGCCGGGAGTGCGCGAGAAAGCCACCTCATACTTGCCGGGCTCATAGAAGGTGAGCGTGATGGAGTCGTCGGAATCCCTCGTGCGCGTCTGGTGATATTCCACCAGCACGGAGCCTTCGAAGTAGGACGCTTTCGAGTCGTACTGCTGGCATCCTGAGAGCGTCAGCATCCCCAGAAGCAGCATGCAGACTGCCAAGATTCGCTTCATTGTTATCTTCCTTCGTTTGGGTGGACAAGCGGGGGGGCTCGCCACTGGTGAATCGACAAGCGAAGCGGCTCAGCGGAACTGTTCGATGAAGTAGCTGCCGCCGATGATGAGAGCACTCTCGATGCCGTTCACCTTGAGGATGATGCGACCATTGCCGGTGCTGAACGAGTCGGCGTACCAGGTGCCGATGACCACGCCGTCGCTATAGGCGGTCACTTTGTACTTGGAGGCGTCGGATTTGCCCTCGAGGTTGGCGCCGATATTGCGAAGGACGTAGGTGCCTCCGAAGACGACGTTCTCAGAAGACTGGCTGACGGTCATGGAGACTTTGCCGTCGCTGCCCGAGTAGGACGCTGCGTTGACAGTCTCCACCACCTTTCCGCCGCTGTAGAGCTCGGCATTGTATTTGGTGGCGCGCCCCGTATTGGTAGTGTTGCCCGGATCCGTCCGGCGCACGGAGAAAGTGCCGCCGACGGTGTTTTGCCTGCCGTTGGACAGGTAGGCGTAGATGCGCGCGTCTCCACCACTGTACGACGATGCATCGAAAGAGGCGATGACGTTGCCGCCGCTGTAGGCCTTGACGGCATACGTGCGCGGAGGCGAGTCACCGCATCCAGCCAGTACCAGCAGCATGAGGGCCGCCAATCCAGCCATGATGGTTTTCGTGAAACTGAGCATTTTTTGGTGTCTCCTGGTTTAAGCCGGCTCAAGAGGACTCGCACACATCACCATGATGCGCTGCGAGCCCTCCTGTGTATCGGCTGGCGGTTTTTCCGAATCTATCGCTAGGTCAGTGGCTCCAGAAGGAATGTGCCGCCAATGACAGTGTATTCCTTGGCGCCTTCGGGCAGCAGGTACAAGCCGCTTTTCGACGGCGTCGCCTGCACGACGTACCATTCGCGAATGATGTTGCCGGCGTCATAAAGTGTCGCCTTGTACTTGGACTGCGGGGTGCGGGGCGCCGTTTCCGCAGCACCGATCGGCTCGAGGATGAAGCAGCCCCCCATGACCGTGTAGTTCTGGTCACCTTCGACGTGCACGTAGAGACCGCTGTCCGAAGGGGTGCCCGACAGAGCACGCAGGGTGCGGACAGGTGCGCCGTTGTTGTAGAGGGTGGCTTTGTAGCGCACCGGAGGTGGTGGCGGTGCAGCCTCCTCGCTCTGGCGCCGTGGGCGAAGGAAGAGAGCGGCCAGACCAAGCACTACAAGCCCGCCGAGAAGAATGATAAAGAGGTTTCCGTCCATTTTGTTGCCTCTGTGTTTACATCTGCTCGACCACGAAGGTGCCGTGGAAAACCACTTCTTCTTCGCAGTCGACAGGATTGATGGTGATGAGGCCGTAGCTGCTCTCGTAACTCGAGGCTACGATTTCGCGGACCACTCGACCAGCCTGGAAGAGCTGAATCTTGAAGCGATCATCGTCCGCAGCGGTGTGCGCATAATGAACCGCCGATGCCGGCGGCAATTGCAGGGGCTCGATGACGTAGCAACCTTCAGCGATTACCTCGTCGTCAGAGCCTGCGATCCAGAGCGTCACTTCGCTGTGATCGGCGCTATAGTCAGTGAGCAGAAATTCTTTGACCGGCACTCCGTCTGCGAAGAGAGTGAACTTGCTGGTGGCATCGACCTGCTTTGTTCCGCCCTCTTTGACAAGCGAGATTTTTGCCTGTCGAATCCTTTCTGCCGTGTACGCTCCGGAGACGACAATATCGGGTTCACCCTCCCTGTGCAAGATCAGCTCTCCTTCTCCATAGTCGTAGTCGTCGACTTCGAAGAGGCGAGTCTGTCCGCCGCCCAGGTAGAGTGTGATGCGATATTTGACCGGTTCGCTGGATTCATTGCTCGCACTGCTACGGTTGATGAGCAGCACGAGCAGGCAGACGACAATTACTAGTCCAGAAGCTGCGGCGAGCCAGAACATGGGGTCGCTCAACATTTGGATTTCTCCATCTATTTGGGCTGCAGCAAGCAGCGAGGCGTCTCGCGCTGCGGCAGCGTTGCATTACCGGCGGGCGCGTCGCCCGTCGCTTCGACCTTAACTTCTCCGCGAACGATGACGCAATACTTGGAGCCAGGCGTCTGCAGATACGTGTTGCCGTTCTGCTCGTCGTACTGTTCGGCGTACCAGGTGCGCATGACGACGCCGCCGCTGCTCAGAGTGACCTTGACCTTCGTGGAAGCGGTCGGATGTTCCGCCGAAGGGGCTCCGGAAGGCTCGATGATAAAACCATCGCCTCCTTCGTCTGCAAGCGTCTCTTCGACGCGCTCAGCCAGCTGCAGCTCGTAGTTTTGCGTTGTGGAGCTGTTCGATTTCGTGTCGGTGAAGGACTGAAATTTCAGCCCCGCTCTGTACATGGACACTCGGAATTGCTGAGGCGGGCGCAACCACTCCGGACCATGCGCGCATGCGGCGAAGATTACCGCAATCGCGGCAATCACTGCCAGTGAGATGAATTTTCTCATTAGTTTTGCTTTCGGTTAGGGTTTGCAATCCTGTTCGAAAGCCTCCCGGGCTTGTGCAAGTCCCAGGTGCAAACGTCAGGGAGAGCGGCGCAGCGCCTGTTGCCACTGGCCGCTCTCATTGTTGAAATTAGTTCAGCGGCTCGATGGTGAACGTGCCGGCGACCCTCGTGTAGTCGACACCTTCGGCAGTCTTGATATAACCGATGCCTTCGCCCGCGGTGGCGTAGGCGGTATACCATTCACGCAGAACTTTCGAGCCGGCGTAGAGCGTCACCTTGTACTTCGAGTCGGCGCTCCGTGTGGCGGGCCCGGCATTCTCGGGCTCGATGACAAAGGTGCCCACGGCCTTTGTGTAGTCGCTGCTTCCCTCCGTGACGATGTAAGCGATGCCCTCACCGGCAGTCGCTTGGGTGCCTGTATAGGTCCTCAGCGGCTCGACGGCGTCACCATACACGCTGACGGTGTATCGGGTGGGCGGCGCCGGCGGGCCCTCGGATTCGCGGCCGCAGCCGGTCAGCAAGACAAGCGCCAGACAAGCGGCGCCAATCAGGCGCGCAGTGGTGGAACTGCCGAAACTTCTCATTTTCATCTCCTATGTTGCTACGCCAGAATGCTCGGCGAGAAGCCGAGAGACGAAGGCAGGTAGCTGGATGTTGGAACGATTTCGATTCCCAGTTCTTTGAGCTGGGCGTCGAGTTTCGTGCCTGTGGAAAACTGACGCACGCGCGACACTCGCTTGACTGCGAGCATGGCGAGCGGCTCGCCTTGCGCGTTTTCTTCAGTGGCGCGTGTGATGCGTCCGAATTCGAAGTCGAGGATGAGCAGCGAAGTGGCCTCCTCCAGGGTAGGCGCCACCGCGATGCTCATGTCGTTGCGAACGATGGCGATAGCCTCTCTGTGCCGGTCGGCGACAGGCGGTTGGAAGTTGATGTGCGTCTCCACCTTGTGGAAGTCTTGCGCCAGCACATAGCGTTCCACCGCGCACTCGATGGCATACTTGATGTGATTCACCTTCTGGGTGGTGCACTGCGTCGTCACACTCAGGTGACAGACTGCAATCCGTCCGACCTGGAAAGTCTTCACCGACTGCACCGACTTGACACCAGGGGCAGTGCTGAGTATGCGGCGAATTTCCTGGTCGTGCTCGACGCCGATGCTGTGCTGCAAGAGGACGTGCCAGGCTTTCAGCCAGAGCTCCTTGCCGGTGCGGAAGATGAGGAAGGCAATGACGATACCGAGCGGGTATTCGATCCACGGGGCGTGGAAGAGATACTCAGCCAGCACACCGACCAGTGCGACAAGCTCGATGCGTCCGTCGCTGGCAGTTTCCTCGCCGTCTGCAATCAGGCTGTCGTGACCGGTTTTCTTGCCGACCGTTATTTGATAACGGCTGACGAACCAAGAGAGGGCAACGCTGCCGGCCGTCACAGCTACCACCCAAGGGAAATGGGAAGCGCTCATGATCAGCGGCTCGAAGGCAGGCAGTGGCAGGATGTCGCGCACCGCCGCGTCGAGATCGGGAAAGCCGGCGAGGATGCCCACCACCGATTTGACGGTGAAGAGCAGGGACATGCCTACAAGGCCCAGACCGATGGCTCCGGCGGAAACGAATTCGATGTTCTTGCGCCCGTACGCGTAGCGTTCGGACGGTGGTCTGAGCGAGACCTTGATGACGAGGATGACCGCCAGAGCCTCGAAGATGTCGGCGATGTTGTGCAAACCGTCACCGGTCAACATCGGCGAGTTGATGGTCGTGCCGAGCGTCACTTTCACGAACGACTTGACGATGTACATGGCAGCGACGACCACCATCACGAAGATGGGATTGCCGATGTTGTTGCGGATGAAATCGGGCACCACATGCCATTTTGTGCGAGCGGGCGCCACCGGTTGAGCGGCTGCCGTCAAATGGCGACGCGCGACAACGGGCTTGGCGAGAGCGCGCACTTTCGTCGACGGTGCCGCTACCAGAGTCGGGATCGGCGATTGGTCGAGAATCTGATTGACGTAACTGCCGATCAGTGTGCGCCGCCCGCGGTCGACGACGATGAGGCTGGCAGCGTTTCGCACAGCCGAGTGCAGGATGCCCTCGGTGACGTCCGGCGCCATCTCCACTTCGGTTTTGAAGTCCACACCCAGAGCGGATGCGTTCTTCTCGAGAGCGGAAAGGACAGCCAGCGCTCCTTCGCACATGTGGTCGCGAGCGTTGTCGCTGGACAGCTCAGGGTTGCGCCAGGTCGTGTGGTAGAAGATGACGGGACGATTGAGCGCGCGCGCCAGCGGCAAGCCGATGTCGGCGGCGTCCAGATCCGATTCGCTGTCACCGAAGGGGATGAGAAACGGGCCGCTTCCTCTCTCGTCGAGCGTCGGCTCGTCGAAAGGAATCAGCACGTTGAAGTCGGAGCGCCGCGAGACAAGCCCGTGATCGACGACAATACTGCCGGCGGGAAAAGCGACAGAGCCGGTCGAGTCGAATTCGACAAGCTCGATGTCGTTTTCGCTGAGCCCTGTGAGCGTCTGCACATGCGCGAATACACGTTGACGTTGCTCCAGGTCAGCATTTTTGCCGCAGGCGCCTTGAGCCATTTGACTGCATTGCGCCTTGACTCTGACATGCACGAGCAGCTTGCCCGAGCCGGTCAATTTGTTCAGATTCGCCGCGAAAGTAAGCGCCGTCGCTCCTTCCGGCGTGTCGGAAAAGACAACGCAAAAGCGTTGTGCCAGTGGCTGATGCATACATTTGCTCCTTTTGCAAACAACAAGAAACTTGTCTTTCTCGCTGCAGCGTCAGTTTCAACAGAGCGTTGGATGAGGAACTCGTGACCAGTCTGCGGAGAGAATTCTCCTCAAGCAGATTCTGATATCGAGAGCTGATGATGACTTGTTTTGGTTAGCGCCTTGTTGAAGGTTCAAAGATGGGTTACGGGGTGAACTTAAAGATCTGTGTTTCTGCTGCTCAATGGATATCAAGCGTTGTAAACGCTGACAGTTTGTTAACGGAACCAGGTTCTAAAGTGATGAGTGCGCGTTCAGGGGCATTGAAACCTGCATCGGCCTTCAGTCTTATTCGTTGCTAAGAAAGGGCGATGCGGCTGTGCCGGAAGGTAAAAACAGCGAAAACACAGACGGAAAAATGTTTTCCGGCATCGCTGAGGAGCCTCTCATAATGGGCTTCCGCGAGGTTCGCGCTAGCGAAGTTTTTTCTCAGGTTCGCCCTTGCGCCGGGTCAAAAAACTGCATACACACGGCCTTAAGTGAAACTTACTCTCTCATATCGGTTACTGCGCGTGCCTGAACGGCCTTCCGTTCGTTTTGAGAAAGAGCCTCATGCTTCTGTCGTGAGAACAGGCTCATAGTCAAGGAGAAAACTCGGTCTTGAGTTTTAAATGCACAAATTCCTAGTTTCATCGTGCTCTTTTCACTCACTACCTTCAGGAAATTTCCAGGTCCAAAAAACACGCCTACCCGCGACATTGCGATCCCGGATCTTCCCGCCAAGGAAGTAGTGAAAATCCACCCCTTGCTTGAAGGCTGGCAATTATCGAGGCGCGCATGTGCACGCTTACGATTTGCCCTGGCAAGTGGTGTCTCATGTGGTGCCGCCTTCCGCCGCATCACTTAGCCAAACTCTTTTGGAGTCAAACATGAACAACGGAACAGTCAGTCAGTCCAAGGGCGGTCTCTTCAGCAAGGTCGCCTTGCTGCTCACCGCATCCATGGGCATCAGCGCCTTCGGCACGTATCTCGGTGCCGGCATCACGTCGCTCGCCGCCATCATCGTGTTGGCGATCGCATTCATTGCCGGTGCTTTCATCGTCCCCTTCGCAGCCAAGAGCAGCAAGGAAGCCGGTCTCGTCGCGCTGGCGGTCTGGACCTTCATCAGCGGTCTTTTCCTCGGACCGACGATGAATCATTACGTCGCCTCCCTCGGGTGGCAGACGGTTTTCCTCTCCTTCCTCGGCACGGGCGGCGTCATGGCCGCTTGCGGTGCAATCGGCGCTCTCTCGGGCAAGGACTTCACGAACATGGGCAAGTACCTGATGTTCGGTCTTCTCGCCCTGATCGTCGTCGGCATCGTCAACATCTTCGTGGCGTTCTCCACCGGCGTGACGATCGTGTACTGCCTGATCGGCATGGCCATCTTCGCCGGCTTCTTCATCTTCGACTTCTTCCGGATTTCGAAGGCGGAGAACACCTGGTTCAACGCCATCACGGCGACGATGGAGATCTATCTCGACTTCATCAACTTCCTGCTCTACCTGCTCCGCTTCCTGGAAGCGGTGACCGGCAGCAAGAAGTAATTCTGTAGAGGCGGCGCCATGCGTCGCCCTTGCTGAGCGGCTAGGCGCGAGGGAGGTGGAGGCAACTCCGCCTCTCTCGTTGCTGCTGCAAATCTGACTCAATCTTTCCTATCGGAAAGCGGCTCCGGAAGCCGGAATAGAACAGCCCTGTGCTGACTTGAACGGCTCTGTCTGCCGTGGAGAAAATATCATGAAAGAAATGCTCGTCATCGACGTTGGCAATTCCAACGTGAAATATGCTCTGTTTCGTGACGGAAAGTTGACGGATACCTGGCGCCATCCCACGGCACAGGTGAAAGAGTCTGCTTCCGCCATTCTCGGCAAAACCACTTGCCCTGTGGCCATCTCTTCGGTGGTGCCGGTGGCGGATCAGCATCTCAAAGAGGTGCTCTCCGCCTGCGGTCGCGAAGTGATTTCTGTGAGCGCCGCGTCGCAAAAATTGCTCACCGGTATGGCTGAGGAAATGGGTGCCGATCGCGTCGCCGATGCCGTCGCCGCCTGGCACCTCTACGGCAAGGGACGCACTCCCGTCGCCGTAATCGGCATGGGCACAGCAACGACGATGCTCGTCATCTCGGGTTCCGGTCACGTCAAAGGTGGCTGGATTGCGCCCGGACTCAGCATCACTCTGGAGACCCTGCATCATCGCACGGCGCTTCTGCCGCTGCTCAAGATGGAAGGACAAACGCTCCAACTTGGCTTCGACACCGACACCCACATGCGCAACGGCGTATTCGCCGGGCATATCGGTCTAGTTCGCGAGTGGTTGGCAATCGCCGACCGCAACTTGTTCGGACCGACCATCTTCGTGGGCACTGGTGGCGCGAGCAAATCGGTGCAAGAACATGGTAACGTGTTCGACGTATGCGATCCGACCCTCACGCTCAAGGGCATCTACCTTTTGGCTACCTCGGCGAAAAACGCTCCCAAACAGGGTTCTCAACGTCAGACCTCGATCGCCAAAAGGCGTTGGGTGAAACTGATGGGCGAGCTCGGTGTGGGGGAAGACCGCTGGCAGCCGCTCTGGGAGAAGCTCGAGCGTTTGTACTCGCAGCGCGGTCGTTACTACCACAATCTCAAGCACATAGCCAAAACGCTCGCTCTGCTCGATCGCTTTTCCGGCGGGTCGGCAAGCGCGCTTCTGCGTCTGGCGGCGTTCTACCATGACGCCGTCTACGACGTGCAGGCGAAGGACAACGAAGAGCGCAGCGCTGTCATGGCGAAGGAAGACCTGCTTGCCCTCGGGCTGCCGGAACGCCTTGCTGATGATGTCGCCGACCTCATTCGTGCCACCAAGGGACACCGTCCTCTCTCCGGACATCTGGCAAAAGATTCGCGTCTTTTCCTGGATGCCGACCTGGCGATTCTCGGGTCTGCATCGAGTGAGTACGGTCGCTATGCGGCTGACATCGCTCTCGAGTACGACTGGATGGACCCCGAGACGTATCGCAAGGGACGTGCTCACGTGCTCAAGCGTTTCATCGATCGCAAGCATCTCTTCTACACGCCCTCGGTCCGCGCCGAGCTGCAGAAGAAAGCGGTGGAGAACATGGAACGCGAGTTGCGCCGCTTGAAGGCATAATGCCGAAAATCGCGAAAGCCGATTCAAACAGGCTTTCAAAATGACTGGGCTGGTGTTGCAGGGGTGAACCTGCGCACCGTCCCGGTTTTTCTTCCTTACTTTTAGCTCAAACAATCAGTGGCAAAAGGAAGAATCCATGAAAACACGCAAACTCAATCAGGCAGACATTGCCAAAAAGCTTCTTCGCGAAGCGCGGGTGGCGTCGTTGGGCACACTGATGCCGAACGGTACGCCTTTCGTTTCTCTTGTCGGTGTCGCTACCGCTCACGACGGTTCGCCTCTGCTGCTCATCTCCGCACTGGCGGTGCACACGCAGAATGCTCTGCGCGACAATCGCATCTCCTTGATGGTGGACGAGCGCGGTCACGGCAACCCGCTGGCCAACGGGCGACTGTCGTTGACCGGTACTCTCGCCGTCACCACGGATGCAGAGGACATTCGCCGCTATCAGGCCCGCCAGCCTGACGCACATGTCTACGCGTCGATTCACGACTTCGCTTACTACAAGATGGTCGTGGACGGCGGTCACGTTGTCGGTGGCTTCGGTCGCATCTTCGACGTGAAACCGGAAGAGGTCCTCACCAAGGTGGACGACGCTCAGAAATTCGTCAAGGCCGAAACTGACTTCGTGACTCACCTCAACGAAGACCACGCCGCAACTTGCCGTCTTTACGCCACCAAGTTGCTTGGTGCCAAGGACGGTGAGTGGAAGTGCGTCGGCTGCGATCCCGACGGGCTCGACTTGCAGCTCGGGCGCACCGGGCTTCGGCTCGTGTTCCCGCGCAAAGTCCGCACTCCCGGCGCCCTGCGCAAAGTGCTGAAGGAACTGGCCGACCAAGCGCGGGCAGTCTGAAGCACACTGAAAACGTAGCTTTCTGAACTCGAGGGGGAACGGGATAAAACCTTGTTCTCCCTCGGGTTCTTTTTTGGAACATTGTTGTACTATGCTGTGTAGCAATAGCGCTGCAAATAGTTTTCAAAATTGAGTTTTACTCTTTTCCGCTCGTCAAACGAATGTCATGCCGCGCTACTAGTATGGCGTTGTGACACCCCCTGCCCCAGCAGCCGATTCTCATTTGCAAAATGGGTACGGCTCTCGTTCTATTGCCTTTGCGGAGGTTTCTTAGTATGCCAATCTATGATGCTCGTGAAGTCGACTTTGGTCATCGTGGAGGAGACCAGCGAAGCGAATTTCAAACCAATCTTGTCTTCGACAGCCACTTCAACAGCGACTTTTTTGCGGCGATGCAGTCAAAGGTTGATCGAATAAAAGCAGCGGACGATATGGACACCGTCACGATCTTTGCCGGGCCGGATGATCCTGAAAGAGATAAGTATAATGACGAGGCGATGAACAGGAAGGTGCCGGATCTCTATCCGCAACTGACCAGCGAGCAAGAGACTTTCGCTTCAAGAGCCGCACAGATTGTTCAAGATTTCGCCAAAATATTTCCCGAAGGACCTTCCAGCGAGCCGCTCAACGAGCTGCTCAAATATTTTGCCGGAAATCTGCCGAGCCAGAGCGTTATCGATGCAATAAACATGAAGATGCGGGAGTGGTACAAGGAAAATCCCGGTGAATTCCCGGTGCGACTTGGCTTCTCTTCTGTGACTGGAGACTACTATCTTGGTATCCAGCAGGGTCAGAAATACGAACCACTCTTCCGCTTGAACGGTCAATTGGGTGAGAGACTTCCACAAGGCTAGAGCGAGAAATCGTACACTTTCCAGATTGGAGCCCGATTCGCTTTCAGCCGCGCTTTAAAAGGTGATGCCGCGGCATCATCTTTTGAACATGCCTGTACTATGCTATGTAGCAAAAGCGTTGATTTTTTTTCTCTGGATGAAGGTACGAGCAAACACCCCCAGCAGCGTTTTGCTGAAGGGTGTTTGCTTCGGGCGGGTGCGAATCGTCTACCGGCGCCGGTACACGTAGAGCGAATCCTTGACGAAGGGCGCGGGCCAACGCGGGATGTTGATGCGCTTTTCCACGACCCAATCGCGTCGGATCAGGGCTTCGAATTCCTCGTCGCCGCAGCAGCCGCCCGGCTCTTCTCCGACGTAGAGGAGGCGTTCGCCCGTGTAGAGCTTCAGGCAGTCGGCCGCCATCGATGAGAAAGGAGGCGGCCAGCAGAGCAAGAGCGTCCTGCCCTTCGCCGCTTCGCACGAGAGAATCTCCGCCCCGGCCCTGAGAATGGTCGTCCAGGCGCGCGTGCCTTCTTCGCGGTGGGAGCCGTCTTCGCCGGCTTCTAGAGGGTCGCAAGCAAGGATGTCGATGCCCATCTTGCGCAGCATCCACGCCCAGTAGCCGTTGCCACAGCCGAGCTCGATGATGGTGCCGTGGCGTGCTATCTCTCGGAGTGCAGACAGGTTGGGAATGGCCCAGGCGAAGCGCTGTACGCCGACGTTGCGCTCCTGCTCGAGACGCCAGTGAGCAGTGGCGATCTGCCTCCACTCCCAGTCCTCGAACTCGCGTTCGGGTTGCAGCGACGGCAGCTCATCGAGATAGAGCAGATGCGCTAGCGAGAGGAAGAAGCGCAGGTAGGGGTTGTCCACTTCTTTCAAAGGAGCTCCTTGGTGGCGTTTTTGCGTTGAAGAAAACGCCGATGCTCAAACGTTCATCAACGAGGATGAAACAGCAGAGAAGAGTAGTGTTTGCTGTTGTTTGAGCGAGGTTGATCGAGACTGGCAAGAGAGAAAGAGATAATCTCAACCTAGGCTCGCAAAGGCACTGCGGTCAATCGGATTCGTATGGAGTGCGAAATTAAATCAACTGGTTTGCATGCGCGAATTTGCGCTCACAGACCAGTTTGTCCCAATGCAATGCCTGTCCATCCCAAGGACAACTATGGCGTTTAATAGAACGGAATCAAAAGGCAATGCCGCCGGAGATTGGCTTGTCACCAACCCCGACGACACTGCTGTTAGGAATTTGGCTTAGAACCTGTCGACTTCCTTTTGCGTGCGCACATTGTAGAGAAGCGCGCCGCCACCAATGGTGCAGGCGTTCGATTCCCAGGCGGCGGCGTCATCGGCCGCTTCTGCGTACGTCTGATACGGACCCGCGGGTACTTGCGTGCCGTCGCCGCCTTCGAAGCGATACGACGAGCCGTGTCCGCTGTACTTCACGGCCCACTCGCGACGCAAGCGGTCGTATTCACCGGTGAGGGCGACGCCCAGTTCGAGCTTGCCTGCGGCGCCGGCGTAGTGCTCTTCCGGATTCAGTCCGTAGCCGGATGCCTTGTACATCTCGCGGTCCACCTTGTAGGCGGAGTGCAAGAGCATCTCGGCGAAGACCACGTTGCAGCGAGCCGCGTCAACCTGAAGCCGGAGCTTGGGGTCGGTGTTGGCGTCCACGGCGGCGCGCAGGGCGTTGACTGCGTTGATGAGGTCGACACGCGCGGCTGAGATGGCACCGATGGCGCCGAGCCAGCGAAGCTTGCAGCCGTAGAGGGTGACGCGCCGCTGTTCGCGTTCGAGCTTCTTTTCCTCGATCGTGCGGAGCAGCTGGTGGTATTCCCAGTCCTTCATCTTCCAACGCTCTTCGTTGGTCGGGGTGGCCGGGATGAAGTCGGCGCCCTCGCAGAGGTTTCCGTTGGCGTCCTTGTAGAGCGTGTGTGCTGCTTGGACGTCGGAAACGGCCGCTTCGAGGGCGGCGTAGGCGACAGCAACCGCGGCCGTTTCGGCGATGTGCGGGGTCGCGATGATTGAATGCTTGTTCATTTTCTTTTCCTCTTGCCTGAGTTTGAGTACATTGCAAGCGCGCCATACAGGCATGCGCACCCGCAACAGCCCCCGCGAACAAGCCACGCGATGAGGATCACGCAGCCATAATGAAGCGGGGACAGACGAATGTTTCGCTTTGATCGCTCCAAGCCCGAGCGGATTCGCTTTCGCGAGTGTCCGCCGGGCTCAGCAGCGTTTCACAGAATTACTTCTGCGACGCGACGTACTTCTGGTACAGCGTGTAGGCCACGACCGTCTTGGCGTCGTCGATCTGCCAGAGCGTATCCAGTTCGACGATCTTGAGGACGATGGACTCGCCCTCTTCGATGAGACCGGTGCACTTGCCTTCGTAGGAGGCGAGCTCCTCTTCGGTGACGTCCTTCTCGTAGGCGAAAAGGCGCAGCGTCTCGTCGGTGCCGCCGGGCGACACGAAGACGCCGCCCGAGTAACCGGCGAAGGCGGTCAGGTCGATGAGGTCAGCTTCCGAGATGGTCACGTCCAGCTCTTCCTTGAGCTCCTTGGCGGCGACACCACCGAAATTGCCCGAGCCGTCGAGCATGCCGGCCGGAATCTCGACGAAGTCGAAACGCCCGGTGGCGACGCGCGGCTGGACGGTGAGGACGGTGTACTTCTTGCCCTTGCAGTTGAGCACCGGCAGCATACCGACGGCGCCGCCACGCATGAAGACGATGCCCGGGATGAACTTGCCGTTGGTGTCGGAGACCTCGGCGGCGAACTTGATGAAGCCGACTTTGTGGGGGCCGAACATGTCGACCGACTGGAACTTGACGCTCTTCACGACGTAGCGCTCACCGACCGAAGCCAGCCAGTCCTGGAACGCTGCCGAGGCGACAGCCTTGTCGAGAATTTCCTTGGGGACGACGGCGACGGGGGTTTTGTCGGCGCGGTCGTCATTGGGGACGACGGTGGCGGAGGCGATCACGATTTTGTCGATGGCGGTCTGGTTCATGTTTTGTGTCCTTGTCGAAGTTAGGTCACTGCGGACATGCGCCGTACGCGTTGCATGATAAGAATCGCACAACGATTAGGGCGCGGAATGAAAACCTTCAAGCTAATCGCCCAATGCTTTTCGAAGCGCTTTTCCGACCTTGCGTGGGCAAGGATTCGGAATATCCGAATTCAGTTGGGATTGCGCTTCGAGAGATGGATTGAGGCGAAAAGAGATGAAAGTAACGTAGACCTCTAACCTGGCAAAGTCAGACACGGGGATCAATTAAGCTTGAATCATAGAAACGCTCTGTTAATGCAAAACTACTCATCTTTCTTCTGGGGCGGCGCTCACGGACCAGTATGCACGGGGCTTTTGGGTTCAGGTCTTATCTGTATGTGCGCCGTCTAATTTCTTTTCTTCCGGTAGCGCTGCTTGTAAAGGGGTGTGGCGGTCACTTCTCGAAAGCTAGCGCAAATGCTGGATGGAATCGAGAATGCAAGAGGATATACTGTTGCGCCTCAGCCAGAGGAGCAATTTATGAGCGAGTCTAAAGTCAAGGTCAGCCCCGGCATCGAAGCTACTACCAGAGAGTTTCTCAACAAAATCAACTCTTCCACTGGACCGGCTCTTTATGAATTGACCCCCGAAGAAGCACGCAAAGTCTTTGACGGCTTGCAAGGCGACAAGATTGCTAAAGCGACTGCTCAGATTGAAGACAGGAAAATCCCAGGCGGTCCGAATGGTGACGTCAATATTCGTATCGTCAGACCTGAGGGCGCGAAAGAAGCTCTGCCGGTGATAATCTACATCCACGGTGCCGGTTGGGTCTTGGGTGGTTGGCAATCGCACGATCGCCTGGTTTTGGAACTGGCTAACAAAGCTCACGCTGCTGTTGTTTTTGTAGACTTTTCTCTGTCCCCGGAAAACAAGTTCCCGGTTGCCATCGAGGAAGCATACGCTGCCGCGAAATGGGTTTCTGAAAACGCCAAAGAAATCAACGTCGATGCAAGCCGAATGGCTGTTTCCGGTGACAGTGTCGGTGGCAATATGTCCATCGCGCTGACTATGTTGTGCAAGGAGAGAAGCGGTCCAAAATTGGCATTTCAATGCTTGTTTTATCCGGTGACCGATGCGGATTTCGATAACGGTTCTTACAAACAGTTCGGCGAAAACCACTTCCTTACTCGCGAAGCCATGAAGTGGTTCTGGAATGCTTATGCGGATGAGTCGAAGCGGAATGATCCGAAAGTTTGCCCGCTCAAAGCAACGGTCGAGCAATTGAAAGGCTTGCCTCCGGCAATAATCTTCACTGCCGAGAACGATGTTCTGCGCGATGAAGGTGAACATTACGCTCATAACTTGACGCAGGCAGGTGTCCAAGTTACTGCTGTTCGCTGCCTGGGCACTATCCATGATTTTGTAATGCTGCATGCTCTGGCCGAAACACCAGCCGCCAGGTTTGCAACCGAATCTGGTGCAGCAGCCTTAAAAGCCGCTCTGCATCGCGAAGTCGCACTGAAGTGCTAATAAGAGCTGTGTTGGTTTGTAAAGAACGCTAGTCTTGAAAAACCATTAACTGCGCCATAATCGCCACGCCAGAAATTTTGCACATGCTGTTTACGGCTTGAGCTACGTGGTCGAACAGGTCTACTTTCAGATTACTTATTCACTTCCTTCCGACTGCAAGAAAAGCGCAAGCCTCACACAAAAACGACTAATTTGGCTTATATCCAGCGAAGGAGACTTTGCCGGTTGCGCATGCAGTCTCGAGAGTTCGGTTTGTTTCAACCCTCATTGAGGAGGCTCCTATGAGCAATCCTAACCCTCTTCGTTTGGTGGCGGTTGTTTTCATTTTCTGCACCGCCATTGGTGCGTTGAGCACTTTTGCATTGCTCGACAGCCCGGAGGAGATGATCTTATTTGCGGCGCTCGGTGCTTTGTTGTCGGGATTGTTTTGGGGCACGCTCATGTCTACGGGCTCCGACTCGAGCAAGGACGGCAATCTTCTTCGCCGCTCCCTCTGTGTCGGTTTGCTCGCTGCGTGTCTGACTCTGACCATTCCGGCAATCACCTACGTCTGCTATCTGGTCGCTTCTGCTGATTTCTGCGAACCGGATCAAGCCTTTGAGTGTCTGCCCGAGGACTACATCGAGGCGGACTTCGAGGCCGGCGTCTGCATCTGAGTAAGTCCAGTTTTTCATAGCGCGGACAAATGCGCTGCGCTGAACCTCAAACAGAAGGAGTTCAAATCATGTCGCTTTCGATGCTCGCCACAGTGATCGTGGCTGCCGGCCTGCTGTCCCTGCTCAGCATGCCCCGCTACACTCGCGTCCTCGCCTGGGTCGAGGATGTCGAACGCAAGAAGCGCCGGCTCGTGGAATGCAGGCAGGAGAGAGTCGCGCTGACAGATTCTTTGGCGTACGCCGCCGCCGAGCTGATTGAGGCAAGGGAACGCCTGCAGAGAAGCGACGCGATCGCAACCAAGTATGCTGTCGAGAGGCTGGAAGGCGAACAGGAAAGTCTGCGCCGCAGCCTTGAGGCAGCAACCGTCCAGGAGTCAGAAGCTCTGGAGGCGCTGAATCTGGCCAGCCAGGCGGCACCGCAGGTCAGCTGGCGCCCGCGCGACAGGCGCATCGCTCGGCGGCTCACCTCGGCTTTTGTCCTCTACGAGCCGCGCGCCCGCCTCTCGTATCTGGACGAATAGAACGCTGTTTTCGTCGAGCAGATCAGGTCTTACTGTCTAGCGCGCCATGCTGTGTGGCGCGTCCAGGCTTCAACCGAAGAGATGGGAGAAAAGATCATGGGTGGGATTCTTCCGCCTTGTGGGCGCAGAGACAGGCAGTTCGGCCGTGGTGAGCAGGGGCAACCGCCCCTCAGCCGATTCATCCCCACGCCTGGTGAAATCAGCCAGGAGATCGAGCGCAATGTGCTGCAGGAGCGGCGCCAGAGAGCGCAGCAGGTGGGAGCTTGCGTGATTGCGGCCTACCGCGTGGCTCTGGCGCGGACCAGGCGGCATCCGGTCATCGTCGCGCGACCTGAGACGCTGAGAGATTCGGACATGTTTTACTTCGTCAAGGAGCTGGAGCGTCACGGCTGGAAGATCGGCTATCAATCGCTCAGCGCGACCCACCTGACGGTGGAACCGCTGGACGAGCGCTGGCGTTAGTGTCAATCACTCTTGCGAAGGCCCACCAGATGTGGGCGTTCGCTCGAGGAGAGGGTTCGACATGATCAACAGAGGAGAGACGCAAGCAGCTGCTGGTGGTACTCTCCTCTGTCATTTCGACTTTTTTATTGATATACTAAAGGCAATAGTAGAAGCAGCGAAAAAACAATAACTCCGGAATCAGCTGATAACGGCATGAGCCGCAACCAACCTCATCCGGAGTCATTGTGCTCAGTTAAGAGCGTGAACGAAGGGTGCGTCATCCATTGACCCCCCTCTCGTTGCTGGCATGCTCGCCGATGAAAGCGAAATATGCCTCGGACAGTTCGGCGATGCGCCCGTCGTTGATGCTCTTGAAGTTGATGGCTGCCGAGTCTTTATGACCGCCGGCGCTGCCGTACTTCTCGAACTTGGCGACGAAATCGCGCAGGTCGACATGCGGGTCGACAGTCGTGAGCGAGACGTATCCGTCTTTTCGCACAACGGCGATATGCCGGTAGAAGTAACCCAGTTCACCCATCACTCCGCGATGGATTTCCGGGCTGTCCGTACCAAGCACGACGAACACCGCCTCTTCGTTGTCCGACTCGCGCACGTCCGCGTCCTTGAGCGCATCCAGAATGTGGGGGTCCTTCCTCGCGCGCAGCTTTCTCTGATAGTGTTCGAACAGCTCGTCCGTCAAGCCGTGACGCGTCAGCTCGGCAAGTGCCCTGGCTGCGCGCGACGGCTCGTGATGTCTGAGCCAGAACGTATCGGTGAGAATGCTGACGACGAGTATCGGCTCCATTATCCTGAACCGCTCGATGAGCAAACATCCGGCAGCGGGAGCGGGTTGGATGAACCCGTTCTCGTCATCCTGCCTGACGTCCGGTTTCACGTGATGGTCGATGGTGTAGACCTTGACCCCACGCGTGTCGAAACCGATGCGGTTTGCCTGTCCGTCCACGACGATGATTTCGTCGGGTCTCCACTGTGCGATGAGCGCGTCGTAGGCTCCTTGCAGGTCTGCCGAGACGAGCTTGCCGCCAGTGAATTCCAGAACCGATGGATGGATATCCCCGCTCTCGAGAATCCAGTCGATCTGGTTGTACATCGTGATGGTCGGCAGCGTGTAGGCTTCCAGCCTCTGCTTGCGCAGATGCTGAACGAGCGCCTTGGTACACGCCACCGAATCACCATCGACAGGTTGTGAGGGACCGACCACCAGAGTGCGTTTGGACCACTTTCGTCCATGCCGCAGCCTGGAGGTCGTGTTCCGCAACCACGTGAGTGTTTGCCTGAACATATAGCCTCCTTACGGCTATGGCGGCTGGAAGATGTTAGTCCCAGTCGCGGTTTTTGATTGCCTGGCGGCCCTCAGCGCGGTCCTTGCGGTTGCGCTGGCGCTTGCCACCACCATGGATGCCGCAGCCCGCGTTGGTCGGGATGCCAGAGTCGATCTGGTCCTGACGGCGGCGGGCGCGTTCCATGAGCAGGATGTCCTGCTGGGTGATGGTGCCGCAGTGGAGCGGGTTCTTCTTCTGCTTGCCCCGCGTGTCATAACTCCGTTGCTTTGCCATTTTGTCCTCGTTTTGGATTTACTAGTTACACATCGAAGCCGGCGGTGCGCCATTGCGCATCGCTGCACTTCTTCTTCAGTTGAGCTTGCCGACATCCACCGTAGAGACCGAGAGCAGGCGATACTGGTACTGCCCGCGACCCAGATGGGTGCGTTCGTACACAGTCGCCAGCCGCTTGGTCGGGTGGTTGCGCAGCAGCATCGGGTCGTAGACCGGTTCGTACTGAACAGCGAAGTCGGTTGTCACTCCTTCGCCGTCCCCGAACAGGACTCCGAACTCTTCCGGCAAGTCGAGATCGAGGTCTCGCTTTGCCTGCTGGGTCGAATGAGTGTTCATGACACTTCTCCTGATGACGATTTACATCGCGGAAGCACTTGATTGCGCTTCCATCTTGCGTTCGCCCGCTTCTCTGCCAGACTGCGGCTGGAACTTCCGCCCCGAGCCAAGTGGAGAAGGGAGAAAGCCTGAGCTCTCAACCCTTCCCCACTTCGACGCTCGTGGACCGCGAAGTCCCAACTCAAGACCTGACAGCACGACTACTGCCGTTACGCTCGGAACAGCGCGTTCTGGCGCAGTTCCAGGTAATCGCCCTGGTTGTGGAAACCGAGGTGATTGAGCGCGTCTCCGAAGGAGCCCTGACCCAGCATCGGAGGAACCGACGCCAGCGGCTTCGCCGGAGCGGCCGTCGCACCGTGACCATCGAACTCGTTGGTCTCGGGCTTCAGCACGACGGTGATGTAGTCGAGATACTCGGCCGGGAGATGGCCGATGGCATGGTACGGGGTGTAGAAGAAGCCCCGCAGCCCGGCAGTCAGACCAAGAACACCGTCCTTGGGGAGACTGTCGCCCACGTGGATGACCTGACCGGGATGCACGCCGAAGTCCTTCATCGCCAGCTCGATGCCGCGCGGGTCAGGCTTCTCGTGATCGATCGGCAGCTCACGCACGATGCGGATGCCGTGGTCGGCGTACTTCCGGTTCAGCTGCGCAATGCGCCGCGTACCGAAACGCAACCACTCCTCGCTCGGCACCGTCTTCAGGTCGGGAGCCTTGCACTCCAGAGCGTAGACGCCCTGGAAATACTTGGCCAGACCGGACGAGGCCAGACGAGCCAGGCACATGAACATCGGCGCGTCACTGACCACGACCGCCGGGATGCCCAGCTTCTGCAGTTCAGTGAGGGTGCGCTCGACGCCGGTGTAGGGTTTCACCCACTTCTCCCGATACTTGTCCTGCGCTGCCCAGAACGGACGCTCGATGAGGCGGACGAAGTCCTGCACCGAGCCCTTCCAGTACTGGTGGAACGCCAGCGCCACCGCCCACGGGTAGTCGTGAGTGGCGTACTTGGCGAAGATGGTGCCGAGCTTGCGGCCCGCCACTTCCTCGCTGATGTTCAGGCGCTTGGCGATCTTGGGCAGTTGTTCACGCCACGCGGGGACGGCACCGTTGAAGTAGCCGACCATCGTGTGGTCATTGTCAGTCGCGAAGAGACGCACTTGCGTCGGGATCTTTTGTTTCATGCGATATTCCCTTTGTTGGTCTTTAGGATTGGGATTAGACTCACCGTTCGAGAATTACGCACTTCTGCTAATCTCCAGCTGCAGCTCCTCTCTGGAAGCTCTGCAGCTGCGAGATCTCGGGGCGAACGCTCCCCGAGTCACGCAGATGTGCCGCCCGTCAGAGCCGCTCAGAAACCGCCGATGGCGGACTGAATGGCACGGATGGCGTCGGAAGGCTGGCGGACTTCCAGGCAACGGCCCAGAGGCAGCGAACGACCCTCTTCGCGGGCACACCACTGCGAAGCAGGACCGCCCAGGCAAATCGCCAGACCACCGTTTCTGGTGGCAGCGATCAGTCCGGGAATGTCCTTCTCCGAGCGGCCGATGAAACCGACGATGCGGTTCTGTGCTCGCAGTGCGTCCTCCACCTGCTCGCCGCAATCGACATTGGCGTCGACCACGACGGTGCCGATGCCATACGCTTCGAGTTGCGCGGCGAATTTCGTCACGCTCTCGGGCGGCATCGTCGCCATTGCATCGTGAGATGCGAACAGCATTTGCGTGTGTTTTCCTTTGGCCATGCTTTACCTCCTGTATCGGTTCGATGGATAAACAGCCGCGAACGGCACCATGCCGCTCGTCGGCTCTAACGCATCTCCGTCCGAAACTCCCTAAAAACTCAACAAACAGAAACTCCGCTCTCTAACCCTTCGCGATCAGCGAAGACTTGGAAGCGGAATAACGGACTGAAGAATTGAGAGGGTGAGGTTTCTGGACTGAAAAGTTGTGAAGAGATGTAGTTTCAACCTAGCCGCGCGAGAAGCTGTACACAAGCCCTTCCGGACTTTCATCTCCGGAGCTGGAAGCAGGAGTGTTGCCAAGCGCGCAAAAGGACCAGCCTGCTGAGATTGTCACGGGCTGTCAAAAGGAATGCGAGGCGGGCTGAAAAGCTGTTTTTTTCACACAGGATTTTCTTCTCTAGTTAGCTAAATGTTCTTCGTCGGGTGCGCAATTGACGTTTAGCTCAGTTTCGTTAAGGCTCTGGAATCGAGGATATCTTCAAGCTTTTTGTAGCTTGCTCTACCGTGAAGCTTCTGCGCTATCCGAGCGAGTGGTTGCGATCGAGTCTTTGCTGCGTTCTTACACTCACGAAATTTGCCCGACCAGGAATTTTTTTGTCGGTGTGAATGTGATTGCTCTGCTTATCTCGAAACCGAGTGCAGAGAAATATGCCGTATAAGTTTCAAATCGGAAAAGGCTTACACCATCTTTCCGTAAAAGCTTATTTGATTGTCCCGCCACAGCGTCGTTCCAGACTTACTAACGTTTCTGCTTTGACAAAATGCCGCTTTGTGCAAGGGGAATATATGCAGAGCGCATAAAGGACCAGTCGGAGAACCAATCACTGTCAACTAATGGTGGCACAGCCGGCAACTCTTAAGCAATTTTCCATTGTCAGCTCATTGAAATCGTGCCCGAGCCAGATTGGATGAGCTTAATGTGGTGCTTTGCAAGTCAAAAGCCGCATAAAGAGAGCGTTGTCAAGCGCATCTTCTTTTCGCGTTACAGATTTGCGAGCATTGGTTGCATCTCATCTCGAGTTTTAACGCTCTTTGGCAATAAGAGTCCTGAAATCGGCTCGTGCTCCGGGTTGTAAAACCTCACGCGACCCTTGTTGTCATTGAGTGAATTGTTAAGCTTGGCTCATCTGCATTTTCTGTCGCAAGCCTTTCGTAGACTGGCTTCCCGTGGATATTTGCTGCATATTCTGCGCGAATTGACGTCAATTGTTAAGCGGGTCTAAGGGCGCACATTTAATCGGGACAGTGAATATCTGGTGTTGATCAACACCTCTTTAAATCGTTAGGTTCGGGGAGTCTTCTCATAACCAAAACGATCATTCGTCTAGCCTACCAGCACTAATTCAGCTCAATTTCCTGCACTAAAAACACCTTTTCGGGTGGTCGGGATTGATCCATGAACTTAGGTCGGTAACTTGGCGCTTGATCAATCTCAGAAGGAGGTGCATATGACTGAAATGGTCTTGAACTGCGGCTCTTCTGAGGAGGAGATCGGCAGATGGATGTCCAACTTGACGCCAGCAGAGTTTGTGCTCGGCGGCATCAAATGGGCATCAGTCGAAGCTCTGTACATCGCGCTTCGCACGATCGATGAACAAGAGCGGATGGAACTGTCGCAGTTGAGTGGTCTTCCGGCTAAGCATCGCGGGCGAAAGCTTCGCAAGCGCGGCCTTCAGACTACGCAATTCGACGGTCGTTGCTTCGAGCTTGGCTCGCCCCAGCATCACGAGCTCGTGAAGGAGGCCATCAGGGCAAAACTTCTCGCTCATCCACAACAGTGCGCGCAATTCGTGGCTACCAGGCCGCGGACAATCGTGCACGAAACCGGGTTCCCGGAGTCGCGTTTCACTCAACTCCCTGCTGTCGTCTTTTGTCGGATTCTCACCGAACTCCGAGAAGAGCTGCACCAGCTAGTTTCGTGAACCAGCTCCAAGCCCAAAGCGACTGAAGCCTCCTAGGTCTGGCTCCAGTTTTCATCCAAATCTTCCGAACTCAAGGCACACGCTGCATTCCGCAGCGTGCGTTGTGAGTTGGCTTAATCCGACCGCAAAGGTCAGAAGGAGTAACTTACTATGGCAAACACCAAGAATCGCAAGTCCCGCGCGCTCCTGAGCGACACGGGCAATCCGACCGACGAGTACATGCGTCGCGTTCAGCAGCTCAACGACATCGAGTCGGGCAAGCTGACCGAACCGCCGGCGTGGCTCAAGAAGGTCCACGAAGACAGCCGTGCGCAGACGGAGCGCGTCAAGGCCGAGAAGGTCGAGCACCCCGACCAGGGTGAGATCGACTTCGACAGCCTGACGCCCGAGGATCTGGAGGCGCTCGGCTTCGACGGCAAGGTGTCCGCGGACGACCTGCTGAAGCAATTCGGCATCTCCAAGCGCGACTCGCTGAGCAAGACTTTCGACCCCGCCGACTTCGGGATCGAAGAGCTGGACTTCCGTCGTGGTCGTGGTCGCGGTCGCAATCGCGGTCGCGGTCGCAACAGCAATCGCGGTCGTCGCAACAACGGCGGCAACGGAGGCAACCAGGGCGGGGGAAACCCTAACGGGGGCGGTCAGGGGGCTCAGCCTCAGGGCCGCTCCAAGAAGCCGAGCAAGGGCAAGTCGGGCGGTGGTCACGGCGGCAAGCAGCTGCCCAAGGCCTCCGACGTCGACACCGTTGTCGCCTCCTACCTGAAGGGGCTGAGCGACGCCGGCAAGGATGGCAACATCCGCATCGGCGAGTTCAATGCCGAGTTCCTGGACGCGGCGAAGGCCAACGCCTTCATCAACTCCTACACGGCAATCACCAAGAAGTTCCACCTGATCGGCATGATCGAGGTGGATAGCTCCGGTCTGCAGCCGATCGCTGCTGCCTGCGGCTACAAGGCGTACACCTCGGTTGCGAACACTCGTAACCAGGCCGTCGGCTTCCTGGTGCACCCGCGCCTGAAGGTGCTGAAGCAGTGGTCGATCGACAGCGTCGCCTCGGTTGGCGGCGTGCCCGACCTCCGTCCGGCTTTCTGCCTGGACCTGGAGGACACGGTGAGCGGAGTGAAGTTCACTGCCGTCGTCGTGCACATGAAGTCGATGCGCGGCGGTGAGGCCCAGACCGGTCCGATCCGCTACAAGCAGTTCGATCTCCTGGTGAAGGGTCTCGGCAACGATGCCGAGGTCGTGATCATGGGCGACATGAACTGCAAGCTGCCGGGTACCACCGACATCAAGCCGCTTCTCAGCGCCGGCTACAAGCTCCTCAACCCGAAGAGCACCGTCGCCACGCAGTCGATGGGCAGCCGTCTGGATGCGTACTTCTGGCTGGCGCTGCCCGGCAAGCTCGGCAAGTACGCCGTGCGAGCCATCTTCGAGAACAAGGTGTTCGGTCGCGGGTTCTCGGACCATGCCGTGCTCAGCGCAGAGATGCGTCTGTGCGGCGTGACCGGGTCCAACGACGGCTCCTGCTCGACGACGGATCCGACCGACGGCCCCTTCGGCGATGACCCGAAGGACGACGGCAAGGTCGACCCGCAGTAACTGCAACCACTGGGGAGGAGGGGTGAGTCGGATGAAACCGGCTCACCTTCTCTGACCCGCTTATGGAGAATCGACTATGTCTTATCTTCAAAACAAGCCGACTCCCCCAGGCAGCGGGTCAACCATCAAAAAGCTCCTCGGAAAGGGGCTGTTTGCACTGCTGCCTGTGGCTCTAACGCTCTGGGTCGTGAACTTCGTGTTCAACCTGGCGGATGGCTGGTTCGGTCCGGCGGTCGACGCATTCGTGCGCGCCGTCATTCCGTCCTCGCTGCTCGTCGGTCCGTTGGCGCAAGGCCACATCCCTGGGCTCGCGTTCTTCGTGCTGCTCGTCGTCCTCGTCATGGTCGGCGGGTTCACATCGGTTGCTTTCGGCGCGTACATCTTCCGGAAATTCGACTATCTCATCAGTCTGATTCCGGGGGCTGGGCTCGTCTACAAGAGCACCCGCAAGGTTGGTGACCTGTTCTCCAACCCGCACGAGACCCCTTTTCAGAAGGTGGTCATCGTCCCTCTCATGGGGACAAAGGCGCTCGCTCTTGTGAGCGGTCGCACCGTGGACAAGGTGACCGGCATTCCTCACCTGCGGGTGGCGGTGCCGACACCTCCCAACCCCTTCTCCGGCTTGCTGTTCCTTGTGCCGGAGGCGGACTGCGTCGATGTCGAGATGACCGTGGAAGAGGGCATGCAGTACTTCGTGTCCCTCGGCATGGTCGGACCGGCAGAGATGTCTCTCACCCCGCGCAATGACACCAGGCGCGGTGGCGAGTAAGAACGCACGCCAGTGCGTTCAAGAAGGAACAGATGGTGTAAACCACTCTGCCGGGTTTTAAAGTCGGCAGCAGACACAGCAAGAGGCATCGAAAAACCATAACCCGTCGGTTTAAACCGACAAAAGGAGTGATTCTCATGGCTTCCAAGCTGATCGCCTACGACCGCGAGTCCAACACGTTCTCCTTCGGCAACCAGCACGGTGTGACCGACAGCCAGCTCCGGCACCTCGTCGCCGACGCGCTCCGCAAGAGCCGTTGGTCGAACGGGCCGGAGATCGTCGAGTTCTTCAACGTGCGGGTCACGGTCCAGTACATCAACCAGATGCTGGACTTCGTCGACGCGAATGACTGGTTCTGGGACAGCTTCGACGTGTGCACCGGCGACCACGAGTTCGACTGGAATCGCATCACGCCGGGCGCGCACTGGGGTTACGCCCAGGAGCTGAAGGACCAGGGCCGTCAGGACCTGGACTCGGCTGCCTGGTTCCAGGAGCAGGGCGAGTACACGATGGCGCGCAACACGCGGCGCCTGGCTGGGCAGACGTTCAACCGCGCCGACCGCGTCATCAAGACCGGGCGCCGCTAGAGCAGGAGAGTTTCACCAAAGGAATGATGCCATTGCAGTCGGGTAAAACCGTCTGCAATTGCTGACCTTCACAGGGGTGTGGAAGCCGTCAAAACCGGCAACCTATCCCCTGTGTTTTTTTGGCGAAGATATACTAAAAGATGTAGTGGAACAGTCTGAACCTCTCGCTCTGGAAGTAATTGTTTGGCGCAACGCCGGACGCCATCAGGGTTTGAAAACAATATTTTTTGGTATGTAAGTCTCATAGGTTTTGTTAGGCAGGGCCCTTAATGAACTTCGGATTTCGCGTTTCTAAAAAACTGAATATTGCTTTTGCCGCAATTCTGGCGATCTCTTCTCTTCTGCCGCTCAATGCGGACGCCCGAGCATCAGGAGTCGGTCTGGCCGCAGGCAGAATGCGCAGCGCTTCAATCAGGCTGAGAGGCAAATCGCACAGGCACAGCGGTCGCGCTCACCATCGCAGCCGTCACAGCCGCGCCCACGTCGGTCGTGCTCGAGTCGCCCAGCATTCGCAAATCGCAGTCTTGGTCGAAAGCGAGAACGGCAATGTAGTAAGCGAGCAAAATTCGGACATCGCCTTCAATCCTGCTTCGGTTGTAAAACTGATAACAGCCTTTGCCGCTCTCAAGAAATTCGAGCCCGACCATCTTTTCCAGACTACTCTTTATCTTGATGGAGAGCTCGACGAGGAGACCGGTTTGTTGACCGGAGATGCTTACGTCGATGGGCTGGACCCTGATTTCAAAAGCGCCGACACTGCGGATTTCGTAAAGGAATTGCGTGCTCTCGGTGTAAAGAAAATCAGCGGCAAGCTTTTTGTGTCACCGCAATTTTCCATGCACTGGAGCGGTAATCCTGTTCAGTCGGG
>CAZBOX010000009.1:20912-54998 GCA_964493595.1 uncultured Candidatus Obscuribacterales bacterium | reverse complement strand
TGCTCATCCAAGAGATCTCTTCATGGTTCAAAACCATGACTGAGCCTAGAAAAGCGGGTTGTAAAGAGATCGCAATAATATCTCTGAAGAGTACCGAATCATGAAGTTAATAGGTCCTGCCTACGCGCAGGTGTAGGAAAAAGACATTCTCTTCTAAATCTCGCATTTTAGGTTTCCTCCACCTCAACCACTTCCAATTCATGAACTCAGCAACTTCCCGTCGAACACTCCGTTCGCTGGATAACGCCTGATTTTATGAATTGGAAAGATACGACCGATTGCCCAAAGCGTTCTGAAAGATTGCCCGAAGCAATTTGAGCCCAGAGAGACTTCAACGCGAAGCGATCTCAGCGCGAAGCGATTTCAGCGCGAAGCGATTTCAGCCCAGAGCGATTTGAGCCCAGAGCGATTTGAGCGTGGAGCGATGCCGAAGAGATGACTCGCGCTGCTAAATCAGCGTCGAGCCGGCTGTTGTTAATACACAGGTTTGCAAATTCCATCAACCCCAAGGCGACGCATAGCGTCGAGATAAGGAGGCGACATGCAGTGCTTGCAAGCACACTCGATGCGTTCGATTCGTCGAACACCATCGAAACAAGACGGCACACTCGTTGTCGTCGACATGCAAGACTTCTTCGTGAAGGATTGCCTGAACCCTGACCTCGTCGCCAATGTCGTCGCCGAAGTGCTCATGGCAAAACGCAAGGGCTGGGCAATTGTCCTGGTCGAATGCGAACCATGGCGCAATGGCGAGACGATTACGCCAATAGCTCAGTTGCTTTCGGGCAGCAGAAACTACGAGCGAAAGCGACGCATGTCCAAGGACAGCGAAGACGGTTCGCAGGAAGTCATTCAGGCATGCCGGGAAAACGGCTTCAGCCTAGACAACTTCCGGATCGTCGGCGTCTACTCGGACTGTTGCGTAGAACAAACGGCTGTCTCTCTGGTTCACAAGCTGGAGGATGCATTTGTGCGCGTGGTCAAACGAGCATGCTCAACCAACTTCGAAGAGGAGACTGGTTGGGAGGTATTTCGCAAACGGGCTCGTCTGAAGGTGGCGTGATGTCCTGAGTGGACTCGCGCCCGCCCACGAAGTGGGAAGCGAGTCTGCCAAGCAGAATCAGCTCAAAAGGCTGACGGTATCTTAGGAGGACATCATGTACTCACGTCATCTGATTATCGAACAAGGTGGCACGCGCGCGCTTGTCACCGGAATGGGAGCCACCCTGGCGCTCAAGGTTGCAGGACTGCGGAACTGGAGTTCGATTGGCGGAATCAGCGGCGGGTCAATCCCGGCGATTCTGAAAGCCGCTGGACTCCACCCGGTAACTGCACTGGAAGGCGTCATGGGATGCGATTTCCGCAAGTTGTTCGAGCCGTCCTCGAAAGGCGGCACCGACCCGGCCGCGGCTTTCGCTGCGACCCAGGACGGAGAGCGCGCCCCTGCGCACAAGTTCGTGGCTCGCATGCTGCGCAAGGGGATGATGCACACCGACAAACTCGGTGAGCTCATCGAAGACCAGGTCAAAGTCTGGCCTGAGTCGTTCTGGACCATGGCGTCGAGCGAAACCTCGCACGTCCTTTTCACCAGCGAGCGCGTCATGGAATATGGCTTCGACGGCAGCGTCACCGTGCTGTCGGAAGAACCTGCTCCAATCGCTCTGGCGATTCGGGCTACCTGCGCGGTGCCTGGTCTTCTGGAAGCAGTCGAATTCCGGGGGCGCTATCTTTTCGATGGCGCGCTCAGCCCGTACGGCGGCAATCCTGTCGCCTTCGCGCGCAAGCACCTTCTCGGCGAGGAAGCGCTGATCGTCAGCATCCACTCGTCGGGCAAGGACTCTCGGAAAAACGACATGCTCATGAGCCTGGGTCGCTGGCTGCTCTGCCACAGCGCCGGCAGAGTGAAGACTGGCGACCACACTGCCGACATCAACATCAATCCGCACGTGCCGCAGCTCAATGCCCTCCGGTTCAACATGACCGAAGTGCAGAAGCAGCTGGGGATGCTGGCGGGGTTCAATGCCACGATGTCCGCGCTCAACAAGCACGGGCACCTTTTCCAGGAAGGCGTGAAAAACCTTTCGTGCGCAACGGACTTCAACACGCTCTTGCACCTGGTTCGCCACTGCATCGGCTGAGGTCGGCAGGCATCGTTGTCTGCGCTTACTAAGACGGAGCAATCCGTGCGTTTCACATCCCGGCGCGCTCGCATGATTCGGCAGGCGCGCCGTCAATTGAGCGGTTAAATCCGCATGAAGGAGATGAATCATGGCTCGTACCGACACGTACTATGGTCTCAACGGCTGGGCACGCAAGGCGCTGGCGAAGACGCTTCCCGGCGTCGTCGAGAGCACCGTCACCTACGCCAACGGGCGCAAGAAAGTTCGCCGCCAGGAGAACATCCCGGTGGTGGTGAAGGTCGAAGAAATCGGCCGCATCAAGGACTACGAAGACAGCCCGCTGATCCAGCCGCTCAAGGCGTACACGATGCACGACGGTCGTGTCCTGGAAGAGTTCGTCCAGGAGCACTTCCACTGCGGCGGCCCGTGCTTCTGGATCGCACTGCGCTATCGCTCGACGGGGCGCATCATCAAGTCCAGCCTCTGGACGAAGCAGGAAATCCGCGGCTACTGAAGCGGATGTCGGGTAGGGACGTTCCGGTTCCGGCGCCAGCCGGTGGAGCGTCCCTGCCCGCCAGTACATCGCGCCAAAAGGAGTAATTCGATGACAGACCTTCTCGAATTGCTGATGACGCCCCGCAAGCGTCCGGCACCACCTGAGGTCGTAAGGCCCTTCGTCGAATTGCTCTTGCTTCCGACTCCTGTCTCAGGAGAGAAGAGAGAGGTCTTCGAGGAGGAACTGAGACTCTCTCAAAAAGCCTTCCTCGCCGAGCGCAAGCGCGGTTTGACGAGGGCGGACCTGAACATCGACCTGACGGCTCCGGCCAATATAGTCGCAGTCGTCGCCGAGAAACTCGGCTCGCATCCGAAGATGGCCAGTTACCTCGACGTGTGCAAATACGTCGGCAGGTATCAGCGCAAGCAATGGCTGCAGCCGCTTGACCTGAGTGTTCTCGCCGATTGGCTGCGCGAACATGGACACAAGCTCGAGCTCTGGGAGATGGCGAAATTTTGCAGTTTTGCAGAAATCGCCCGCTTCGCTCACGAACTCGCATATGACGGCGACCTGGTCACGAGCCTGCACAAGCACCCGCTGTACAAGTTCGTCGACAAAATTGCCATCAGCGCTGAACACTGGGGCAAGCAGCCGCTCACCTGGCAGGAGGTAGTAAGATTCCATCGCCTGCTCATCAACTTCGAGGTCGGCTTGCCTGGTTTCGAGGTCAGCTACGACTATACGATGCTCTACCACCATGCGCGCGGTTGGGCTGAGTTCACCGGTGAGCGGCAGAAAGACGCGAACGACTCGAAAACAAAACCCTGGCTCGACGGCGAAATCGGTCTCATCATCTCCTGGCAAGGAGAGCATGTGATGACAATCGGTGTCTCGCCATCGGCAAAAGGTTTGCTCGTCAACCAGGTCCAACTGCTCAAGAAGAAGGGCAACCGGTGGCTGTACAAGCTGCCCAAGCCATACTTCGAGTTGATGCTGGAGCGTCTGCTGGCTGCCTGCGAAGCAGAAGACGTCGACATGTATCTCGTCAAAGGCGAAAGCCTACGCGACCACGTAAAGTCGCTGTACGAGAAGCTTCCCTTCGACGACGAGACCGGCGAACGCATTCAGCGCACCTATAATCAACCTCTGGCAGCGTTGAGTCGCTCACGCGCAAATACAATCGTCAACGGTCTCAAGTACCGCCGATTGAAGCGCCGGTCATGATGCGCACTCGCCGGCATACTACTCAGGCAATGGAGCGAGAAGAAAGCCCGGCTACAGGCTGACTTCTCGCTCCAAGCCTTTTTCATTTTAGGCGATTTTACTACTTGCTTTAGTATGCTGATGCCTGCATATGAAAGGCTGTCCCCTGCACCTTGCAGAGAACAGCCCCCATCTTCCCCAAGTTTTTTAATCGAAGACGCGCGCGCCGAGTCGCTATTGCTGGTGGCTTTTTGAAGCCTGAAGCGCTCGAAGGGAAGCGCGTCTCGATTACAGGAACAGCCTAACTTTGAAATCTGGCAAAATTGGGGCAATTGGATCAAGTTTTTCTACGGTAAGATTAAAAGTCACAAAAGGCGCAGGACGGGCACATGGGAACAGTTCTATCAAGAGAGGCACTGGGCGAGCACATCGAAGGGCTTCGCAAGCAGGGCAAACGCATCATTACTACGAACGGCTGCTTCGACATTTTGCATGTCGGTCATGTGCGCATCCTGAAACAGTCAAGGGCACTGGGAGATGTACTCGTTGTCGGCATCAACAGCGACGCCTCGGTGCGATGCTTGAAAGGGCCGGAACGGCCAATCAATAATCAGGACGATAGAGCAGAATTGCTTTCCAGCCTCGAATGCGTGGACGTCGTCTCCATATTTGACGAGGGCACGCCTGTAGAGTTTTTAAAAGTGGTAAAACCTGACATTCATGTAAAAGGTGCTGACTACAAGCCTCAAGACCTGGAAGAGACACCGGTCGTAGAAGCTCTGGGCGGGCGAGTAGAAATTCTTCCTCTGGTACCGCAAAAGTCCACAACTTCGCTGGTGCAGAAAATCCGCGGTTAACTGCCGCTCTGCGCAAGCGAGCGAAATCCAGTCAACAATATTTTTCAGAGGCACACCAGATATGGTGCGGCCTCTATCTCGCACTCAATCATCAATATTGAAAGATTGGGCGAAAAGACAACGCCTTTTCGGCTTAACGCAAAAGTAACGGTGCAGAACGCAAGATGGAAGCACCCCAGAGCTATAGCATCCCTTCGTCCCCACCTTAACGGTCACTGGAGAGCTTTTATGGAAAAGGCAGAATACATCGCCAAACAGTTCGATAACACTGAGGCAGGCAGAACTAATTACCTTGACACAGTCAAAATCCTGACTGAAGCCCAGAACGACACTGGTTTCAAATTCGATTCGATAATGAAACAAGTGAATAACAACGTAGATATGAAATCACACGGATTCTCCGAAGACTTCGAGCTGCTGCGCGTAATGGGCAATGGAAATGTACTTACTAAGAGCGAAGACGGAAGGACGGTACAGGAAAGAGATCCTGTTCATTTGCAAGTCCTGAACAGCAAAGATGCGCTTGGAACCGAAGAGAAATGGGGCAAGCGCGACTTCGATGTGCGCTCCGACGGTTCCGCAGAATATGACGTAAAGAAAGGCGACAACCTCTGGAGTATTACTAAAGATACGCTCCAGGAGAGGCTTGGGCGCAAACCCACGCAGTCGGAAATAAATGAATCGTATAAGCAGATAGCTGAGGCCAACGACATCAAAGACGCCAACAAGCTGAAAGTCGGGCAGAAACTGCTGATTCCACAAGGCGGAAAAGTAGATGTCGAAAAGCTTCCCGAAACTAAAAACCCGACGCTGGACTTCAGCTCCGATACAGCCAGAGGCAATGATGGTTCTTTCAACGCGATGTCCACTCCAGGCTTCAACGGGACGGACGAGAGTTGGATATCGAACAAGAAAGTAGAATCGCAGATACACGGCGCACAATCGGTAAGAACAACTTATTCCGGTCAGATAGACGGCTCTGGCTTCAACAATCCAAATTTCAATGCATCTGAAACCACCGACGCGTTTGGTCGGATCAAAGAACGCAATGTCGCTTACGATGGTGATGGACTCGATTTGACTGTCGATACGGGCTTCGGACAGAAGCAGGATCTGCAGGGCATAAAAAACATCGCCACTGTCTTCAACCCGGTTACAGGCACCTATGACAGCCAGATATCGCTGAGCAACGGCACAAAATACACATCCATTACCGACTCGAGCGGCAAAGTAATCAGGTTCAGCCTGATGTAATCAGCGGTTATATCGACCCGAATCAGCGTTTTGCCGACTTCTTATTCGACAGGGATGCCAGCCTTTGTCTGGCATCCTCGCTGAATTCCGCATTGCTGGCCACTTTCAATGCTCGCGAATACTGCTCGGTTGCTTCTTCATTGAGATGCTTCTTCTCCATGATCAAGCCCATTCTGTAATAAGCTTCGCCAAGCCTGTAGTCATTCTTCACAGCCTGTCTGTAAGACTCCAGCGCGCGATCTTCATCCTTCTGCATTTCATATGCAGTGCCGAGATTGTAGTGAGCCGTTGCCAATTTGGGATCGAGAGAAACCGCTGTTTGCCAGTTCTTGATCGCTCCTACCATATCCTTCTGCGCTCTGAGAGCTGCACCGATGCCATTGTATGTGATGGCATCCTTCGGATTGATAGCCAGAGCCTTGCGAAACTCGGAAAGGGCCTTGGCGTAGTTATGCTGCTGGTTGAAAATCAGACCGAGATTGCAGTGAGCCTGAGAAAATTCAGGATTGAGAGTCAATGAATTTTGATATTCGGCAATCGCCTCCGGCAATTTTCCTGCCAGGTGAGCTTGAACAGCCTTGTTGTAAGCGGCTTTTGCTTCCGCTTTGCTTTCGGCTGTCGACTTCGACGCTTGTGGACTTTCCGGCAGTCCCATTTTTGCCGGTGCATCGATTTCCTGCTCAGGCGCCTGATCCGGAGTCTCGGTGCGAACTTCCTGTTCGATCGGGTCACTCTCAGGAACAGGTGCAGTAACACGCTTGGGAGCCGGTGCCCGTCTTTGCACTGGAGCTGGAGCAGCGGCAGCCGCCGGCGCCGCTTCCGCATCATCGGCTTGCGGAGCCGCTGCTTGCGGGGCAACTTCCTGCTCTACGGGTTGAGGCGGGGCCGCTTGAGGAGCGACGGCTTGAGGAGCCGCTTCTGCCGGAGTTTCAGGCATAGCAGGCTTCAGCTGGACGTTTTGCGAGTTGACGGGCGGTGCATTGCCTGATTCTTTATCAAGTTCCGCTTGTATTGCACTGCTTTCGCCTGCACCCTGGCTCTCAGCCAAGGCTGCCGGTCTTGAGGTATTGGTCGCAACCACAGGAACGGCGGCAGCGGCGGTATCGGATTCCTCTGCCTGGGCAGTCTTTGCAGAAGCAGCAGCCTGAGCGGGCTGCCCGGCTGTCCAGTCCCATGTGCCTACATTCTCCTGCTCAGTATGCTGAGCCGCAGCTTCAGAGCCGGTGGAGCCCGGCGTCGGGGCCGACTTGATCGGTGCATCTACAGAAGCGGGAGCGCCGGCAATAGAGTCCGTTGTCGGAGCAGAAGCAGCAGCTGATTCGGCTGCTTCCATCGCAGCCGACGACTCACCCGGTACTGGTGCCGATTCTTTAGCGGGAGGAGCAGCAACGCTCTCAGCCTGAGCTACAGGCTCCTGCACACGTGCAGATTGCGAGCGCGGACGCGACTCCTCATTCTTTTCTTCACCTGCGGTCAGGTCGACACCTTCGCCTAGACTGAGCACCACAAGGTCTTCTTCGAGTTTGACAACTTTCGGCTTGACCTGAAGATGCTCCGGCAAATCGATGACGATGCGGGCAGTCGGTTTTGGCGTGCTCGTCAGGTTGAGGTAACGAACCCCTTTGATGACAGGCAAAACTTTTGTGATGCGGCTGCTGAAAATCTCAGGAGTCGGAAGCGAGCCCCTGTCGAGAGCAGCATTCACGAAGTCAAAAACAACTCGGTGGCTCGGTCCTGGAACATCGAGCAAATGCGGGACAGTGGGAAATCCGGAGTTAGCAAACTGAATGACAATCTGCTGATTGTGATCGACTGTGATCGCCTTGATTGAAGCCGGGGAGCCGGCAGCAATTGCTGCAATCGCCTGGCAAGCAATCAGCGCAGCACCGGAAAGACCTGCAAGCGCAATTTTGCCTCGGCGCGATCTCTTCTTTTCAGCGCGCGAAAACTCTTCTGAGCCGCCCAACCCTATCTCTCTAGCCATCTCTACTTAACTCCGTCTCAGCCACTGACACTGGTCGCCAATTTATAAGTCAGACAGTTTACTGGACGATTGGACGGGGACATAGGCTGATCAATTCATGTTCGGGTCGTGTTCGCGGTTATTTTGCCGCTGTTTTCGCTCTTTGTCGAAACACTCATTCATACAAGCACTATCCAAATGAGATACTCCAAACAGTTGTTTTCGGCGTATGATATCTCTGGAAAGACTGGCGACGACAAGATTGATCGGATATCCCTCGGGAATGCGAACCGTTGCCAAGCACCCAAAAGATCGGCAAGTTGGTAAATTTCAAAATTCTCAAGAATCGCAGGTTAAGCAGATTGAAAAAGGTAGTCAAGAAAAACATTCAACTGGCTCTTGCACTATCTGCGGTATTACTGTCTCTGGCCAATCCCGTCAATTCAGCATTCGCAGAAGAAACGAAACACAAGAGCTGGCTTAATTTTGCACCCAGGAAAATCGCGCAAAACCTTCGTCAAGCCGATGTCTCGCCATCATCTGACCGGCTGCCGAGAATGCCTGGTGAGGTCACCCAGTTTCCAACCAATCCGGACGGCTCGCCTTTCGTTCTCGATATAGATACAACTGTCAACTTTACAGATGCGCTCAATCGTTTTTATTATGACCCGAAATGGCGGGGCGAAGTCTGGGTTCCCTTCAATCAATGGACAGTCGTGGAGCGTGCCACTCGCCTGATGAGCACCTGGCCCGAATACGATGAATTCAGCCAGTATCGCAAGCTCAATCACGTTCATAAGTTTTTCGAGCGCTATTCAGGGTTTGGTCCATGAGCGAAAGTAAAGAAGCAAAAGACAGAGGCATGCGCGTCGACCACATAGCAGTGGCCGTGAAAAGCCTGGACGAGTCTCTGAAATTCTATAAAGACCAGTTCGGGCTGGATGTCATCGACATCGAAGTAGTGGAAGAACAAGGTGTTCGAGTAGCAAAACTCGATGTCGGAAACACACACATCGAGCTATTAGAGCCGCTTTCCGAAGACACACCTGTAGGCAAGTTCATAGCTCAGCGAGGGCCAGGACTGCATCACATCTGTCTGGGAGTGAACGATATAGAATGCGAGTTGAAAAAACTCAAGGACAGCTCTACCAAACTGATCGATGAATCCCCGCGTATCGGCGCCGGCGGAGCCCGCATAGCCTTTGTTCATCCCAAAGCGACAAATGGCGTACTGATGGAACTTTCCGAGTGGCCGGAAGGGTCTCACTGACCTATCAACGATGCCAAGGTGAAGTTTTTAAAACCAGATTGCTTATTGTTTGTGTATGTTTCCGGCATACCAGAGTTCAAGCTGGTAGCTTTAACTGATGTCCCGGCGCAAGACTTGTGGAGGCACAGACATGCCAGTAATGACAGAACTCAACGCCATTGAAAAAGCTCTCGGCAGCGAAGCAAAACACTACCTTGAGTACACATGCAAAGGCATTACCAAAGACCAGTTGCACCTGCCTGGTCCAGACACCGTAGATCGCATCTTTTCCATCGGCGATCGCAACCCGCAAGTTTTGAGAAACCTGCAAGCAATCCTCGGTCATGGTCGCTTAGCCAACACCGGCTATGTTTCCATCCTGCCAGTCGACCAGGGTATTGAGCACTCAGCAGGCGCTTCTTTTGCAAAAAACCCGATTTACTTCGACGGCGAAAACATCGTCAAACTGGCTATCGAAGGCGGCTGCAACGCTGTTGCTTCCACCTACGGCGTGCTCGGCTCGGTAGCAAGAAAGTACGCTCACAAAATTCCTTTTATCGTCAAAATCAACCACAACGAGTTTTTGACTTATCCGAATAAGTTCGATCAGATCATGTTCGGCAATGTTCACCAAGCATGGGAAATGGGTGCTGCAGCGGTTGGAGCAACCATTTACTTCGGCTCGCCGGAATCAGGAAGGCAAATTCAAGAAGTGGCTCAAGCCTTCCACGAAGCTCATGAACTGGGCATGGCCACCATCCTCTGGTGCTACCTGCGCAACGAAGGCTTCAAAAAAGACGGTGTAGACTACCACGTCGCAGCTGACTTGACCGGTCAAGCCAACCACCTCGGCGTCACCATCGAGGCCGATATCATCAAGCAAAAACTGCCGGAAAACAACGGCGGATATAACGCGATCAAGTTCGGCAAGACAGATTCTCGCGTCTACTCCGAATTGACCACCGACCACCCGATCGACCTGACCCGCTACCAAGTAGCAAACTGCTACATGGGCAGACAAGGCTTGATCAATTCGGGCGGAGCCTCGGGCGCCAACGACTTGGAAGAAGCTATCAAGACTGCCGTCATCAACAAGCGCGCCGGCGGTATGGGTCTCATCTCCGGACGCAAGGCATTCCAAAAGCCGATGAAGGAAGGTGTCGCCCTGCTGCATGCGATCCAGGACGTTTATCTCTGCGATAAGGTCACAATCGCCTAGACAGTTAGAGCAAAGAAATTCGAGATGGCGACTGCAATCCGCAGTCGCCATTTTGCTTTGCACTTAAGTTGAAACATTCACCAGAGGTCTTTTCTGGGCGCTCCATCAATAGATTTTTCAGGTAGAAGGGTCAGCATCAGCCGCCACTCTATTCACTTCTGGGCAGCCAGATAGCCAGTGATGGGAAGGTGCCGGACCAGACGGAGAAAGCTTCTTTCTCTTTTTTCGCCAGATGATAGCTGACCAAGGCCTGGTCTACACTCAATTCTTTCTGGCGAAAGAGTTTGTACTGCCGCGCAGCTGTCGCGACATCCATTTTGTCCTGCGGGGTAAGAAATCCATTTCTTTCCATACAGTCTATGACATCGCTGGGAATCGAGCGCGAAATCTCCTTTGCTTTGTCTGTGATTGCCGGAAGATATTGCCAGGAATCTTCCATTTCCGCATCGTCTGCCAGAAGTTTGGCACTGCGATCGATGCCTCCGGAAATCTTATTGACGCGCAATTTGGTCAATCGCAAGAATTGACTGAAACTCAAATATTCCGCCCTTTCGCTTTGCTTAGGTGGAGACTCGTTCAGTGAAACTTGAATGCGCTGCAGCAGCTGAACTGCAGCACGATAAGCCATCTGCTTTTCTTTGATCATCTGCAAAACCAATTCAGCCGAGCGGTAATCTTGTGCAGACATCAACGACAATTGCGTCAGAGCTTGCTCTATAGTGCTCGACTCCGTCTGGGTCTTTTTAGCAACAGCTTGAGCTTCCGCTTCATCAAGAATTTGAGCGTCTCTCAGCAAATCAAGCATCTCAACGTCTTTGGCTCTGGCCGTGTTGGCGACGGACGAAACAGAATCAAGAAAACTCTTGACCGTCGCGATCTCGTCGAACGCTTCTTCCCTGTCGATTTGCCCTTCGCGCAGGAGTTTCTGCATTTTTAGCGCTTTATCCAGAATATCTATGTGCAAGGCTCCAGACGCCAGAAGCACCCTGCCCAACGGCAATCCGGTCGACTTGGAAATATTGGAGCACTCTTTGTGAATCTTTCTGCTGATAAACTCCCCATCCACAAGAATAGAGCCAAGCCGGTTTTTCGACTCGCTCTTCAAGTCGACAGCCATCACATCGAGCGCGATCTTGAGGGTAATATTCTTCTTCATCGAGAGACTGAGCGCATCCACCGCACTGCCAGAGGACAGAAGCTTGTCTCGCATCAAAGATTGCGCGATGACAGCATTGGCCAAAATTTCAAAGTCCAGCTTCTCCATGAGGACCAGTTCTAGACCCATCGGCAGACCGCTGCCGGCGCTATTCTGTAGAGCTCTATCGACATGTTCAGTCTTGGCCAGACCACTGGCAACAATCAATTCCCCGATCTGTATATCAGGCGAAATCTGAACCATTCACTCCAACCTCGGTTTCCGGCTTCCAACTTCTTGCGGCTATCCTTTTCTGGCGAAGAAAAGGCCGCCGAACTTCCGTAACATATCAAACATACGTTATATCTTATGCGTACCCGAAAATCGCGAATCACCCACAGGGGTGAAGCCTTAAAGGTAAAAATTGGCAAGTATTTTTGAAATTTGCTTTCATAGAGGTATGGCGAGCAGGGACAAAATTGATTGGAGAAACGGCTGGGGGCGCTCGATTTTTGCGATCTCTTGCACCCTTGCTCTGCTGTATTTGTTTCTTGCCCCCATTAATATTCCGCTCTACGAACTTCTAATGTTTCCTCTGGTGGATCCACGAACACCAGACCGCACGAAGGAATTCCAAGAGCTTTCGCGCATGAAAGTAACGAGAAAAGATGTGGTTTTTCGGTCTGCAAACGGCAAAAAACTGCGCGGCTGGTTCTTCGAATTACCAGGCACCAGGCGGGTTTTTCTCTTTAGCCACGGTAAGGGCGAAAACATCTACGCGAAGCTTGATACAGCAAAGTTGCTCTTACTCTCCGGCGGTTCCGTCTTCATGTACGACTACCAGGGCTATGGAATGAGTGAAGGCAAGGTCAGCATCACCAACGCCTGCAATGACGCAATCGCGGCCTATGATTATCTCGTCAATAAAGAGCATCGCTGCGGCAAAGACATCATCGCTTTCGGCGAATCGTTCGGTTCGGGAGTGTCTGCTCAACTTCTTTTGAAGCGGCCCGTAGCCGGAATCATCTTCCAGTCGGGATTTTCTTCATTGATGCGCGCCGGCAGAGACCGCCTGGTATGGCTAAATGCTTATCCCGACTGGGCTTTTCCTGACTGTTTCAAATTGGATAATGTGGCAGTCTTCAAAAGAAAGCATCCGCCGCTGCTGATTGTGCACGGCAAATGCGATCGCATGGTTACCTACGCGAATGCTGAAGACCTCTTCAGAGATTCTATTGAGCCGAAGAAGATGCTGCCGGTCGCTCAAGGCAGTCATTGCTGTTTCGGAAAGCGTGATGAATTCTTGCTTTGCGTGCGATCTTTTCTAAGCGAAAACAAGATTTGACAAGAGCAACTGGCCTGGCAAATTCACTTAAAAGCGGCCTGAATTTGATGGGAATGGGTGATCTTACCTTCACTTTTCCTTTAATTCACCAAAAAGAAGGCTGCTTGATGTTTTAATGGTCAGTCAACCGCTTTGCAGCGGTTGGTTCCCAGGTATCCTTTTCGCGCAAACAAGAGCGCTGCGCTTTTCGGCAATCCCTTTGCCGTGGCAGCGAGATTTCAAAGCCGGCAGGCCTTAGTTGCATCTGCCGGAGTGGGCAATTGTACTGAGTCGCAAGAGATGAACCAATACACGACGGATATAAAAGTCGGCGAACTGCTGGTGAAAGCCGGCGTCATCACCGAGGAGAACCTGACAAAAGCTGTAGAGACGGCGCAGGCAGAAAACATTCACCTGGGAATGGCTCTCGTTAAAAACGGCGCTCTCACGGTCGAGGAGCTGAGGGCAGCGATAGATGCGCAGGCAGCACTGAAAGATAAACAATGCGATGCGCGCACTGGCTTCAGGGCACTGCGCACGGCAGTGAAAACCAAAAACACCTTTGAGATGTCGCTTTCGGAAGTAAAACGAGCAGCGGCAGATGGCGGCCCGTCCAATAAGCTTGGCGGTCTATTGCTGGAGGCAGGCGTCATCAACTGGGAGCAATTCCAGGCAGCCTTGAAAGAAAGCCTTTCTTCGCAGCTACCGCTGGGCCGCTGCCTGGTCTTGAGTGGAGCCATAACCGGAGCCACGCTCGAGCTGGCGCTGGAATTGCAAATTCGCATTCGTGATGAAATCACAAGACGTCCTGATGCTATCGCTATCTTAAAAGGCGATATTGAGAAAAATCGCAAAATGCTCCTGGAAGGCGAACTTTCCGCAGCATCGAAAGAGGGCAGAAAACATACTGTTCGTGTCGGTGAATTGCTGGTCAAGTCCGGAGCAGTCGCTCAGCATGAAGTTCTCGAAGCGCAAGAGTCGGCTGTTGCAAACGGACAGCGCATCGGACAAGCACTTCTGTCTCGTGGATTGATTCAACACGCTACACTGGAAGCAGCCCTGGCTGTTCAGCAGATGATCGACAACAGCTTCATCACCGAAGAGCAAGCTTCTCTCTGCCTGGCACGCGTACACTCAATGCGCAGCCCGCTATCGCAAGCGATGGTCGATCTAGGACTGGTGACACGCCGTCGCTTTCAAACTCTAAGCGAGGGTGACAAGCCCGACCTGCAACAGCAGCAGACACCCACAGAACAAATCAAACAGCGCATCACGGTTGGACTGGAAAGAAGCTTTTCGCATGGAACAGTCGAGCGCAATGAGTATCTCACCGCCCTCAGCCATGCCTATGAGACCCTTGCAGATGTCGCCCTCGACCGCGGTGACTATGTAGAAGCGGAAGCCAATTTCCGAACCACTCTCTCGCTGAAGAGCGCACTTTACGGACAAGAATCAATCGAGCTGGTGGACGACTTCCTCAGTCTGGCAGCTACACTCTGCTTTCAGGGGCGCCTGACGGAGGGCGAACGCTCGATACTCAAGGCAATCAACATTGTCGAGACGACGACACCATACAGAGCCGATAAAGCAGCGCTCTGCTTCAGCGGTCTGGGACGAGTTTATCTCCAGCTCGGTCGCTTCCAGGAGGCGGAACCTCTTATCGCAAGAGCGATCGCCATCACGAAAATGTCCGAAGGCAATGGCAGCGAGAGGTTGAGCCGCCAGCTCATCGCCACGCTCAAAGACTATGCTCGCTTATTGGCACGCACAGACCGACCTCACGAAGCAGCTCTCGTCTATGCAGAAGCTCGCCAGGTTGCGGCAGCTCATAGTTGAGGGGATTGAAAACACAAAGGGCGACGCTGTCGCCGCCCTCTGCAAATCTTTTTTCGTTCGTTCGATTATCGCCGATCGCCCCTCTCCGCCTCTTCTAGTAAACGTGCTCTTCTGTATTCGTCCCAGGCGCTGCTGTTGTCCGGGTTAAGCACATCCATGATTTGTTTGATCCACGTTCCCAAAATGCTCATGACCAACCTCGATTTCTAATTTCGGTGATGCGAATGCGGGCAACTATTTGCCAACCTGCACTCTTGTGGAGTCTCGTGTTAGCAACATACCCTACGAAAACCGGCATCTTCGCTTGACATGAGCGATTTTGCCGAGCTTTTAGAGAACACCATCAAAGCGTCTCGTTATAGGACCCTTGACGATCTCGTCCGGACCTTGTTCCCGATAATTTTTGAACAGACTTCGGAAGTTTCCCGGGGCTGGAAAACGCCGTCCAAAGCCTATGATTCGCTATGCGGGCCGCTTTTTACGTACTTGGCGCGCGCCAGCGTGTGCAGCATGAGAGCGCAGTCAATCTCTTGACCATCGCGAACAACGCTTACAGAGGCTTCTGTTATCACGAGCTGTCTGCCGGCTTTTATGACACTGCCGCGAGCAATCAGCTTGGAGCCCCGAGCCGGGCTGAGAAAGTTGATCTTGAACTCGGCGGAGAGGCACTCTTCATCCTCTTCCAGAACGGTATAGGCGGCGTAGCCGGAAGCGGAATCCGCAACTGTTGCCACCATGCCGCCATGAAAAAAACCATGCTGCTGGCGCGTCGCTTCGCTGAATGGAAGATGAATCTCCACGTAGCCGGGTTGAACATCGACAAGTTCTCCGTTGAGCGCGGTCATCACGCCCTGATGAAGAAAACTCTTGCGAATCTTCTGCTCAAAATTCTCATCGGGCGGCACGAACGTTTTTCTGCGAACTGTTTCAAAGGTAGCCATATCAAGCCTTTCCAGTAACCCAGATAAGTTTATCAGCAATAGACGGGGCGGTTGAAACCGGAAGCGGGTCGGTGGGCATAAGTCCGTCATGGAGATATTTTTTCGGCAAAAACAGATACCCCCCGTTGGAGCTCAGCTATGACAGTTGAATCGCTCATATTCATTACGCTGGGGCTTTTTGTCATCGGCTTGATGCTCAAGATTGCATCCGGGCAAGCCAATAAACCGAAAACCATAAAAAAATCGCACGAGAGAAGCGTTCGCGAAAAACTTCTGGATTGCGAGCCGCTGCCGCCCAAGTTTGCCTCAGAGGTGCAAAAAATTGTCGCCTCGGGAAAATTCATTGACGCTGTGAAGTATGTGCGCGAAAAAACGGGACTGGACTTGAAGGACTCGAAGGAAGTTATCGATCTGGTAAGAGCCGGCAGGAATCTGCAAGATTTGTTGGCTGGCAACGGCAACGGAGACAGAGGTGGCACTGGACACGGCAACGCATTGGAGGTAAGCACCGTGGGCAAGGGAAATACTCCGGACGACAGGGAATCCCCACCGACAGCAGAACTTCAAACAATCGACAACATAGAGGCGATTCAGAGAGTTCAAATTCTCATTTCAAAAGGACAGACTATCGAAGCTGTTCAGTATCTTTGCGATAACGCAGGATACGACAAATCCAGAGCTCTGGCGCTTGTAGAAACCATGGGCAAGAAAGTCTACTCATCCGACTAAAAGCGGAGTTCTAGAAAAGCACACACAACTTAGCGATAGCCCATCGCCAACATTTCTTCCACGGTGGGCTCCGGATGCCACTGCGGCTTGGGCATTTGGTTGAAGCCGACAACCTTCACGCCGGAGATGCGATTTGCCCATAACTGTTGATTGACATTATGCACTTCCGCATCCGGAACATAGATATTGGTGACGTCGGGAGTGCGCAATCCAAGCCGGGTCAGAAGGTTGTGACCGACACCGAGCTTTTGCGTCAGCAATTCTCCAGGCTCGAGTCCGCCTGCGCTTCTCAGCCTGGGAGCAGCATTCTTGCTGATGCCGAATATAATCGGAAAGTCGGTTATTGCTTGGGGACTTACTCCTGTATAACTCATTGCCTCGTTGAAGTCGCGCGTCAGGGAAATACTTTGGCGCCCCCACTGCTCACCGTGGCTTTCGCCTGTACTCTGAGTCAAACCGCGCAAGCGAATTTCTCTGGCAGGCAGGAGTGCTCCTTCTTTCAGTGTCGAACTCAAACTGGGCGACATTGTCCCATGAAATAAATTGGCCAGCTCCGGTGTGGCGTCATACGGCATCCAGTCATGCGGAGTAAGGTAATTGTGATTGTCCCTGTAGTGATGCATCTTCGGCATAGACATGTTCGTCATCATGGCTTTGGTATCGAAGCCATAGAATTTCTCCATGCCTATTTGCAGTGCATCCATCGCATACGAATCTCTTCGCAGGTCCTCAATCAAATGCTTGTTGGGAGCCAATTCCACAAGCGCATCCGTGAGCTTGTCGCTTCCGTGCATGCCACGTTCCACAGGCAATTGCAAAGCCTTGCGAATCTGCGCCACACGCTCCGCGCTTGTGCCTTCAGTCGCCAATTCGGCGTCGTCGTAATGCTTGATGCCGGGCTTGCCGTCCTTTCCATGCCAGACTTCCATGAGCTTGGCGGCAAAGTCGCCACGTGCCTGAGTCAACTCGCGCATGACGTCATATCTATTGCCAGTGCGATTCGCCTCCCAGTCGGCCTCGCCCTTTTGCATGCGCTCGAAGTATTTGGGCAGGGCTTCTTCGAATGTCTTGACCGGGTTGTTCTCTGCAGTAAGCTCCGGTCTTTCAGTCTGCGGGGTGCGAGGAAAAGCGCGTTCCATCAAGCTCTTCAGCGGATGATGAGGAAGATTGTGCTCGTTCAGAAAAGCATATGTCGCCTGGCGGCCATTGGTAATGGCATCACGAATGGTGCCTTTCACTCGCCAATAGGGCATCATGACTGCGTCGCTCTTGCGGAAATCTTTGAACGGCTGGTAATTCCACGCCTCGGATACTTTACCGCCGGCGTGCTCAAAACCTCTTGTGATGAAATGCTGGGTAGGCGGCAGGGCTACATTCATAGTACCGCCAGTAATACCAGCTTTGAGCAGCTCCTCGCCCGTCAGAGATTCACCGGAGACCAACCTGTTTCCGGCATAGCCGGCCATGCCACCTACTGTTCCAACCCCGAATCGCGTTGCCGCCTTCTGCAGCAATCCTTCAGCCGCCCCGGTCAGCATGTTGCCTTTTGCAAAAGCGTACATGGCGATACCCCCGCCGACCGCATTACCGAGGCGGGTTTCGCCCTCATGCGTATCGCGGGCAAAATCAAGCGCGGCGGCGCCTGTCGCGGCAGCCGCGAGATCAGTAGTCATAGCCCTGGCTACCGGTCCGTTCAAGGCAAACTTGGATGCCGTCCCACGCAATGCCGAGCCAGCAGCCTTGCCCGCCACGACGTATGGAACAATCGCGCCCAAGCCGCTGGAAACGTTCTGCACAAACCAATCAGGAGTGAGAAACTCGGTTTTAGAAACAGGCAAAGATTCGGCTTTCGCCAGAGGCTCGCCGGGGGAGGCGAAATTCACCGCATTGGCGACGGCGTTGTAGGGAGTAATGGCGACGGCATTAGCGAACGGATTGACGATATGACCTTCCAGCCAGTTTGGCTGAGAATCATTCGAATGGCGGGGCGCAATGACCTTGCGCTCGTCTGGTGAAGTGGAGAATTCCATTTCAGAAAAACGATTATTGGTTGTGAATCTAGACGGGTTTGGATTACTTAGAAACTACATCTGAATCTTATCGAGTGCATTGGGGAAACCACCACCTGGAGATTAAATCCGGTTGCAGCCAGCCGTCGGACGTTCTGGGGGATAACGATAACTTACTATATGTTTTAATATCACAGCAGAAAACACAATGAGCGGCGGATTTGGGTTTGAGAAGGCGCGGTCGGGATCGGCGGATTACCCGTCTCGATCCCGACCGGCGTTTGGGTCAATTTCGGCTTATCAGAGTTGCTACGGAGCTAAACCAGATCCTGTTAGCAGATCTGCTAAGTCGAGAGTTCTTCAATTCAGCGAATCTTCTTGCCGTCCGCGGTCGCGGGAATTGCACCGGCAAAGCCCAGGGCTGGCGCAGGCTGCATGGCAGGCACGGGCGAAAGACAGTCCGCAACAGCAGCAGCGATATCGAGCCTTTCTTGCTGCGTCAGTTCATCGACTGCGACTTCTGTCTGTGCCAGCGCGCTTTCGTAGCGAGAGCGAGCGGCGGCGACATCCTGGCGAAGAGTTTCGAGGGAAGCGGCATCGAGACTGCCGAGTTCTTCGGCAAGGGCGAATTGGAACTCGAGACGCTGCATTTCCGCAAAAGCGGGTGCCGCTTCAGGAGGTCCATCGAAAGAGTCTTCGAACGTGCCGGTTCCGCGCCCGAAGGGCAGGATAGCCCGCGCCACCACCGCCACGATAGCGGCGAGGATGGCCACTAAGACTGCCCCACCGACGAAAAGTGTCAAAAGCATGTATTTTGTCCAACTTGGTCCTGATTAGTCCCATCAGCGACTTTTTCTCCTGCAGCCACGACCATCGAATCAACGATGGTAATCGATGGCTTTCGCCAGCATCATGCTGAAATTTGGCTCTGGGAGAACGCGGAGAAGAAAGTCTACAAAACTGACGAGAAACACCATGAGATATCACGATTTGACCGCCGGCAGGAAAGAAAATTTTTCTGAGAAATCACATTTCAGGGGTCTTAGCGTTCCTCACGGCTGAAAGAGCACTCAGTTTCGACCGGCAGTTCAGCGGCAAGTCAGGCATCAAAACCGCAAACCCTCGTTCGGCGGACATTAAAACAAGGTTCCAGGCGCTCGCGGCGCCGCGCTAGCGGGCGCTAGGCTCGAGAGGACGACTGTGGCGGCGCTGATCAAAATCGCAAGATTTCTTCAGACACCAGAACGAGAATAGAAAGTCTGCGGTGGAACATTCTTTGTGTGGACCTCCCGGCAGACTTTAACTGTTTCGATGTTTTCCAGACTCTCCCACAAAGTAATCCTGCTGGTCACCGTCCCGGTAATCGTTCTACTCTCGCTGCTTTTTGCACTTTTGACTATCAACCATCAGATGCAGGTAGAGCGGGAGAAAGAAATTGAAGCACTCGAATTTCAGTCAGCGGTAAACTCCGTCCTCGTGCTCATACAGCGCTATGTCTTCTGGCGTCAAGGCAGCGTGCTGGCGACGGGAGAATTCGGCTCGACAGTAGAACAGCGATTTGAGACATCACTGCAAAAGAAGCTGGCGAACATCGAAAGGCTAGTCGTCAATGCTCCTGAGCAGAAAGAAAAATTCGCCCGCGTCATGACTCTGAGCCACAGCATTTACTCTCAGTGCCGTCAGACTGAACTGAAATACAGGGGAGGGGACAGGGTAGGAGCATTGTTATCCTGGAAAGCCGTCACCAGAAGACTTGAAGAATTTGACTCTGCTCTGACCAGCCTGTCGGATGCGGACGAAAGAAGGATCCAGGCGTACTCGCAAAGTATGGCTCGCTACAACAATTTGACGCGCTATGTCTGCTATGGGGCAGCGTTGATCAGCGTTCTCTACGCGATTGCCATGACGGCATTTTTCAACAAGAGCACGACTTCAAAACTGAAAGTAATCATGGGCAACGTCGAAAGACTTGCCGCAGACCAGTCCTTGCTTGCTCCTTTGACGGGCAGCGACGAGCTGGACCTCATCGATCAATCATTTCACCAGATGAACGATACCCTGGTCTTGCTGAGGCGAAAAGAAAGAGCGATTCTGGAGAATGCCGGCGAACTGATTTGCTCCTTGGACGGCAATCTCAAATTCACCGATGCCAACGCCGCGTCGCTTGCGGTCGTCGGATATAGCGCTGATGATTTGTTGTCGCGCCGAGCAGTGGACATTGTTGTCGACGAAGAGAAAGAGTCAGTGAAAAACCGCTTGCAGAGCGTCTTAAGCAGCGACGGCGCAACGGCCGGCTTTGAATCGACAATCAAGCGCGCTAATGGAGAGCTGGCTTCACTGGCATGGTCCGTGTCGGTCGACCCTAACGAAAGAATGATTTACGCAGTTGTGCAGGACATAACTCAAAGAAAGCAATTGGAGCGCATCAAGAGAGACTTCCTTGCTATGGTGAGCCATGACATTCGTGCGCCCCTGGGAAATATTCAGCTGGTTCTTTCTTTGATCGAGCAAGACGGTGATGCGGGTCTTTCAAAATCAAGCAAAAGAAGCCTGACTATTGCCAAAGACAACACCCAAAGACTGCTGGCGCTGGTTAACAATCTTCTCGATGTAGAGAAGATCGAGTCCGGCATGTTGACGGTATTGCCCGACCAATGCAGCGTCAAGAACACGGCCGGTATGGCAATCAGCGCTGTCGAAGCACTTTCGAATCAGAGCAGGATCAAATTGACCGAAAACATAGACGCAGATATCACCGCCTATTTCGACGAAGAGAAAGTCGTCCAGGTCCTGATCAACTTGCTCAGCAATTCGATCAAATTTTCGCCCACCGAATCAACAATTTCAATCGATGCAAAGGTCCAGGACGAATTCGTCAAAGTCAGTGTTACAGACGAGGGGCGAGGCATTCCCGAGGAAAAATTGTCGACGGTTTTCGAGCGATTCAAACAGGTTGAAAAAAGCGACCACAAAGAGAAAAAAGGTGCCGGTCTCGGCTTGACGATCTGCAAAGCAATTATCGAGAATCATGGTGGCATAATAAGCGTGGAGTCCAGAGTTGGCAAAGGAACGACCTTCTGGTTTACCCTGCCCAGGTTCGCGAAGAGTGACTAATAAATGTCAAAAATTCTCTTAGCCGAAGATGATACGCAGTGCGCCGAGCTGATCGGCATGTTCCTGGAGCGCGCCCAGCATGTTTTTGAAACTGTCGGTGATGGCGCGGAAGCACTAGACCGCCTGAAACTATACAGTTACGACCTGGTAATTCTCGATTGGAATTTGCCGAAGATGACCGGAGTGGAAGTGCTGAAGAATTTCCGCGCCAGAGGTGGCAAAACCCCGGTCTTGATGCTGACGGCGCTGAAGACCGTCAACAGCAAAATCGAAGGTCTGGAATCGGGAGCCGACGATTATTTGACGAAGCCTTTCGATGGCAATGAATTGCAGGCCCGTCTGAAGGCATTGCTGCGCAGGCCGCCCGTACTTCTGAGCGATGTGTTGCAAATCGCTGACGTCCAGATGGACACAGGCTCTCACAGAGTTACACGAGGCGGAGTTGAAGTAAAACTGCGGCCGAAAGAACTAGCGGTCCTGGAATTTTTCTTGCGCCACAAGAACCAACTCTATACTGCAGAGCAGATTCTAGAGCAAGTATGGTCGAGCGAATCGGATGCAACCACAGAAGCGATTGTCAGTTGCATAAAGCGAATCAGGAAAGTACTGGACGAAGGAAGAGATGGTTCAATCATTCGCAACGTTCACGGCGCCGGGTATGGAATTTTCTCAGATTGAAAAACAAACGGGGCAGCTGATAGCCGCCCCATTTGCCCTTCGTGCTTAAACCTTTTCTCTGAGAGATGCGCAGTTCAAGAAATGCGCCGCCCGTCGTAATAGACATCGTGCCAGACATTCTTTGTCGGCTCGTAGTAATAGAGTTGCCAGGCAGCGCTGGTGCGGTCTCCATTCACAACATTATCGTGACCGTTCAAGTTGTAGCCACCGAGCAGACCGGGCGGGACTCCACCGCTGTATGAGATGTCGTTGTAAGCAACCTCTATGTCGTGCGTGGTGCCGGCGCCCAGCCATTGTCCTCCATCCTCAACCATGAGTGGAGCAGCCGACCATTCGTCCAGTCTGACATCGATCCTGTTGTACATAACTTTCAAATCGCTGCTGCCAAGCATGTTTATGGCATCGGTTTTGTAGCTGCCGGTGATCTGGTTATTTGATATGACTCCCGACCGCACGCCTCTGAATTCGATGGCGTGCCCATCCGGCCCGCTGACATTGTCAAAATCGTGCAGGTAATTGCCGTCCACGGTCACATCGGACGCGCCATTGGCAAGGATTCCGCGTGTTCCTCCCGTGATCTCGCTGTCCTGTACTTTCACGTGAGAACCTGTAATTTCGATAGCTGCTTCACCGGAGCCCCGGGCATTCACTCGGGCGTTCTTAATAACGACGTTGTCGCGGGCTATGGTAAGGCGCGGCAACTGCTCACCGCGTGCATCGATTACAAGTGTCTCACCCTCCATGCTTGCATACTTCTGCAACTCCGGCGGGATGGTATCACCTATGGTGAGCGACCCCATATTGGTTTCCATCTGAGAACCTGGCCAGAAGGTGTCGAGCCCAGGCTCACGATATTCCACATCGCCGTCCGAGCCACCTTCTTCGGAAACACCTCCTGTATTGTCGGACGAATTAGCAGGCGACTGAATATCAGATGAATCCTCGGGCTGTTGAGAATCGTGGGAATTACAAGAGCCAGCCAGTCTTTCGAAAAAGCCCAAGAATTCATCTGCACTCACTACACAATCATTGTTTTTATCTATCGCCGCAAAGAAATCCAGGAAGGACAGATCAGGCAATGTCCCCTCATCCACAAGCGCCTGAGTTTCCTGGTGGCAATCATTGCTTGTCGACGAATACCCGCACCAGTCCTCGATCGAAACTGCGCAATGAGAAGAGCCTGCCTGCTCATATGTCTCGGCGCATCGATAGTCTTCAAACGGCATGGAAAAAACCTCACATCAAAAGTGACAGCCGGCAATTCAGTCAACAGGCAGACTATTCACCTCGAGCACCATGCGGTTTTACAATATTGATTTTTCCGCCGCTCCTGCGCGCGGCCTCTTCTATCTGCTTCCAGTCTTCGCCACTCAACTCCTCGCCTCGCATATAGCGGGCGAGAGGTCCATTGCCTTCCGATGAATGTGCTTGGCGGCGCAGATAGTCGACAGGATTGGAGCCACCCCCTGGCGATACGGGCTTGGCATCAGGGTTTTCATAAACGCTCACAGCACCGGTGGCCGTCCGCCAGCCGAGGGCGGACGTCCAGCCCTTTCCTCTGGCCTGAATATTGGTCGGGTTGCCATAACTATCTTCTGAGATCAGCACTATCGCCCCGTCCTTTGTTCTGAAAACCAGATCTTGCGAACGGTCTGCATTCTCGCTCGCCACAACTGATGTGCCGGGCATTTTGAGCAGTTCGGTCTTGACCATCGCCATTATTCTCGAGCGCTCGTCCCTACCCAGCTTGTTAATTGCCTCTGTGACGTTCTTTCCGGCCAAAATGTCTTTAGCGATAGCTTGAGACTTTTGCAGGTCGTCGGCGGTGGGAAACTCCGTGACGCGCTGAGTCATGGCGTCGTTGAGATTGCGAATGGCAGTCTCCTGCGACTGGCCTTGCGCCCTGTCGCCGGGCTTTACCTTGGCAATCTGCTCACCACTCGCGCCGCTCATCTGTATCTGTTCGTAGTCAAACTTCGAGCCTGAGGCACGACGCCCAAAAGCATCTCCTCCGTCTGCCGGCTGGTCCCAGCCCGAGCGCGACAAATGGCTGGTGTGGTCGACCTTTTCACCGGAGCCGGACGACCGAAAAGCGCCTGAGTCATTTCTACCGTTCTCAATCCAGATCGTTGAAGTTGTTCCTTTATCGACAATTTCCAGTCCGCCAAGCATTGCCGAAACGGAGTCGCCCCCGTTGGCGCGCTGACCAGCGTAGAACTGGCTTATATCAGTGCTGGAAAACTGTTGATAGAAGTTATCCGAAATAGAATCTCCGCGTGTGCCACCACTTGTAGTGGCTTCAGACCAACCGCCTTCATATGCTGCAGACTGCACCATGACGTTGTACTCCGTGTGCGTTTTATAAAAACTGTTTACTAAGATCGCTCGCTTGTGGACCGTGTCTTTTCTCATCGGTCACAGCGGCATCATATCGGCGAGTTCGGGCAAAAGTCGGTCAAGCTTGACCGGACAGCCAAAGCCAAGATGCACCGGAGATTTCGGGACTTAGTCATAAGGAAAGAAATTGATCTTACCTTTCTAGGGATGGGCAGGGCGCCAAACATTTGCGGCGCGATGCGCCTCTGGCATTTTGACCGTCTTTTGCCCGTTGTCGAAATTACAATCCCACTCAAACAGAGCCGATGCTCCAGTGGATCTGCCAGAGACCATGGCTTTGACAAAGTTACTAATCACCGAGGACAAGTGATGATCGAGAATATGAATCAAGCTTCGGCTGAACGAAGCAGCACACTCTTCCATTTGGACGGTGCTTTGCAAGAGACGTTCTCACATAAGTTTTCTAATTTGCAGAGCGAAAAGACAAACAACCTGGAAGAACCGCCGACTATAGATTTCTCAGCAGAAGACATCTACGCACGAACAGTCGTCGATGCGAACAGGCCAAAACTTCATGCCAATGAGCAACAGAGCGAGACAAATGAAAGGTTTTCGTCTCGCATGAACAGAGAAGATGACCGGCAGCCGTATCTGGATGCGCAGCGTCATGGAAATGCTATTGAACGCAGACCCTCAAACGAACAGGCAGCAGAACTGAACGAGGGTTTCAGATCGCGAATGAATAGAGAGGGAGATCCGCAGCCTTACCTCGATCCTGAACGGCATCAACCAGCAAATTAGAATGAAGAAGCGATGCAGGCAGTGCTGCATCGCTTCTATTTTTACTGATTTTCGAGCGCTGTTACTTAACGCTGACCTTGCCGTGATCGTCGCAGTGATCGCCACAAGGACTGTGCAAGTGACCGCCTACCAGATAATCTGTGTGATCTCCGTGCGGTACTCCTTCATGTCCGCAACCGGCACCATGCTTGTGCGCCTTGTCGTGCGCAGAGCAGTCGTGTGACGGTGTGCAAGAAGAAGCATTGGAGCCGCCCACAGCAACCGAGTGGTCGTCTACGTGGTCGCCGTGCACATGGTGCATGTGACCGTCGTGGAGGTAGCAATCGTGGTCATCATGCTTAATCGCTTGGTGCCCACAACCTTCTCCATGCTTATGTTCGTGTTCGCCGTGAACTTTACAAGACATCTAAATTCTCCTTTTCAATTTTTCAATCGGTTGATGAAACCAAAATTGCAATAACTTGCAGCACTAACGATGAAAGTTTTTCCGAGTAATTTCTGCTTCGTTCAGGCTTTTAAAAATGAAAACGACTTCCAATGCCGCATCCAGTCAGCCTTCACACCTTCATCTAACCCACTGAAAAACGATCTGTCAAGCCAAAGTCCGCGTTTCAATTTTCCGCAATACGCGAAAACACCCATTAATAGCCACTTTCAGTCCTTCAGCGTCACAACATTAGAATTCAACGGCAAATTTTGAAAACCGTTTTCATTCTTAATTTTTCCCTTGAAAGCCTCGAATAGTGAGCCTCTACGGACGTCTGCTGTTTTCCAATTCTGACACCATATTTGCCACCACCTCTATGTCCGAGGTGCACCAATTGCATATTCACCAGTCAATCGATATTTGGGAGCCTCATCCTCCAGGATTACACTGCGTTCGACATTCTTGCCCAGAAAACAGTTGTCGCGAGTGTCATCGTTGAGGCTGCTCACTTCGCCTGCCAGAACCGTCTTATCGCCCCTGTGACCGCAGAACTGATGGCACAGCTTAGGAGGCAAGGTTACGCTCTCGCCGGGCTCCAGAATAAGCTTCCCGCCCGATGGAACAATTCTCGTAATGCCGTCGACTTGAACTCGCACTTCTCTTTCATCGAAAGATTTCTCGTCGTCTGCGACCCAGGCAAGCTCGACCTCCAGGCGACCGCCGCCGCGATTGATCAAGTCTTCCGTCTTCATCCAGTGAAAATGCCAGGGCGTAACCTGCTCAGGCTGCACTATGAACATCTTTTCGGCATAGAGCTTGGTCGTTTGCGGTCTATTGTTCTTCAAAAGCCCATTGCGGATTACAAAAGCCAGCAAACCAGTTTTATCAAAATCTTTGCTGCCGAAGTCCGTAATCATCCATCCCAGCCCATGATTTCGTATTTCATCGGCCTCTTCGCCCATTGTTTGCCAGATATCGGCGTTCCACTTCGCCCATGTAGGCAAGTGGAATTGCTGGCTGTGAATAAACTCCAAGGCGTTATCGATGAGTTGATTGATCTGGCTGCGTTTCATTTCAAGTCTCCGACGGACATTTGCTTAACGGACATCTGGTTTCTGGCAGTGTGCCCATGCTTAAGGCACCCTGAATGAGATTAACGGGTTTCTCATCCGTTTTACCCTCTTGAATTCAATTCGCGCTTCTCCGGTACGAATTCCACTCTTCGTCAGACCGAGACTGTCTCGACTCAATTCATGGGGGCTAGCGCTAGCATGAGCAGAGCCCTATCGATGTCCTAGCGAAACTGCGATAGCGAGATCTCCTTTAGATATAGACCTCTCGTGAGCTGAGTGCCTTGGGTTTAGGAAACACAATTGGCCCGTCCTACGCGTTTCTAATGAAACAACATACTAAGCAAAACGCCCCATTGGTTGTTTCATGAGGCTCCACGGAATCAAGGTGAGGGTATCTCTCTTTCCATCTCGTCCAGATCACCGCCAGACACCAAAAGCTGAAGTTACCAGCCTCTGAAGCTCTTTCCAATGCTCTCGATGAGTAGCGGTGTTCATCGTCCTGGCAAACTGCCGTCTCCCAAACGTGCAGCTTGTCTCGGCTAGCTTAGTTCCCATGCTGCAGGACGGGCAGCATGTAGCTATTTCCATTGTGGCGGCTCTGCATTGGGAGCAAAGACGCCACACAGACGCTCTGCGGAGCACAAAGGAAAACCTATGGATAAATTCTCGTGGAAAATGGTCGTGAACCCGCTTTACTGGGTCGCGTTCCTCATCTTCATCGGTCGCCAGGCGCGCAAACGCACCTACAACAGCCTCTTCCCCGGCGTGATCACCATCCCGCTGGGGCTGGCGTTCTCCATCGTCACCTTCATCGCCACCATGCACCTGGTCGGCGATGACATGGGCATCGGCTGGTGGGGATGGCTCCCTGCCGCGTTGATCAGCTCCAGCCTGGTCAGCGGATTCATCTGGCCGGTCGCCTACAGCCTCGCCGACATCCTCGGTGACGCATTCAAGCACGTCACCAGGCCGCTTGCCGAATCGGTCTTCGGACCGCTGGTCGGCCTGCTTCGCCGCCTGCCGGTCGCTTCGTCGCTCTGGCAGCATGTCGAAAGCGAGCCTGAGCCCGGCAAGTCGAGCCGCAAGTGGTTCACCGTCTTCCTGATGGGCGCCACTTACGTCGTCGGCATTCTCGCCTGCGGTTATGCCGGATACCTGACGACCGACCTCATCAAGACACTTCTCGTCGGCAGCTACGTCAGCACCGGGGTCCTCGGAATGGTACTGGGCAACGGCTGGGTGCTCGGCGGCTTCGCCGGCGTCATCGTCGCCCGGCTGCTCTTCCAGCCCCTGCACGACACGCTCGAGAAGGCCGAGGTGAACGGTCTGACCTTCATCTGGTCGACTCTCGTCGGCTACAAAGGCGCCACCCTGCTGGGCGGCACGCTTCTCACGCAGGCGGGCATCGGTCTGGGCATCTTCGCGCTCAACGCCGCACTCGTCTTCCCGGTCGTCCTGCTCTTCTTCAACGAGGGGCTCAAGAAGGCTTACGAGACTCTCAAGCCCATCCTGAACACCACCTACCGCGGGGACAAGACCGACTGCCGGCTCTTCTTCCACCACGTGGTGAACATCCTGGTTGCCATCGCTCTGGCAGTCGGCGCCTTCATCCTGGGCGGCATGCTCGGGTGGAATATCTGGCTGACGGGTGGCTTCACCGCTGTCACGCTGGTGGCTTCTTACCTGAGCGTGGTGCACGTCATCAAGCACAGCGGCGGCAACGCCATCATCGGCTTCCTGACGTCGGTGGGCCTCGGTCTGACGGGCTTCGACCTCTACCTGGCGCATCTCGGCTGGCTCGGCTGGCTGGGCGGCTTGATCGCCGGCGTCATCGTGGCGGCTCTCTGGGGTCTGGTGATCCTGCCTCTCATCTACGCGGGTCTCAACCTGCTCTTCGACGACCAGTCGAAGGCCGGCGAAGGGCTCGACAAGCTGCATGAGAAGGCTTCGGCGAAGCTGAAGAAGCTCTACGAAAAGGGCTTCAAGCGTGCCCAGGAGGCGACGTTCAACGACAAGACGGAGTTCAAGCCGCTCTTCGGACAGGTCAGCAATGTCCTGTTCGCCGGAGTGGTCTTCTATTTCGCCTACTTCATCGGACTTCCGCATGCCGACGCCGGCTGGACCCACTGGCTGGCGCTGGCCGCAACGGTCATCGTCACGGCGACGTCTTACCTGGTCGGCGGCAAGCTGGCGAAGAATGAGGGCGGCGAGCCGCTGATCGTTCTTCTCTGCGCGGGCGCGGGTCTCTATGTCGGCGGTCACGCGTTCAGCCTGCTTCCATGGGCGTGGTACTTCGCGCTTCCGACGGCTGGCGTGCTCGCTATCGTCGCCGGCTACGTGCTCGGTCTGTTCGTCATCCCGCCTGCGTATGCCCTGCTCAAGGTCATCACGCTGGCGATTCCGGACAAAACCGACGGCAAGGGCTGGAAGGCGGGCATCGCCACGCTGCTCAAGCTGATCCACACGGGCATCTACGACTTCGTGGACAAGTGGCTGCTGAAGCCGCTCAACGCCGCAGTGGCTCGGATCGCCAAGGTCCTGGCGCCGGTGATCGCTGCAGTCAGTCGCGCCTACAACGACATCATGACGCGCATCGACAAGATCTTCGGTCGCGGCAAGCGCGCCTGATGTCAGCTATTCACTGATGTGAACGGCGCTCAAAAGGCGCTCACGCAACGGTAAAACGCAGTAGCAGAGGCAACTTTGCTACTGCGGAATAGCAGCAAATACCCGGGAGGAGTCGGAAACACAATTTCCAGCTTCTTCCGGGTAGTTTGCTTTTTCAGGCTTAATTACTATATCTTATCGTATTATCCCGATAAAAAAGCATGGGCTAAATCTTCGCTGCGCGAAGAAATAGCCCGTACTCTGTCAGCGGCTCTGCTCGTCAGAGTATGCCTCGAGAGAGCTTCATTTCACAGGAACACGATATTTATGGCAGAGCCCTCTCAATCCACCGTGACAGGTTGCGCCGATAAGCTTCAGAAGCCAACCTTCATCACTACGAATGATTTCGGCGAGAACAGCTGCAGTGCGACCCTTCACACTGCTGCGAGTGAAGGATACCCGCGCGTGAGTCGTTTCACCGTCAGGCGTCTCGACGTGCATCTCGACCAGTGCCACGTTGCCAAAATGATGTCCCGGTGCAGGCAATTCGCCTTGGTGGTGAATGCTGGAGGTGATCACCACTTTGTCTACCCAGTCCGGCAGATCTTCAAGTCTGATATCGACGGACTCATCGTACATCTTCATCCGCGCAGGGTTCGGATTCGCCCAAAGCGCAAACATGTCTTGTACAGATAGTGCTGGTGCCAGCCGAACTGCTCCTCGTGCGGCCCGCGGCTGGTTGTAGAAAGCGATCTGACTTGTCTTCCGTTTCGCTCCGACGAGAAAAGCTTGTAGCTCCAGGTCCATCAGGTTACCGCCGTGCGTGACTCGAAAGTACGTGCCCACCTTCAGGCCCTTGAGACGCCCCAAGGGGATGGTGATGGAACGGTCTTCGGAGCTGAGCAGTCTGAGCTTTGTTGTATACATGATTGATAGAATTCCTTCCCTGCAGAAAGCACCACGAGGTGATGCTTGAAAGTTACGTTTGGACGCGCGGTGATTCATTCCTCACGTCTTAGTCAAAGGCCCAAACCAGACTGATCACGCTTGGTGATAATCGCCAACGTGCGCGATTGACGGAGAACCGCTAGCACCAGACAACGAGCAAGTCTTGCCTCGCCATGCCTAAACACGGACACTTGCTCAGTTCTGGAAAGCCTAGATTGATTTTTTGTCTTTTCCGTCCAATCAAGAAAAGCTAATCGAGTAATGCGTACTGCCAAAGTAACGCAATGAAATTACCAAAGAAAAGCAATTCCAAAAGATGCCGGTAGTTTTTCCAGAAAACACCACCTGCAAGGCTTTAACCGGTAAACGCTTAAGCGGTGAAACTGGTCGGTCAGTTAAGAAAACGGTATTACAGTTCTGGCAGCAAGCACCTGATCGGGCATGCAAAATTGCGTATTCAATTGTGCCTTGATTTGCCGCGAGAAAAGATCAATCTGCTGCTTCAGGTCTTCTTCTTCGACATGGGCAAATTGGATGAGGAACTCATTTTGCGGCGCATCACAGAGGTAATAGGCTTGTGTTCCAGTGATGGACAAACCGGCATCTCGTCCGCAATTCAAAATCAGATCCCGCGGAATCGAGGCATCGAACAAAACACGCAAATGAAGTCCGGCCGTGTTTTTATTGATACTCAAAAGTCCGTTCAAGGAGACAGTCAAGCCATGGACTGCGGTCATGCGTCGAGCCGTGAACTTTTTGCGCATCTCTCGAACATGACGTTCATAAGAACCATCATTGATCAAATCAGCAAGCACTAATTGCTCGACGATGGGCAGGTCGCGATCAAGCATGTATTTAGCTGAGCGAATGATTTCGGTCGTGGCGTTCGCAGGCAAAATGACGAAACCCATGCGAATCAAAGGACACAGAGTGCGCCAGAAAGTCGACTGATAAATTACACGCTCTCCCCCATCAAGCGCATAAAGAGCCGGCAAAGGCTCACTGCCATAGCGATATTCGTTTTCCACATCATCTTCCCAAATCACGGCATTATTTTGCCGCGCCCAGTCAACAAGCTGCTTTCGCCGCGATTGCGACAAAATTGCTCCGGTCGGGTCTTGATGAGATGGCGTCACATAAACCATGTTGATGGGCTTTTCCAGAGCCGCCAGAGCCTCCACTTGCAATCCGCTCTCATCTACAGGTATCGGCAGGACCCGCGCATCGTGCAGTTGAAAAATCTGTCTCGGTTGTGAATAGCCAGGATGCTCAACAGCGATAAGATCGCCCTTTTCGATGAAAAGACGGCAATAAAGATCAAGCATCTGTTGGCTGGGACGAGATGAGATTACGACTTGCTCCGGACTGCATTTAATTGCACGGGCGCGCAGAACATATCTGGCGATTGCTTCACGCAAATTCGGATGCCCGAATGGATCACCGGAATAAGCGAGCAGGCTCGGATCCTCAAACCTTGAATGCTTAGCCATCGCACGCTTGATTGACTGCAAAGGCAGATCCGCCAGTGAAGGCATTTGATGTTTCAGAGCCTGGGCAGTTTTCTGATGTGTCAGTACATCGACTTCCATGCTCAAAACGTTTTCTATCATCTGGGTTTGACGGGGTGCCTTTTGCGGCTTTTCAATTTCGGACTGATGCAAGCTTTTCCTGCTGACGTTTACATCTTGAGCCAGGGCTTTGCGCACAAATGCACCCTTGCCAATCACGGCTTCGATAACGCCTTCATCGATAAGAGTCTGATAGCACTGATGCGCGGTGTTTCTTGAAACATCGGCCAGCTCGCAGAGCACCCTGACCGAAGGAATTTTGTCGCCCGGACGCAGACGTCCGTCCGATATGGCAGCCTTTATGGCAGTGGCGAGGCTGCGATAAAGCGGCACATCAGAGCGGCGTTCAAAATCGACGACAAATTCCATGCAGGTTGCCCCAAGTTTAATGGTTGACGCCATTAGAGCACGGCGCGCCCATCTGGCAGATGGGAGAACTACGGCACCCTGGGAGAATCACCATAGTGCCGCACCGCCAGTAATACGCATAATCTGATCAACCTCGTCGTTTTCTCTCGCGCCAGCATGACCGATTCTCCCGAACGTAGTCCAAAGACAGACGACAAGCCCGAGAACAAGGGCTTGCTCAGTGCCGAGTCTCTGTCCGAATTCGCCTCCAGCCTCTCAGCCAGCGTCAGCGGCGCAGTCACCTTCGGGGTGATGGCGGCCTCGAGGCGCACAGGGCTTGCTGTACCAGTCGCTCTGCTGGCCGGCGGCATGACCAAATACGGCGTCAAGTCGGGACTGGAAGAAGCTTTTGTAGAAGAAAAGGACAGAACAGCCGGCATCCACGACATCGGCTGGGGCGCAGTTGACGCGGTCGCCGGGATCGTCGGAATGAAGGCGGACAATTTCGCCTCCAGCAGATTCAAGCAAGCAATAGCACGCGAAGCTCTCGGTTCCAACATCTCTCGAGACATAGCAGAAACAGCAAGTAAGCAACTGATTGCCGATAACGTATTCACGGGCATCAAGCACAGTGTAGTTAGAGGTGTAGCCGGTGGTGGAGCCGGTACCTTCGCATGGAGCCTCCCGCATCGCATTGCAGAAAACGCCGGAGCCCTCAAGGAAAACCCGACCCAGGGCGCCTTGAACGTCTCCAGACAAGTTCTGGCGGATACCACAATCGGAGCTGCTTTTGGCGGAATTCTCTCGGGAACCGCGAGCAGTCTGTGGCGCGGCAACGAAGTTTTTGCGCGAGCACAGCATGCCCTCAAACCAAAAGAAGATCTATTACAACTACGAACTCTGCACCTCAATGACTTCCACAGTCAAAATGACCAGTTGGCCGCCATCAAAGTGGTATCAGACCGCCTGACCGCTGATGCGGCAAAGCGCGGAATGCCTTCTCAGTTCGTCACCGTAGGCGATCTGGAAGGATGCAATGTTCAGTACATCTCGACCAAGTCCGGCATGCCTGAAAATTCCGCGCTCATGAAAATGGGCGTCACAAAGTTTTTACCAGGCAATCACACTTACGACCTGGGAAGCGGCTTCAACGTGCCCGGCTATGCGCGAACAATGTCTACTCTGCTGGGCGAGAATCCCAAAGCGAATCTGATTGCTACGAACCTGGACCTGTCTGCTTTCCCAGACTATCAAAAGCTTGCCCGCCGTTTCACCATCGACACCATTCAGGGTCCTGCTGGTCCTGAGAAAGTAGCCACATTAGGTCTCGTCACAAAAGAAGGCACCGCCCTTGGTGACGTTGCCGGCATCGGCTACAAAGATGCGACCAAATCTGCGGTCGACACCATGCTCGATCTGGCGAAAAATCACGGCGTCAACAAATTCGTCATTCTGTCTCACCTGGGTATGTCTGAGGATCAGGCACTGGCGCAAGCGCTTGTTAAAGACAGCAGTCTGGCAGCACAAAACCTGAAGGTGGCGTCGATCTTCAGCGCCCACACTCACGACGTTACTGCTGCTCCCGTCTGGGTCGGCAAGAACGGTGTTTCAACCGGCGGGCTTTCCACTTTAAGAAACACCACAGGCAGCGGATATGAAATTCCCATCGTGCAAGCCGGCTCTAACGGACGCTGGCTGGGGCAATTAGACCTTGCCATTCGTCCGGACGGCTCCGCCCATCGCCTGAGCACATGCTCACGCATGCACGCCATCGAGCCGGGAGCGCCCAGAGATGCGGCTCTCGATGCCTTCGTCAAAGCGCAGACAAGCGAATTGGACGCGCTCAGAAA
>CAZBOX010000009.1:0-20812 GCA_964493595.1 uncultured Candidatus Obscuribacterales bacterium | reverse complement strand
TCTACAAGATGACGGGCGGCGAGTTGCGCAGGATCTTGGAATTCAGCGCCGGCAGCGGTGCGGCGCCGAAACCACCGACTCTCAGCCAGATGATTCGCAACGCATTTTCAGACCGCAATCTCAATCCAGAAAGCGAAGGTCATAGATATTTCTCGCAAGTCGCCGGTCTGCAATATGAATTTGACCTGTCCAGGCAAATCGGCTCGCGCATCGGCAATATTTCCATCCGCAACGGCAATGGCGCCTATGCGCCGCTCGATGCAGCCCGTGAATATTCAATCGCCACAAGGCAGTTCATCTTCGACAAATGGTCGAAAGCCGGGCTTTTCGATGGAAGAACGGTGCAAGCGACGCCTGTAGGGAAATCACCGGTAGAGATGGTGGGCGAGTATCTTCTCAATCGCGAAATCAAAGCGGCAACATTTAAGCCGGAAGGGCGAATTCGGGATTTGACGCCGAATATCACTGAGTTGCCATACAAAATCAATCTCTCGATTCTGACTCCGGCATCAGTTAAAACTCTCGATTCTCAAAAATAGTCGACAGCGAGAATTAATCTGAAAACGCTGAATTTAAGGTTCTTTGGGATTCCTACCATATACCTCTTGAGATCTAAAACTTATACTCAATCCACTAAGCTGCAGCCACCAAAAGTAGCCGAAGCGAAGCGTTTCTCTCTCTTTCAGCGCAATGAACGAAATCTCCCGACACTCTACCAGTGAACAACTGGAAGGAAAGGCAGCAATTGCCTCTTCGGACCAAGCAAACGCTCGCGAGCGCTTGCACGAGGACGTTCTAACGCACTTTACCAAGTCAGCCGTCAAAACTGTTTCCACCGCGCTGGATCTCAATCTCAGCGACGACACAACGGCTAATACCGCAGCCTGGGTCGCACGAGCAGCCAAAAGCGTGCCACTGTTTGTACCGGCCGGACGCGGTATGCGTGCGGCACTCACCTACGGCTCCGCCGCGGCTCTCTACGGTGCCTCTGAAGCTAAGTGGGGCGACAGCGCCGACAACATGGGAAAGGATGCCCTGCTGGGCGGTCTGAAAGGCGTCGCCATGAAGGGCAGCATGGATATGATCGGCGCCAAGATGCAGCAGTCGGGGCTAGACAAAAGAATCTGGTCCGCCCCTGCTCAGGGCGTGGCCTTTGGCATCACCGGGACAGCCACCGAAACAGCTCTCACGCGCGCGACATACTATGACGAAACAGGGAAGTATCGCGGCATCGGATATGGGCTGGGCAAAACTGCAGAAGCGACTGCCAATCTCGAGAATCTCGCTATCGGCGCAGCCACATTTACGCTCGGCGCCGGCAGCATGAAACTGCTGCAAACATCAGGAGCAGCGAAAGCTTTTCCTGAGCTCGTCGGCAATAGAATTTTTCAAAACAGCTTCACCGGATTCTCCTTCGGTGCATTTTCCGGCATGTCGGAAGAAGCGCGAAAACAAGTGAAAGAAGGCAAGTTCAACGCCTGGGAATTGAACAAATTCGACTTTGCCAAAATCGGCAAAGAAGGACTATTCGCAGCCACAAGCGACGCAGCCGGTGCTGCAGTCGGTGCCAAGATTGGCTTGCCGCGAGTCGCCGCAGAAAAGACAAACACAGAACAAACTGCCACGAAAAAGCCGCTAGAAAACTTCCGACCGATCACTTCGGCAGAGCCTGTAAGACTGGGAGAACCGCTTGCCACCGTGCAGTCGGTAGAACGTATCGATAAGCCATCCGGACAAGTTATCAGAGACCAGGCTCACATCAACCAAATAGTTGAAGCTCCCTTGCGTACGGCAGTTTCCGAGCTCTGGGCGAAGAATATTGAAACGACCGGCTCCGGCGTGTTTCACCAGACCGAGCGCAAATGGTCGCCATTCGGGTCTGTCCTGCACTTGGGAGAATATCAAGCTCCCTATCTGAAGATGAAAGCCGCAGAAGGCGGGAGATACACGACAGCCGAAGGAGACCGCTACCAAAACCTCGATAATGCGCCGACTGCAGAAAAGCCGACAGCCTACATCGTCCTGAATGAAAATTCCATGTCGCCGGAGAATCAGCTCATTGCACGCAAACTCGGTCTGCTTCGCATGGATAACAAAATTGAAATACACGTTCCTGTCGAGCCTGGGACACCCGCCAAGCAGGTAGAAGAGGCAATGCAGGCGCTGGCACAGCAATTCCAACCGCAGCCGATGACCTGGGGATTCAAAACACCTCTGCAATATTTCAGAGAGACTACAAACTCGGAGACCGGCGTCCCCAGCCGGGAATGGTTAGCTGAAAGAGCCAATTCTAGAGAGTTCAAAGAGCAGGGGATGGTATACGATGCCGAGCACAATTTGATTTTCCCATCCAAAGAACTGGCCGACAAATTCAATGCGGCTCCGCCTCCGGAGCCAACTTGGTATCGGGGTCCGGAAATTCTTGGTGGGCGAGGCGGCTGGCGCCAAGCATACATGCAAGCGGCAATTCATCTCTACACGCCGGAAGCGCACGGATTCGAGCGACCAACTCCCAAAACTGCTCGCGTGCAGGATAGAAATTTTGAAGTCTCCCAGCTTCTCAAGCCTGAAAACGCCGACTACTATCTGTCCAGCAAAGATAGATTCTTCGAGCTTTTCGGCACCAAAGCCTACGATACATTCGCAGATCGTCACTGGTTGGACCTGCGCAACAAAGCTTTCGAGTCAGTTGAAAAACACTGGCCGTCTGCATCCATAGAGAAAGACAGAGCACTGGCTTTGGGCACGATCATGCTAGGCCGGTCAACAGAAGGGCATGGTCACTTCACGCACAATGATCTGTGGATGGTAAAACTTTTCGTGCCCGAACATCTCTGGAGAACACCGGACGGTCGGAAACTTTCACCCACTGAAGTTATCGAATTGTCAAACAAAGTCTATGACGACATGGACATTGCCCGCAGAACGCCGTTCGATCACACTTTTGCTAAGCAATTGATTGAGCGCATGAATGCTCCTGAAGGAGACAACGCCTACGACAGAACTCAGTTCGTCACAGTCAAAAAACGCTCACTGCAAAGCATTGTCGAAAACGGACTGGACATGAAAGTACATCCCAAGTACGTTCCGCTGCTCAAAGAAGTTTTGCAAAAGCAGAGCGAAGGACTGGTACCGGAGCGCTTCGACAAGACAACCGGCGCAGACGGACTGGATAATTACACTCCGGTTTATCGCCGAGGCACAATGGAAGAGCGCTCCGTGCCGCTGAGCGAGCTGGTTAAAAACCTCAAAATTGTCGACTACGGATTCAAGAGCAGTGCTGGTCCGATCCTCGGAAAAGTTTCTCTCGCCAGCCATGATGTACATGACCATGCTCGAATCTTCTGGTTACTCGATAAAGAGGGATTCTTCGACGGCTCAAAAGGAGGTCCAGACTACTCTGCGCTGATGGGCAAATTGAGCGATCCCAAGCAAAGCAACATCTTCAGGAGAGAAGGCGAGCTGATCGCATCGATTGCATATGACTGGCGCAATTATTATGACTTGCATCCTTCATACGATCCGCAAATGAATTTGAAAGAAGTGCGTGACTATTTCCTGCAGGCCGACAAGCAAGGCGTCCCCATGAGTGAGAATCAACTGCGTGCGCTGTCCTATATCGAGGAAAAGCTGAGCGCCGATCCATCAGGCACGTCTCCAGAAGCGAAGAGACTCAGACATATAATCGGCGGCGTATGGCAAGAAGTGCTCGAGCAAAAACGCAAAACCGACAGCAGTCTATGGCAGCGAGCTGACGGCACCTATCAAAGAATGAGCGCTACAAATCCTGAGTATCTGGCGTTCGTCATCGACGCCACGAGAGTTCTCGAAGCAAACAGTCACAGTCTCTGGCTCGCCCTCAACCACAATAACGTCAAACTGGAAAGCTACCTGAGAGGCGTAGCCGACCAACAAGGCGACCAACCAGTAACCGGTTTGAAATTCAGCTCGGATGAGGTCAAATTCCCGCACCCGCTGGACGCTCCAAGCGATCTGCCCACCGACATAAGGAGCTGGATCGCCGCTCATCCTGGATTCAACACGCGTCGCGCTCCAATTCGCAATTGGGTAACAGGTCAGCAGTCTGAATATGACGCAGCGGAGATGGCTGTAGCGACCTGGAGACAACAGGAAGAGAACCGAGCATGGATTAGAGAGATGCTCTATAGAGACAGGTTCGATCTCGACTAGAGGCGGCGCGAAGAAGCGGCGTGAAGAGGCGTTAGCGGGCCTCGAACTAAGGTGCCGCCAGGATGGCGGCGCTCCGGCCAGTGAAGGGGCGGAATTGCTAATTAAGGTGCCGCCAGGATGGCGGCGCTCCGGACAGTGAAGAGGCGGAATTGCTAATTGTGGTGCCGCCAGGATGGCGGCGCTCCGGCCTGGGGGCAAGGGTGACACTTAATGTTGGAGGAAAGGTGACACTGCCAGCAGCGCTGGAAAGGTGACACTCGAGTGAGTTCAGGGGGAGACATCAGGACGGACGCAACCTGGCTTTTGTTGCGGTTTTCGGAAGAATTTGAACTTCTCCCGCCCCAAAAACTTACCCACTAAGACCTGAAAGGCTTACTACAACTGGGGTTGTGCAGACACACGCCCTCCATACGGGCGACAACTCGAAAAATTGCCCCCTGACAAGGTTGCCAAGTAGTCTGGGGCATCGCTCGTTTTACCTCTCTCGTTGCCGCCGCCAACCCTTTCCAATCCAAGTCGCTCTCTCATTCAGCATCACCAAAGTCACCACATACGGTGTCACACCATGTGTCACGACTTTGGCAATTCAGTGCAAGAGACTGCGCGAGGTTTGCAAGCTGGCGGTTAGCACACCCACACGAGCGTAACCACGTCTTACCAAGGAGAAAACACATGTCGAACGCAGCCAACAACATCGCCGATCCCAAGAACGTCTTCGAGACCAGCGAGCCGAAATTCGTCTTCCGCAAGGCCGACCTCAAGCCCGGCGACAAGAAGTACACCGAAGTCGCCGCCGTCCAGGTCACCGCCGAGTACATCGCCGAGCACGGCGACCGCGTCGTCACCAAGGAGCAGCCCGATGGACAGCCCATCGAGATCGGTCAGTGGGTGATCACCAAGACCGAGGCCGACGGCTCCACCCAGCAGTGGACCAACTACGACGAGACCTCGCCCATCGCCCAGGCCGGTCTCGGCGCCAAGTTCCAGGACCGCTACCGCCCCGTCGACGGCAAGCCCGGCTTCTTCTCGGCCCGCTCCGTTCCCACGCCCATGGTCGAGCTGCCCGACGGCGGCACGCTGAAGGTGTCCTGGGGCGAAGCCTCCGGCGGCCCCGGCTCCTTCCTCGCCAAGTACGGTGAGGGCGACTACAACATCATCACCGCCAAGGACCTCGTCAACCTCGGCTACACCGGCACCGACGACGCCTCCGTCGCCAAGCTGGACGCGATCGCGGACAGCCTGAAGTAATCGAATCCAAGCTCGATTCGGCGGGACCGCCTCTAGAAAGGTTCGAACCGCCGGCAACGTTTGTTTAGCGGTCTCCAGCAATTCCGCAGGAGACCGCATCCACATCCACTTGTTCAAGACGGTCTGAAAGACCCAGGAGAAAACACATGTCGAACGCAGCCAACAACATCGCCGATCCCAAGAACGTCTTCGAGACCAGCGAGCCGAAATTCGTCTTCCGCAAGGCCGACCTCAAGCCCGGCGACAAGAAGTACACCGAAGTCGCCGCCGTCCAGGTCACCGCCGAGTACATCGCCGAGCACGGCGACCGCGTCGTCACCAAGGAGCAGCCCGATGGACAGCCCATCGAGATCGGTCAGTGGGTGATCACCAAGACCGAGGCCGACGGCTCCACCCAGCAGTGGACCAACTACGACGAGACCTCGCCCATCGCCCAGGCCGGTCTCGGCGCCAAGTTCCAGGACCGCTACCGCCCCGTCGACGGCAAGCCCGGCTTCTTCTCGGCCCGCTCCGTTCCCACGCCCATGGTCGAGCTGCCCGACGGCGGCACGCTGAAGGTGTCCTGGGGCGAAGCCTCCGGCGGCCCCGGCTCCTTCCTCGCCAAGTACGGTGAGGGCGACTACAACATCATCACCGCCAAGGACCTCGTCAACCTCGGCTACACCGGCACCGACGACGCCTCCGTCGCCAAGCTGGAAGCGATCGCGACCAGCCTGAAGTAATCGAAACTGCAGTAGGCAGGCAGAGGAGGGTGGCAGGTGCCACCCTCCTCCTGTTCTTTTGTTCGCGGCTGTTGCACCGCGTTGTAATCAATACTTTGAGAGGAATCGATAGATGACTTCAACGAACGTTGCTGGTTTTACCGTTACCTGCGAAATGAGCATCATCGCCTCGGGCGTCAGCCTCGACACGATGGTTTCCTGCAAGGCTTTCACCGACTGGCTCGGCGAAATCGACCGCAATCAATTGAATGTCCGCTCGGTGCACATCCAGTCGGTCAACATGTTCGGTGAGCGCGTCGGCTTCATGATGTTCCGTGCCGATGTCGTCGACCGGAATAACAAGCCGCTGCCCGGCGTCGTCTTCATGCGCGGAGGCTGTGTGGCCATACTGCCGGTCCTGGTCTGCAACGGCAAGCAGTATACGGTGATGACCGTACAGCCCCGACTGCCTACCGGCAAATTCGACTTCGTGGAAGTGCCCGCCGGCATGCTTGACGGCAACGGAGACTTCGTCGGCGTGGCCGCAAAGGAGATCGGCGAAGAGTTGAAGATGAAGGTTGGGCGTGACGAGCTCATCGACATGAGCGCGATGGCCGGTCACATCCGCGGTTTCTTTCCGACGCCGGGCGGCAGCGATGAGACGATCCGCGTCTACTGCTTCGTGCGCCAGGTTTCGCAAGAAGAGCTCGACGAGCTGAATGGTCGGCTTACCGGCAACCTCGAGGAAGGCGAGCAGATCACGCTCAAGATCATGCCGCTGAAGGAACTCTGGAAGATCCCGGACGGCAAGACGATCGTCGCCTACACGCTCTTCCGCGAGTTGGAAGAATTCATTCTTTAGCAGCAGCTGCTAAGACTTCGCAAATGCACGCGGACCAGTCCAGTCCTTGCGTTTTCGTGGTTTTAGGGCAAGGAGAACTATCTATGCAAACTGAATTCGACATAGCCGGTGGCTCCATCCCCGGTGGCGACCATCTGCAGCGGGGCAACCTGCTTGTGGGGAAAAACAACCAGGACGCCTGGTGTGTCCATCAGGATCAGCGTGTGACAATCGCTATCGTCTCCGACGGTTGCGGCAGCCAGGCGAGAAGCGAGGTCGGCTCCAATGTCGGCAGCCAGTTGCTGCGCACGGCGCTTTTGCGTCAGTGGGCTCGGCATGCCGGCATGGCCAAAACACAAGGCTTCGACAAGGCGCTGTCCCTGGCACTGGAAGCGACGAGGCAGGATGTGCTCGCACATCTTCGCATCCTCTCGCAAGCCATCGCCGGTGATGGCAGCTTCTCGGCGGCGATTTGCGAGAACTTCCTGTTCACGCTAGTCGGCGCCATCATTACCGAATACGGCGCGGGCTTCTTCACCATCGGCGACGGCTTGATCATCGTCAATGGCGATGTGCAGCGCATCGGTCCTTTCGACAACAACGAGCCGCCGTATCTCAGTTACGCACTGCTGACGACGCGCTGGAAAGACGAGCAGCTTCGCTTTGCCGTCCATCGCACTCTGCCGCTCGCGGAACTGAAGAATTTCATGATCGGTTCCGACGGCGCGGCAGATCTGTCGCAAGCGGCAGAGGTAAAGCTGCCTGGCTACCCGGACTTGATCGGTCCCATCGCCCAATTCTGGTCAAACAATCAGTTCTTCACCAAGGCAGGCATTCGCCGGCGCCTGGCGCTCATCAACAGCCGTTTCGTTTCGATCAAAGAGCTGGAGCTCTGCGAGGAAAACCCGCGCTTGAAGGATGACACCACGTTCGTCGTCGGTCGCCGCAGAGGGGAAGGGAAATAAGGAGGAGCCATGGCTAAGAACCAGCAAGTGTTCGTCAAGGGCAAGCTCCTGAGCTATGACCCCAATCGCACCGTCGGCAAAGGCGGTGAAGGCGAAGTTTTCGACCTGGGTGACGGGCGCGCTCTCAAACTCTTCAAGGGCCCAGATCATCCTGACTATATCGGCAACGACGACCAGCACCAGCGCGATCGCGACGGTGCTCGGCTGCGCCTGCAGTTGATGAATAAGAAACTGCAGGCCTATCCGAAGCTCAGCGACCGCATCGTGGCGCCTTTGGATGTGGTCACCGACGCCGGCGGACAGACCGTGGGTTTCACCATGCAGCTGATGACCGGTGCGCAAGTGCTTCGTCAGCTCACAAAGCAGGGCTTCAGAGCGCAAGCGGGCATCGACAACAATGCGGTGGTGCGCATGTTCGTCGACCTGCATCGCACGGTCAGCGACCTGCACAGTAAGAAGGTTCAGATCGGCGACTTCAACCTGCTCGGCATCCTCTTCAAAAACGGCACTCCGTTTCTCATCGATGCCGACAGCTTCCAGTTCGGGCAGTTCGCCTGCCGGAGCTTCACGCCGCGTTTCGTCGATCCGCTGCAGTGTCCAAAAGATCAACTCGTCCTCACCGGCAACCATTCGGAGTTGACCGACTGGTACGCTTTCTCGCTCATGCTCTTCGAGTGCCTGCTGTATGTTGCTCCATACGGCGGTGTGCTCACGGGTCCGCTGGCAAAGCAGGTAAAGCCGGACTTGAGACCGCTGCATCGCCTCTCGGTGCTTCACAAGGACGTGCGCTATCCGGACAAGGGAACACCCTTCAACAGCCTCAATGACGATGTCCTCGACCTCTATCACAGGCTGCTGGAGAAGGACTGGCGAGGCGTATTTCCACTGCAGCTTCTGGAGCGCATGCAATGGACCAACTGCACCGCCTGTGGTGCAGTACACTGCCGGACAAAATGCCCCGTCTGCGCGCTGGTCACTCCCGGCGCAGCGGTACAGGCACCGGCAGAAGAGCGGCACGGCAAGGTCACCATCACCCGCAACTTCCATACTCACGGCACCATTCTCGATGCTGTGTTCGTGGACGGACGGCTGATGTTCCTCTATCACGAGGACGGCGCTTTCCATCGCGAAGGCAAAGTCCAGGTGATGCCGGGCAAGCTGCAGTCAGGGTTGACGACGGCCATCTGCGGTGACCAGACGATGTTCGCGACAGGCTCGACGATGATCCTTGCCGCTGCCGGCCGCAAGCCGGAATCGTTCGCAGTCGACAGCTACCGCGGGCAGGCTCCGGCGGTGGCAAGCAACGGCGCCAACTACTTCTTCGCGTCAGGCGGACGTATACAGCGCAATCACGCGCTGGGCACCAAGTACCTGGGTTCGTCCGTGACCGGTCAGACGATGTTCTGGTCGGGACCGAAATTCGGCTTCGGAACGTATCGGGTCGGGCACATTCGCAAGGCCTTCGTTTTCGACGTCGAGAGCCAGTCGCTGAATGACTCGGTGAAGCTGCCGTCCTTCGAGGGAGACCCCCTGGAAGCCAACTGCGTCTTCTCGAGCAATCGTTGCTGGTTCTTCACCGTTCACGATGAGCGTGGAAAAATCGTCCATCGCTGCACGGTACTCGACCGCAACGGCAACGTCATCGCCACGGAAGAAGCGCTCGATTCCGACGACCACTGGCTTGCCAATGGTCACGGTCGCTGTGCCGGGACGCTGCCGGCCGCCGGCGGCAATCAGCTCCACTGCCTCTTCCTCGCAACAGACGAAGGGCTCGTTCGCATCGATGAAGAGATGGGACGTCTCGTCAACAAGGTCAAGTTCCCTGACACCAAGGGTTTCGTCCACCCGGACGACCGCCTGATTTTGACCAACAAGGGAATCGCACTCGTCGGAACGCACGAGGTGCGCACGCTCACCATGTCCTGACGTATCACGCGATCCGTCAGATTTCATCTGTTTGCGACCGGCGGATGGTGCACCGCCGGTTGCTTCCTCTGTCCGTGTATCGCACCCAACCCAGTTACCAACTCGCATACACTGCGAAACAGGAGAAAAAACATGACTTCTTACGAACTGACCGCTCCCTCTTTCTACGATCCCGCCAACGTCGCCAACATGCTGCGCTACATCGATTACAGCAACATCGAGGCGGCGGCTCTGGCGGCCCGCGAGCGCGAGAACGTCACCCTGGCGGCGACCGACAGCCTGCGCGTGGCGCTCTTGCCCATCGACGTTCAGCTCACCTTCTGCGACCCCAAGGGGCAGCTCTACGTGGGCGGCCGCTCGGGCACCGGTGCCGTGGACGACAGCCGTCGCACGTGTGAATTCATCTACCGCAATGCTCGCGTGATCACGCGCATCCACCCGACCATGGACACGCACCGCCGCGCCCAGATCTTCCACTCGGCCTTCTGGCTCGACGCGAAGGGCAAGCAGGTCGCACCGTATTCGATGATCACGCTGGACGGCGTCGAGTCGGGCGAATTCCAGGTCAACCCGAAGGTGGCCTTCTCCTCAGTCGGCAACGCCAGCGCCATCACCTATCTGCAGGCGTACGCGCGGCACTACGTCAAGAAGCTGACCTCGGACGGCAAGTACGCTCTCTTCGTCTGGCCGTACCATGCCATGCTGGGCGGCACCGAACACGCGTTCGTGCCGTCGGTGCACGAAGCGTTCTTCTACCACAACGCGCTGCGTGAGTCCGAGACCAGCCACGAGATCAAGGGCGGCAACCCGCTGTCCGAGAACTACGCGATCACGCACCCCGAAGTGACGCAGGACCACAAGGGTCGGGCCATCGGCGCGCGCAACCAGAAATTCCTGGAAGCGCTGCTCAACTACGACGTCGTGATCATCTGCGGTCAGGCGAAGAGCCACTGCGTTGCCTGGACGATCTCGGGCGTGCTCGAGGACATCCAGCAGCGCGATCCGGCGCTGGCCAAGAAGATCTACCTGGTCGAGGACCTCTCGAGCCCGGTGGTGACGCCGGTGATCGACTTCACCGACATGGCCGACGAGGCCTATGCCAAGTTCGCCAAGGCCGGCATGCACGTGGTCAAGTCGACGACGCCCATGAACCAGTGGCCGGGCATCGCCGCTCAGGTCGGCAAGTAATCCGGCAAGCCACCCGCGCGCAGGGCACCGCCTTCGGTGCCCTGCTTTGCATTCAAGAACTCTCAATTTCGGCAAACTGGAAGGATAAACATATGAGCGATCTGCAACAACTCCTCGGTGACGCGAAAGACGAAGGACTCCTCGACCAGGCAGCCCTCGACGCGCTCAACGTGGTGGACCTCGGTGCCACCATTCAGGACAATCTCGGCGTCGATCCCAACGCCATCGACTCGACGGAGGTCTTCGGGCTGTTCAGCCTGATCGACGACTCGCTGTCCATCAAACTGGCCGGCAACACAGATGTGGTGCGCAACGGCTACAACGGGCTGCTCGACGCCCTGACCTCCAGCCAGTCGCGTGATGACATCATCGTGACCATGATGATGATGAACGCCGGCGTCATCCAGAACCCGACGCCGCTGGCCAACGCCAAGCGCCTGGACGACAAGTACAACCCCAAGGGTCAGACGCCGCTCTACGACAAGACTCTGGAGCTGTCGGCGCTGGCCACCGCCAAACACCAGGAGTTCGCCGCCACCGGCGCCAGCTTCCGCGGTGTTCTGCTCATCGTCAGTGACGGTGCCGACTACGGCAGCAAGGGCAAGGCTATCCGCGTGCAGCCGGTGCTCAAGGCGCTGCAGCAGCAGGAAGTCTTCCAGGTCATCGCGCTGGGCATCGAAGACGGGCACACCGACTTCACCAAGGTGTTCACGGACATGGGCGTTCTGCCGGAGAACATTCTCACGGTGAAGAACGACCCCAAGTCCATCCGCGACGCCTTCGGTGTCGTCTCGCGCGCCTCGGTGGCGGCGAGCCAGGGTGGCAGCGTCAGCCAGAGCGGTGGGCTGGGCGGCTTCGGCGCCAACCCGTAAATCACTCTTCGCTCCCGGAGGGCACCGCTAGTGGTGCCTTCCTTCCAGGCGGAGTGACAAGTGCTCCTGCCAAACCACTTTCAAACGCAAGACACAAGGAGCAAAACGATGAGCGATCTTCAAGACCTGCTCGGTGGAGCAAAAGACGAGGGGCTGCTGGACCAGGCGGCTCTCGATGCACTCAACGTGGTGGACCTCGGTGCCACCATTCAGGACAACCTCGGCGTCGACCCCAACGCCATCGACTCCAGCGAAGTCTTCGGCATGTTCAGCTTGATCGACGACTCCAGCTCGATCGAGGACGCCGGCAACACGCCCGTCGTGCGCAACGGCTACAACGGACTGCTGGATGCGCTGATGAGCAGCCAGTCGCGTGACGACATCATCGTCACGACGCTGATGCTCAACAAAGGCGTCACGCAGGCACCGTCGCCGCTGGCCAGCGTCAAGCGCCTGGGCACCGACTACCGTCCGTACGGCTGCACCCCGCTGTACGACAAGACGCTCGAGCTGGCCGCGCTGGCCACGCTCAAGCACCAGGAATTCGCAGCCACCGGCGCCAGCTTCCGCGGCGTGCTGCTGATCGTCAGCGATGGCGCCGACTACGGCAGCATGCGCACGCCCTCTGCGGTCAAGCCGGTGCTCTCGGCACTGCAGGCGCAGGAAGTCTTCCAGGTGATCGCGCTGGGCATCAGCGACGGACACACCGACTTCAAGCGCATCTTCGGCGAGATGGGCGTCCTGCCGGAGAACATCCTCACCGTCCACAACGACCCCAGCTCGATCCGCGAAGCCTTCGGCGTCGTCTCGCGCGCTTCGGTGTCGGCCAGCCAGGGCGGCAGCGTCAGCCAGAGCGGCGGACTGGGCGGTTTCGGCGCCAGCTCGTAAACCAGGGCGCAAAATCTAAGAACGGAGACAACAACATGGCTATCAAAGACACTCAAGGTCGTGACCGTCCGGAGCGCCAGCTCTGGGTGCTCAAGAACTACAAGGTCTCGCAAGAGACCGCCTACGGAAGCAACGACGAGGAGACGAAGCAGTACTGGTTTATTGCGGGCGTCGGCTCCTGCATCATCGGCAAGGACGCCTTCGAGACACGCGAAGAGGCTGTCGCCAGCGCGCGCAAGGACCTCCAGCGTCAGATCCACCTGCTGCAAGGCTACCTGCTCGACCTGAACTGACCCCCCTGAAATAGGACGACCAAAGGAAGAAGGTGGGAATAGTTTTTCTCACCTTCTTCCCCCTATTTCTTCATTTTCTGAGTTTTACTATTGCTTTTAGTATTTTGTTGAAAAAGGAAATATGGCATGGAGAGTCATTCTTCATGCCACGGTAGAGATGACAAAAGAGCAACGAACGTCCCTGTCCATTGCTCAAACTAATCAACTAGTCGTTTTTAGACTCGCAATAAGCCGCATAGCGAACACGCAAATCGTCAATGCGAGCATTGATGAATGCACGGGTGCCTTCATCCAGCGGCGCTGCCGACCAGCTGTAAGGGTCGCGTTTGATTGTTTCCATCAAAGCGTCCAGTCTGCCATTAGCCCATTCGGGATGCGCCTCGACCTCTTTCATGGCAGCAGCGAACAGCTCGGCAAAGCGATCTTCGCGCATGATCTTGTCTTCCAGCAATTCCCAGAACATGGTCCAGATGTTCTCGGAGCGGATAAAGAGGTTCATTATCCACCAGGTTCTTGCGTAGAGCACCTTTGTCTTCAGGTTGCATTCCGCGTCGATCAAATCCTTCTGTGCAGCCCCCATCTCGGTAGAGTTGGTCATGCCGCGTTGACCCAGCGAAATCGGTCCCAATTTCTCAGAACCGTACCAGCGGCCGATTGCCCGATAGATGTTAGCTGCCACCACCTCGAAGTCGTTGTCCGGCCCTGAGTCCTTGGTGTTCAAGAAAACGAGCTGCGCCGCACTGCCACCGAAGCCGCAGACAGCATCCGCGTCTACGTCATCCAGAGTTTTTGTGAAGGCATCGCGGCTCGGCGTTTTGAAAGTCAAACCGCCAGAACGTCCTCTCGGCTCAACAGCAATGAAGCGCACTATCTCGTCGGTACGACCCAGAAAGCCTTCATACGCAATACCGATTGCATGACCTGCTTCGTGCACGACAGTGTTGAAAATCTCCTCGAAAGTCAAGCTGACCTGAGTCTTGACGCCCATCAGGTGCCGCAATAACCCCTCGAAGAAATCTTCCTGACTGACACTGGATTTGATCATGTCCTTGATCTGATCCTCTGTATATCCTCCCTTTGCGCGCAACTTCTCTGCTTCAGCCTCTGCCAATTCATCGGCGTAAAGCGCAGTTTCGTTGACGACGTTCTCCAGATCGGCACCGGTCAGCCCACCGAGGACGCTCGCGATTCCATAGAAGTCGACGTCATTGGCCAGGGGCACTTCCCGCTTGGAGCTGTGCACCTTCAAGATAGCTACGCGCCCATCGAGATGAGGCGGATCGACCTTGATTTTCCAGGTGAAACGGCCCGGACGCAGCAAAGCTTTGTCCAGAATATCGACGCGGTTGGTAGCACCGAATATCCACAAGCCGAAGTTCTGGTTGCCGGTGTTCAGCCCTTGCAGTTCGACAAGAATCTGGTTCAGGGTCTGGTCTGCTTCAGGATGCGCGACAGGACCGTTTGAACGAGCACGACCTACTGCATCCAATTCGTCGATAAAGATTATGCAAGGTCTTTTGTCGCGCGCGTCGGCAAACATCTCTCTGACACGGTTGGCGCCTAAACCAACGAACATCTCCACAAAGTCAGAGCCGGAAATAACAAAGACAGGCACATTGCACTCTTTTGCAAGAGCGGTGATGAGCAATGTTTTGCCGGTTCCCGGAGGACCTTCAAGCAGTACGCATTGTGGCAATTTGCCGCCGAATCTCGATTTCTTGCTGAGAGACTGAAGACGATTCATCAACTCGGCTGCAGTCACTGCAAGCATGCCTTTTTCTTTGGCATCCGCTCTTTTCGCCTCTTCCTCGGCACGGATTTTCTTTACGACATCAGCTTGCTCGACAATCTTGAGCTTCAGCTTTTTCATCTGCCCAATCGCTTCAGGAATACCTGCAACGTCGGAAAAGCCATTGCCCTTTATGTCTTCAGGATTGACCCACTGTCCAAAGACTTTGTCTGCGACACCCTGTGCATCGCCCAGACCACCGCGATTTGGAGCCATCAAGCCTGCTTGACCGCGTCCTAAAAGTCCGCGCCACTGCCCGGTCACCATCATGATGACGATACCGATGACGATGAATCCGAGGGCCAGCTTTGCGATGTACATGACGACTGCCAGCAGTCCGGCGAAAAACGAACTCAGAGAGCCGGGATCATGACCGAGGTCATTCGCTTCGTCATTGCCGTGATGACCGGCACCCGTGTGTTCGTGCTTGATCACGATCTCCAGCGGCTTGCCTCCTGCAGTATCACCAGTGGTGACAACCGTGCTGCCTTCGCCAAGTACAACAGGTTTTGCCGGTTGAGACTCCCTGACACGTGCAGGCTCGGGCTCAGACGCCTGCCTGTTTCCAATCTCTTGATTCTTCATATCGGGCCAGGCGGACTCGGAGGCCGGCGTGACACCATTGTTGAACTGCTGAGGAGGCCCCTGGCTGATCACACCGGAGGGAATTGTTTGAATGTGGTAAAAAACCGCTCCAAGCATTACTGCGAAGAACGCAGGAATAATGTACTTTTTCATAAACGGACTCCTGGTTTTCTCAGGACAAGCCTTTGAAAACTCAACTTTTCTTGCGTTAAACAACCGCAGAGCAAACTCGCCCTGGCGGTTGCGAATAAGCGAAAGCCAATCCCTATAGGACTTCCGCCGCCCTCCGGTCAGTGACTGTTATCACCAGCCGGGATAAACTTCCGCCCCTAAAGCACGCCGTGCTTAGTGAGCAGTTTGACGGTCTTGTCGGAAAGAGCTCCGGAAGGCTCTTTCTTGAGACTGAAAACCGAGGAATAGTATTCCTCGATGATTTCTCTTGCCTGCAAAAACTTCTCAGCATCCAGCCGATAAGCTTTGTTCAAGTCCAGAACCGTAGCGGCGAAGCCTTCCATAATCGCTTCCCACTTTCTGTCCGGATGAGCGTCGAAGTCGAAAGAACTGACGCTGGTGACAACCGGTCTTATGACCAGATTCTGATCGTCCTTGGCTGGTCTTTCGCCCAGAGGAGTAATGCATTTGCCCCCGCAAACCAATTTCCAGATGGCGCTAAAGATGAATTCCTTTGCGCCAGGCTCTATGCCAACGTCACACATGATGACGTTCTTGGGATGCGCCTTGAAGTGATCCTCAGGGATACTCAGAGGAGTGCGTCCTTCCCAGCTCAAGCCGCCGTCATAGAGAAGGAGCTTGCGCCCTTCTTTATCAAGGACGACTTCCACCGGAGTAAACCACCCGGGCACCGAGCAGGAAGCTCTTACAGCTTTACCGAGGTCCTGGCTCTGCGCGCAAATGACCTTAAATGGTTGGCCTTTAGTCCTTTCATATAAGCCCTCAGACGTGAAGAGAATTTGCGACTCCCCTTCTACAGCCATAGTCCAGAACCTTTGCGGCCAGTCTCCATCAAGCGAGAAACTGTTTACCCAATCACCAAGTTTTTCGCTGCGGTAAAGGCCTTTTGCCGGGCGCTGTCCTTTATAGCGACCGCTGCGATAGTGATCTGCCATGACCGCAGATATTTTTGCATCCGCATCAAGTAGATCGAGAAAACGCAAGTCAATCGCTGTTTCGACAATTTGCTTGACGCTCATGCCGGACGCTAACAGGCGCAGAGGCAGAGAACCTCCACTAATACCGCCTATGGTGACGTAATTCTCGATGCCCAGATATTTCAGGGCCAGAAGCATACCTGAGACGGCAAGAATGGCACGCGAACCACCTGGTCCGCCGATCAGATGTATAGATTGAGGATGGCTGCAAGCCTCATCATTTACTCCGTTTTGTGAGTCCATAGTGGCCTCCTAAAATGCTTTCTTTGGCGAACTTCTACTTGCTCGGACGGCAACCTTTTACTGGCAAGATGAAGCTCGGTCACTCGCTCTAAATCACTCTCTAGAAAATGGCCGGTCCCAGCCGATCGCATCAATGCGATTGAGAAGCGCAGACATTCGCGTTCGGAATATTGCTGTGTGCTAGGGAAAAGTTTCTGGAGAAGTGAAAAGACGATTGATTGAAGTCTAGGTAAATGAGCGGGGCAAGCGCAATGAAATATTTAGGTTTGCCTGCTCCAAATCACCGAATTAAGCGTTCGCATACCCATCACACTGCAGGCAGCTGAAAAAAATGGGCCGGATTTTCCCCAGCCGCGTGAGACACTGGCAGATGGCTTTTCGGCTGCTCTGGTTGGCAGAAGTCGCACTGTCTCATACAAAGAGACAAAACCGGTCTGAATACGATAGACGATGTTCGCAGCAGAACCATAAGCGGGCCTGTAACGCCAGCTGGCATCGCCTCTTTAATTTCTCGGACACCGGCCTGATGGTCGCCTCAAGGAGAGATTTTGCGCCTTAGAAGCGTAAATCCCAGGCTTGAGAGACCTGAGTGCATCCAATTCAACACATATCTTCTTTTGTGCTTCAGGTTCTGAAAATGTTATCGAATAAATGCATTCCCTTGCTCCTCCAGAACAACAAGCACCACCAAACCTGAGACATCAAAGCAGTCTGGTCTTCGCTCTTACATCCACAGCGGTGTAGCGTTGACGAACGTGCGTGCTTGAGGTGAGAGCGGCAAGCAAGGTTTTTGCATTCGGGCAACTAGTTTTTCAAACGCTTCAATTTCAAAGGCTCAATTATGCAGCAAGACAACGAAACTTCCGACGCAAATAGCAAAATCAAAGTATTTCGTCGGTGGCAATCCGCCCTCTATCTCATGCTTTTTCTCAGTTTGCCATTTTTCCAGCCGGGACTGGTTCTGGTTTCATTTTTGGCCGCTTTCATATGGGGAGCGCGAAAGTACGATAGTGCGCGCTTTCTGGGAGGCTGCCTGGCATCGCTGATCTATGCGAGCATCTACGTGCTCGTCTGCATTTTTGTGCTGCCCTTTCTTCATGTGTATACTGTGCTCTCCTGGCACTGGGTACTTGTCTGGGGCTCTGCTCTGGCAGCAGCAGGAGTGAGCGCAGCCATATATCTGCACGCGACAAAGCACAAATGGCAGCCGCAGCGACAGATCGCCACCCATTCCGCAACCTGGATATGTGCGGCCTCTTTAGCTCTATTTGCCTTTTTCTCAGCAGGCAATCAGGACGTTGTGGAATGGTCAATGGCCGAATCATTGTCGCCTCTGCAGATGGACAAATTGCCGAATTCGGACTTGAGAAATTTCCGGCTCTTGCCATTGGCTCGGGCGCGCGATTTCCTCAGAACCACCAATGACGACAGCACGCTCAAAGTATCGATGCCCAATATGACGGCTTGCGACACAGATGGAAAACCATGCTGGCAAGCTGATTTCCACCTCAAGGGACGAGCAGAAGGTATTCATTACAATCTGCTTTTCGATACCGTATTCGACGTTGCATCAGTGGATCCCACCGACATCAACAAAAAATCGCAGAAGACAGAAGGGTTGGACGGCTTCTTTCTGGCAGGACCGAATAGCTGGGTTGTGCAGGCCGCATTCGCCGTGCACAATCCTTTCAGCGTCCAGGAAGAAGCGCTCTACTGGAAAGACAGCGACGGCACCATGGTCATGCTCATTCCTTACGTCTCCGAGCGCCCCACATTGACTGGTGTAATGGTGCCGTACCTGGCAGGGGTGATGAGCATCAATCGCTTCGGGATCATCAACGACATGAGCCCGTCCACGGCCAAGCAAAAATATCCCGGGGTGCCTTTCTACCCGACCCGCCTGGCGCGCCAATACGCGGAAATTTACGCTAAGTGGCACGGCGGGATCTGGGGGCGCACAGTATCAAAAAGGGACGAATTGCGTGTGAGCGAACCGGATTCCACCAACAATCCACACTTCAACAAAGCGCCTTATGTCGAGGTCTATGAGGAGATTGGCTGGCAGGAAGTGATTGCTCTGGAACCCAATGCCGACGACAGCAGAGCTTTGTCCAGCCTGCTATTTTTCGAGGCCGCCACGGGCTTCTGCCGCCAGTACGTAGTTCCTTCTGAATTGACCATTTCAGGACCGAGTCAGGCCAGCGGCAATGTCAAACAGGGAAACTGGCAAGCTGATTGGAGCGGGCACATGAAAGTGGAACCGCGTCCTCTGATTCGTAACGGTCACATCTTTTATGTTGTCGGTATTCTCGATACGGTTGGAAACGAGCACCCTTATGTAAGCTCAATCGTCATCGACTCGAAAGACATGAAACCATATCCGGTGCTGAACCATCAGAATCTGGTCAGTCTGCTGGAAAAACTGGAAAACGGGATTGAAGTTCAACCCGTCAGTCCGCCACCCCCGGCAGCTTCAGCAAAGGCTAATTAATTTAAACGACCACAACCCAATCCAAAAGTTCTCAAATATTATGAAAACCACGATTAAGCTTCTTACGCTCCTCTTGCTCGTCTCAACCCTGACTGGATGCGCAACTCAAAGAGGAAGAAATTACGGCGCGACCGGCGGACTTCTGGGCGCGACCATCGGCGCAGCAGCAGGCGGACTCGAAGGTGCCATCATTGGCGGTGCAGCAGGTGCCGGTGCCGGCGGTTTGATAGGCGACCATGAGACCTATGAATCCGAGAGAAATCAGTGGCATCAAGACCAGGAGTATTACTACAGGCAGGGTCCGTCCACCGGCTACAACCGCAATTGCTACGACTGCCAAAGCGCACCTCCAGCAGGCTATGTCGAGCCTTGCCGAAGAGTCTACATGCCCGTCTACGACCGCTACGGCTACGTAGTCGGACGGCGACTGGAATGCCAGTGAGCTGATTTCTTAGTCAATTAATCGCAAGACCAAAAGTAAATGCCCAGACCATGCGCAAAAGCACATGGTCTGCGGCCTATTTCAACAAGAACGGAGATAGCAATGAGTGACAAGAAACAATTGCCGAAATTGAAAGACCAAGTCTATTTCATCACCGGCGCTTCCCGAGGAATCGGAAGAGCGATCGCTCTTTATCTTGCTTCAAAGGGCGCAGCCATTGTCGTTGCGGCAAAAACCACAGACGACAGCGATCCTCGTCTTGCCGGTACGATTTACTCGACGGCTGACGCAATCGAAAAGAGAGGTGGGCAGGCGCTGGCGCTCCAGCTCGATGTGCGCGATGAGCAGCAGATCAAAGAGTCCATCGGCAAGACCATAGAAAGATTCGGACGTCTGGACGGCATTATCAACAATGCCGGCGCGCTCTATATGTCGTACTTAGATTCAACCCGCATGAAGGACCATGATTTGATGCATGCGGTCAACACGCGAGCAGTAGACGTCATCATTCAAGAGTCATTGCCGTGGCTGAAATTAAGCCCTCATCCGCGCATTCTCAACATCTCACCGCCGCTGGCGCTCCAGCCGGGATGGCTAAAATTCGGCTACACCCGCTCAAAATATGCCATGAGCATGGCCACTATTGGTTATGCAGAACAACTCAAAAAGTTCGGCATCGCCGTAAACTCGCTATGGCCTGAAACAGCTATTGATACAAGCGCAGTGCGCAACAAATTGGGCGGAGACGCCACAGCGGCTCTCTCTCGCAAACCCGAATTTGTCGCGCTGGCCAGCTATCTCGTTTTGACCAAGCCAGAGGAGATAACCGGTCAATTCTTTATCGACAGCCAGGTGATAAGGAAGAGCGGCAGAAAAAACATAACCGCATTCAGAGTCGATAAAAAACAGCCGCTCTTGCTGGACTTTTTCATAGGCAAGGCTCCAGAAGTCGACGAAAACCCGCTCAAACGCGTGGTCTG